>JAIRWL010000027.1 GCA_031268935.1 Holosporales bacterium | reverse complement strand
AGACTTTGGAGTAGGCTCCACCGAGGAGGGCGGAAGTCGCATAGCTGAACTCTCCGATCAAATCCTTTTTTTCGGCTCGAATCGCTCCTTGAGATTGAGCCATGATCATCGCCGGGACCCCGCCCTCTGCTGCCGCGATATCATCTACCGTTAGCCCCCCCGGGGGGGGGGGGGGGGACTAGGCATAGGCTCCCTAACCCGAATCCTGCTGCACCCAGGGTGGTGAGGGCTGCCGTCACTTCGCTGGCCACCGAACAGGACCAGCCTGCGGAACCCATGATGTGAACTATGTCCTCCACTACCTGCGCCCTGGCCTGTGATGACCCTGCGGATCCACCGATTCCGGCCGCGATGGACTTAACTAACTCTGCCCAGGGGGGATACTCCCACCATGCTGCAAGGGCCTCCTCGCTTATGCGCTCTACCAGAGCGCTCCCAGCCAAGACCGTCAAAAGCAAGACCGGTGTCCCAGTCTGGTGACCCAATCCCGAGATCTCCCAAACTGCCATTCGCCGCACTACATCCAGCTGGGATCTACCCACCCCCAACTCGCTAGGAATCGCGAGCTGGAGCCCGATCTCCTCCAGCGCTGCCCGAAGACTTATTCTGCGCTATCCCAGAAGTGCGGAGACGAACTCTTGGATGATCGGATTGGACATGGGTTCATATAAAGCCACTACCTGACCTACCAGCTGAATGGTGAATGCCGATTCGCTTTCCTGAGGGGGAAGGGAACCTAATATAAGAGCCCCTATATCCTCTGTGGTTGTTGCCTGCTCGAGGGGCGGCCCAGGTAGATAGCAGTGTCCCACCAGGACCTTCCGCACTGATCCTGTTAGCGCCGTTTCCAAATAGTCTCTCGCCCTCGCACCTACCGGAAGTGGGGATAGGTCTAAGATTAGGGGCCCCCCTTGGTCGCCTGCCTCTCCTCCCTCTTGATCCTCATTAATGGCGAGAGATTGAGGAATGAACAAGCCCAGGACCAGTCCTAATATTGCTATGAGGAGGGGGGCTCGATTTAATCTGCTCCTTGACATGATGCTGCGTGCTCCTTGCGAGGGGTGAATGTCCATCATTCCGATGGCGATTCACCTGGGAATCCTCCGGTTATTGTACTCACATAAGGTTAAAATTTCTTGCCCCTACCTTTACGCGTATGACGGAATATTTCTGTTGAGGATTGATGATACCGATAATATTCGTTCGAAAAAGGAATACGAATCTGCCATCCTGACTGACTTAGAGTGGCTCGAAATAGAGCATGATGAATTCTTTAGACAATCCGAGAGGATTGAGAGATATAAAGAAGTGATGGATCAGCTTATATCTGAAAAGGTTCTTTATAAATGTTGCGAAACGACGGAGGAATTATAGGGGATCAGGAAGATATCCCCCTAAAGAAAACTGCCTACTGTGTCGCCAGCCTTAATTCTCGAGGGCCTCGGGTGGCTGGTGGTCTTCCATACCAATTGTCCAGATGAGTGCTAGAAGGGCCGCTTCGAGATGCTCCCGTGAGCGAACCCTCATACGCCAGTCCAACTCCAGCACCTTGGCTTGAAGGGGGGAGATAACCCTAGTCCACAGGGGCGTGCCCCACAAAGCGCGACTCCTCCCCAATTGTCTCTCGATGCTCTGTTTAATGCCCAGTATTTCTCGCGGAGTGGGGGTCGCCGGATGCATTTGACAAAGCCGCATCAACTCTGCATTCACTACTCCCCCTGCGGACCAAATCTGGGCAAGTACTGGGTCGCCGCGAAAATTGCCGGTCCGACGCACCTCCGAAAACTGCTTGTGCAATATTTCCAACTGCTCTGTGTTACTATGATCGGGATCTAAGGATGCTGCCGTGCTCTGTGCCCTGGCCAGCCCGCCTAGAAAGAGATCCCCCGCAAGGCGATTCGCTTCTCCCACAATCAACCTAGGACGTAATCTGCTTCGAGACCCCAAAGGAGGCCTCGTCTCCGGGTCTTGCGGCACTGTCTCGTCGGGGACTTCCTCCATACCAATTGTCCAGAGGACTGAGGGAAGGACCTCGTCGAATTCCCCCCGGGAGAAGTCCCTCATGTGAAAGTCTAACTCCATTACCTGGGTTGTCAGGGTGGAGATGACGCTAGTCCACAGGGACGTGCCCGACAACTTTCGGACTCTCCTCAAGTAGTCCTCGATTCTCTGTTTAATACCCAGTATGTCTCGATGAGTGGGGGTCTCCGTATGCATTTGACAAAGCCGTCCCAACTCTTCTTGCACTACTCCCCCTTCCTCCCGAATTTGGGCAAGTGCTGGGTCGCCGCTATACTTGCCGATACGGCCCAAATCAGAGAACTGCTTGTGCAAGATTTCCAACTGCTCTTTGTTACCATGAGCGGAATCTAAAGATGCGACCGTTCTCTGGGCCCTTGCCAGCGCTCCTAGAAACATCGTCCCTGCAATCCGATTTGCTTCCCTCTAGATCAAACGAGAACGCCATATACCTTGGTACCTCAAAGGAGGCCTCGACGCCGGGTCTGGAGGAATCCCCGTTCGATAACCACTCCCAGCCCCTTCCCTTGATTGACTTGACCGAGTAGTTCCCTTGTTCGGGACCCGCTGGGCGCTCAGGGGAGTGTCCCCGAAACTAGGTAGAACCCACGGTATCTGACATGTTGGATGGAGCTGGCGAAGCGGGCTGACCCCCGACCGAGAGGGGATGTTGCGAGGACCGCTGCGGGCTGGGAATCCAGTAGCTTGACCCTGACGTACTTCCTCCCGTTGCCCGTTGTATCCAGGGTGCCTCCCGAACCAGTCTGCCAGGGAGTTGAGCTGCCGAGGTGTTTTGGCCCCAAGGCTCATGGCCAAAGAGGTGTCCACTATCAGGACTGTACTGAAACATAAAGTCATGAACTTATTAAGCATGGGAATCTCCTCTAACAATATGGACCCAACTGCTCTAGCCTGAGTGAAGCAAATGCCCTAGATATATTTCTACTATTTCTGTATAATACTTTATATGTGCTACTCCCATCAAGTAATATTGTGTGTTTCATCCTCTAAATAGCTGAATATCTAAAATTCGTCCTTTAGAGATTAGACCATATTAAATGAATATTAATAACTTATAGAGGAGAGTCCTGCATGGTTGTTTGTCTGGAGGTACAGAATACGTAAAAAAACAAAGACCTAAGTACATTACTAATAGACAAGAGTATAGATCATATTGCTAAGGTACAGGCAAGAATTATCTGCTTGCGAAAGAGATTGTTCTTGAAACAGTGTTTGATGAACTTAAGAAGAAGCGGATTATAGATCATACTATACCTAGATCCGTATTTAAATTGCTTCGTAATATCGCAAGAGTTCTTGAGATATATCAGTCTTTTCCTAAAGCAAAACCTTCTTTTGGATGCAAGGAGCTTAATAATCTTACACAGTATGGGGATATTAAGCGAACCTCAGAGGAGAAAAGGGATGGAGATTCCATCCCATCCTACCTGCGTACCCTGCCTCTGCCTCTATTTGGTTGGCGTGGGCGAGGCCCTCATGCCCGACAGCCTCCCGGCAGGATTCGTCCGCATGCTGGGCCCGCGACTTGTTGGGTTGAGAGGAACTACTATTTGAGAGCTGAATTGGCCACCTCCATAAAGGCCCCATAAAAATCGAATCCCCCGCACACAGTCGGGTGTCCCAAAGAGGATCCTATCTTGTGACTTAGAGACGATGAGTGCGTCGCCTTTGTTTGGATATCCATGGTCCCTTAAAAACTTGGTTGCACGGTCCTGCATGTCACTCGACTTTTCCATTAGCTCGGGTTCGGATAATCTCCGGAACTGCTCTTTAAACCTTCCCATGAGGAACACCGACAATGCTACTTGGCTCCGAGGGTGGCTCATGTCGGGTAGGAAGTACCAGAACGCTACAAACTCGCGATCTGGGACCCTCACCAAGAGGCCATCAGTTGCCAATTGTTCTAGGTAGTCAATGCGACTGGCGAAAGCCGGTTTGCGATGGAGCCGGTGAATATTGTTCCCAATCATCCAATTAACTACTGAGGGGGGATCGGAAGGTGACCCTTGGAAGGAAAACGGCTCGAGAGGAGATGGTGCGGGCGGCGTCGGCCCCAATGTTCCCCGTGTGGTGTCCCGAGAAGTTTTGCCCCCGGGCAGAGGGTGCCCTTCCTCCCCTCTGAACGGAGAGGCAGAGGGCCCAGAGTCGTCGGAGGAGGAATGTTGCGCTGCTTGGGAGGCCCCGAAATTCCCTGCCCCGATACTGAGCAGGACTAAGGCTAATGTTCTGATGAGTTGCTTGATAATACTCCGAATTGTCGTAAAGATTTAATTCGGGAGGATTATACTTTATTTCATTAAAGGAAGTCTAGCTAATTATAATAAGACCTAAGCAATAATAAGACCTGATCAAGCAATAAGAAAGAGAAATTCTCTAGTAAAGTTTTACAAACTATTCTGTGTGCAATATAAAGACGTACGTGGTGATGCCCAGTTATCTTACTCTGCATTCTTGCATGTAAATGATTGTGAGTAACTTTAAACGGCGTTTTGTTTTACTATTTTTCACTGCCGTTTTTGTGCAACCTGTCTCCTGCGCCTGCGTCTCTTGTCTTGGAGATATCAATTTCCTCAGTCATTAATGGGGTGAGAATTTTGAAAACTTCGATGTATAGGTTTCTTTTAAAATTTACAGACAGTCTGATCAAGTTTCTCCAGTACATCCATCGCCATACGTCGAACTCTCTGTGAGCCGAAAGGTGTAATTGAAAGTCTGAATCTTTTCCCAAGTATCTCATCAAAAACCATTTCTGCCGTTGCCCCAGCATTTCGCTGCCTCTGCGCCTCAATTGAGGAGGCAATGTGTACTCTAGCCACTTTTCTGTCTCGGCAAGTACCTCAACGTTATCCGTACCTATCTCCTCTCTGAGCTCTCTAAGAGCCGCCTCCAGAGGTGTTTCTCCTAACTCAATGCCACCTTGAGGCATTTGCCACGGCTTTTTCAGAAACCAACTAACCATCCGAGTGTTGGTAGCGGATCTCTTCCCGGCAAATACTTGATTCCTCTCATTGACGATGACCATCCCAACTCCCTGCCGAAATTGATTTCCATTATTTTCCTTCATGTTATTCCGATCGAAATCATTCCAGAAATAGGGTACCACATAGATCGTCTCAATTGAAAGAATTACATTCTAATTCCGCAAATTCTCCTTGATCCTAACTTTTTGGGCAGGCAAAGTTTGGATATGTCCCATTTAAGGCTGAATTAATACGTTCTCCACAGTGAAATCAAGTAAGGGAAGGCGGCCGATGATTTGCACTGTTAAGGTCATACATTTGCATTTTTAAGGTCATACAATGACAATTGTAACAATCCTATCTCTCAATCATACATTATCTATGTTATTCAGACAATCTCTGTGCTGCGCGGCTCTTGACGCTTTAAGGTTATCTATGTAACAATGAACGGAGTCGTATCAGGTTATCAGTGGTTGTTCAGACATGGCCGTTCCTAAGAAGAAGACTTCGAAATCTAAAAGAGGAATGAGAAGATCTCATGATTTTATCCTCCCGGTGAATGTCGCTTTGTGTGAGAATTGCGGGAAGCCCGTCATGCAGCACAACATCTGCAGGTTTTGTAATACTTACAACGGGCGGAATGTAATGGCCCGTCCGCTGGGCGGCAGTATGTAACTTACGGGCTTTCTACTCGGTGTAAATTTTCTGTGGTTAGAATTGCCATCGATATGATGGGTGGAGATCTCGGCGTTCCCGCTAATGTTTCCGGAGTTCGACGTTATGTACTGGATGGGGGCTGCCCGGACGTATCTTTCGATTTGTTCGGAAATATTGCTCCGATAGAGTCTGCGATTGCCAAGTTTTCCGATTTTCCTACGTCTTGTTGTGAAATTCATAATACCGGGGAGCGTATGATATCTTCCGAAGAACGCCCATCCGTCGCCATCAAAAAAAGCGGCGGTACGAGTATGTTCGAGGCAATTTCACACGTCGGGTTGAATCGAGCTGATGCTGTCGTTTCGTCTGGAAATACTGGGGCCTTCATGGCTCTCTCAAAGATTATTATCGGTATGATTAGTAATATCAACCGACCCGCTCTGATCAGTATTATCCCAAATTCTAAAGGAAGGAGTGTTATGCTCGATCTAGGGGCCAACACTGAGTGTTCATCTCTTCAGCTTACTCAATTCGCTGCAATGGGAGCGGCCGTAGCAAAAGTCCTTCTCGATATAACTGATCCGTCCATCGCCCTTCTTAATATCGGAACCGAGCGCTCCAAAGGAACAGAAATCTTAGATGCCGCTTATAAAATCCTAGAGGAAAATGTGAACCTTAACTTCATTGGGTTTATTGAAGGAACAGATATCACGAAAGGAACTTCTGATGTCATCGTGACCGATGGATTTTCTGGAAATATTTCTCTGAAAACGATGGAGGGGACAATAAGATATCTGCTACATCTCGCTAAAGAGGAGGTTGGAAAGAGTTTGCTATGTAAAATTGGGTGTCTTTTTTGTAGAAGAATGTTGATATCTATAAAAAATTCCATAGATCCAAGGCGACATAATGGAGCTCCGTTGGTTGGCCTCAAAAAAATTGCGGTAAAAAGTCATGGAGGATCAGACTCTATCGGAGTTGCGAATGCCATATCGACCGCCGTTACATTAGCTAAATCTAATTTCATTACAAACATAAATGATACCCTAACTTCCCTCGAAACAGGAAAAGGGACCGTATGAAAACGGTCATAAGTAGTATTGCGGCCCATCTACCATCGAAGATAGTCACCAATCAGGAATTGTCTGAGGCTTTAGATACATCTCACGACTGGATTTACTCCAGAACTGGTATCGAAAAACGGCACATCGTCTCTGACGGAGAATTTGCTTCCGATTTGGGGATAATCGCCGCTAGAAAGGCAATAGAGCAGATCAATTTCAATCCTATGGATCTAGATGCTATTGTCGTTTCCACGACCACGGCCGATAGACGTTTCCCCTCTTGTAGCGCCCGAATTCAAGGGGAGATTCGAGCTACCAATGCATTCGCCTTCGACCTTGGGGCGGCATGCGCTGGTTGCATTTATGGATTAGCTGTTGCAGATAGCCTCATAAAGGGGTCAAACGTAAACAATATTTTGTTGGTATGCTGTGAGACTCTTTCTCTATTCGTAGACTGGACTGATCGTGCAACCTGCGTACTATTCGGCGACGGGGCGGGAGCTCTTCTTTTGCAGGCATCAGAGGATGACCAGCGAGGGATCATTGCGACCAAACTTTATACCGATGGAACTAAGGAAAAACATGACAGCATTCTTTCTCATAATGGCCCCCAAAATAATCACAGAGGATATACGACGATGCTGGGGCGGGCAGTTTTCAAATATGCCATCGAAGACATGGCTCTATCGATGCTAGAAATTTTATTAGAAAACGATATGACGATAGACGACATAGATTGGATAATTCCTCATCAAGCCAATCGGAGAATTCTCGAATCTTTGTGTAAGATGAAAAATTTTCCACTCGATAAAATGATCATTACAACACATGAACATGCAAACACATCGTCCGCCTCGATACCTCTCGCGATGCAATATGGGATTGACGATAACAGGATTAAACGAGGTGATACGATACTACTGACAGCTTTGGGGGCCGGATTGGTATGGGGATCTGCTATATTGAGACTTTGAAAAGATTGTTTGTTTTTAAAACTATAAAAGGAGATGCAATATGCAATACGATAAGAATAACGTGTTCTACAAAATAATTCACAAAGAAATAGACGCTAATATCGTCCTAGAGGGAGAGCATTATTTGGCAATTCATGATATAGCCCCAAAGGCTCCCGTTCACATTCTCATGATATCGAAAGGAAACTATATCGATTATAATGATTTTGCGACGAACGCATCGGCCGAAGAGATCGTTGACTTTCATAAAGGATTATCGAAAATAATTGAAATGATGCAATTAAGTACTGGTGGCTTTAAACTAATTTCGAACGCCGGAATGTTTGAGTATCGTTCGCTCGAAAGACAACAGGTAATGCATATGCATGTGCATATACTTGGAAATCTCCACGCAGAATGATCGAAATAATGGAAAAAATTTATTTTTACGGAAAGCTCTAATGAGATCAAATGATACAAAAAAACTGAAAGATTCTGTCTTTCTTCCGAAAACAAATTTCCCGATGCAGGGTAATTTGAAAACGACAGAGCCGTCTATCGTCGAAGAATGGTATAATGGCAACATTTTCCAAAGAATTCGAGAAAATTCGAAAGATAAAAAGAAATTCATCCTGCATTTCGGTCCTCCGTATGCGAATGGACATATCCATATCGGGCATGCGCTCATCGGCATCTTAAAGGATGCGGTAGCTAAGTCATATCGTATGGCGGGATATGACGCTCCCCTCGTTATAGGTTGGGATTGTCATGGACTACCAATCGAATGGAAGATAGAGGAATTGTATTTAAAGCAAAATAAGAAGAGGGAAGATATCCCTGTTCCTGATTTTATGGCAAAATGCAGGGAATTCGCGGAATATTGGTCTAGTATTCAAAAAGATGAATTTAAGAAACTTGGTATCATATTTGATTTTGATAATCCCTATAGTACGATGAATCGAGAATCGGAAGCCGTTATCTGTGAAAAATTCTTCGAGATCGTCAAGAAAGGATTAGTGTATCGCGGCAAAAAACCAGTCATGTGGTCCGTCGTAGAAAAAACTGCCCTCGCAGAGGCGGAGTTAATTTATCAAGACAAAGTTAGTGATGCTATCTTTGTTAAGTTTCCGATCGTAGAAGCAAAAGATGAGAGCTTGATCGGAACGCACGCGGTTATCTGGACGACTACACCGTGGACAATTCCCGGCAACAAAGCGATTGCCTATGCCAAGGAATTTGAATATTCAGTCGTTAAGGTGGGCAGTTTTCAATATTTAATCGCTAACGAATTGGTCGAGAGCGTCTTAAAGGAAATTGCGATTACCGACTACGAAATAATCAGAACAATTCAAGGATCGGATCTCTGCGGAATTGTTTGCGAGCACCCGTTAAAAAATCTTGGATTTGACAATAATATCCGTCTACTTCCGGCATCACATGTCACGATAGATGCTGGAACTGGCCTGGTTCATACTGCCCCTGCTCACGGTCTCGAGGACTTCATGCTGGGTAAGGAATATGATCTGCCTATCGAAAACGTCGTCGAGGATAATGGATTATTATCTGAGAAATTACCTTATTTTCAGGGAGAACATGTATTTAAGGTTAATCCTAAAATTATCGAAGAATTAACAAAAGCAGGAAACTTACTACATACATCAAAATTAACTCACAGTTACCCACATTCCTGGAGATCGCAGGCTCCACTTATCTTCAGGACGACAACTCAGTGGTTCATTTCTATTTCAGATATTCGCGAAAAGCTATTGAGTGAGATAGATAAAACGGAGTGGTTTCCAAATGGATATGTAAATCGCATTAGAAGTATGGTCGAAAAGCGCCCAGACTGGTGTATATCGAGGCAACGTATTTGGGGAGTACCGATCGCTTTATTCATCGATAAAAAGACAAATGAAATTTTAATGGATAATGAAGTTTTTGATAAGATAATTAAAACTTTTAAAACCGAAGGGATAGAATCTTGGCATATCAAATCAAATGAATATTTTTTGGGTGATAAATATAATCCTGAGGATTACATAAAAATAACTGATACCCTAGAAGTTTGGTTTGATAGCGCATGTTCACATCATTACGTCTTGGAAAATAGATCGGATCTCGAATGGCCGGCTGATCTATATTTCGAGGGATCTGATCAACATCGGGGCTGGTTCCAGTCTTCACTGGTGGAATCGGTCTGTATAACCGGGCGAGCTCCGTACAAACAAGTCGCAACAAATGGATTCGTCCTCGACAAAGATGGCAGAAAAATGTCGAAATCTGTCGGGAATGTAGTAGCGCCAGACGATATTACCAGCAAACTTGGGGCCGATGTTTTGAGACTGTGGTGCCTGAATTCCGATTATTCGGAAGATATGAGGATTGGAGACGAAATCCTTGGTAGGCAACAGGACATTTATCGCCGATTTCGAAATACCTTAAAATATCTACTGGGAGTTATATCTTGTTACGATCCACTTATCAAAATTGATTATAATGACTTGCCTGAGATCGAGAAAATCGTCCTACACCAACTATACGATCTCGATTCCCTGTATAAAGAATCAATCAAAAAATATGAGTTTCAGCGATTTTGCTCGGCTTTGCATTCATTTTGCGCCAACGATTTATCTGCATTTTACTTCGATATTCGAAAGGATACTGTGTACTGTGACAATACAAATAGCGTGAAAAGACGTTCATGTATTAATGTGATGAATGAGCTTTTCATCTTCATATCGCATTGGTTAGCTCCAATTCTATCATTTACGGCTGAGGAAGCTTGGCTCTATTATCCATCAAATGTCCAAAGAGAGAGCATCCATTTAAGAGCATTCCCGAAAATTCATGAAGAATGGTATAATCCAGAAATCGTGGCAAAATGGCAGTTCGTTAGGGGAATTAGGAAAAGTATTACCGCGTCGATGGAAGTTGAAAGATCTGCCAAGACTATTGGCTCTAGCCTCGAAGCAGAAATTCTTCTTTATATCACCGGCCATCCAGAAAAAGTAAAGAGATTACACGATGTGGATTTAGCCGAAGTGGTGATAGTCTCCAGAGCAACCGTAATTAACGCACAAACGCCACACAATGCCACATACCACGAAGATACAGATGTTGGAGTAGTTGTTACGAAGGCCACTGGTACGAGATGCGAAAGGTGCTGGAAAGTATCGCCCGAAACGCGGCGGCATAATACTCAATACGGCGAAGTTAATGTCTGCCCAAGATGTTTGGGATGTTTAATCAAATCCGATCCTGGTGAACAGTAACTTCTTTATTGCGAATTACTTTGTTCAAATGCTTTTATCACGTCGCTGATGGTTCCTTTGAATGAGAACATAAACTCTGGAATGTGATCTACTTCCCCGTTTAGAATTGCCTTAAATCCTTCGATAGTATCTTTTAACTCAACAAATACTCCCTTACGACCTGTGAAATTTTCAGCCGACTGGAATGGTTGCGATAAAAATTGACGAATTCTTCTAGCTCGACTTACAATCACCTTATCTTCATCCGATAATTCATCCATACCGATAATAGCAATAATATCCTGTAACGATTTAAAGGTTTGTAAAACGAATTGAACGCGCCGAGCAACATCGTAATGCTCGACGCCAAGGATTACGGGATCCATGATTCGAGAAGTAGATTCGAGAGGATCTACCGCTGGAAAAATACCGAATGAAGCTATCTGACGACTCAGAGCAGTCGTCGCATCGATATGTATGAATGAAGTAACGGCCGAAGGATCAGTCAAATCGTCGGCCGGAACGTACACTGCCTGAATACTGGTAATCGAGCCGCTTAAGGTTGAGGTAATCCTCTCCTGTAGATTCCCCATTTCGGTCGCTAGAGTGGGTTGATACCCGACGGCCGAAGGGATCCTGCCGAGCAAAGTTGATATCTCCGATCCGGCCTGAATGAATCTAAAAATATTGTCGATGAAAAAAAGAACATCTTTTCCTTCGGTATCCCTAAAATACTCTGCCAGAGTCAATCCGGTCAGGGCAACTCGAGCTCGAGCTCCAGGAGATTCGTTCATTTGGCCGTAAACGAGAGCTGCTTTTGACCCTTCTTCGCCAGGCTTATTATTAACTCCCGAGGCCATCATCTCGCCAAAAAGATCTGTTCCTTCTCTCGTCCTCTCTCCTACCCCGGCAAAGACAGAAAAACCCCCGTGTTTTTTGGCGATATTGTTGATTAATTCCATAATTAAGACAGTTTTGCCGACCCCAGCGCCTCCAAAAAGTCCAATCTTGCCGCCCTTGATATATGGTGTCAACAAATCGATTACCTTAATTCCAGTCGTTAGTACTTCGGTTTTTGTAGATTGTTCCGCGAAAAGTGGGGCATCGCGATGAATTGGGCAATACGTCTCAGCCTTAATCTTCGGGCCATTGTCGATCGGCTCCCCGGTTACATTTAGCACCCTGCCTAAAGTAACTCTCCCAACCGGAACACTAATTGGCGCCTTCGTATTAACAACCTCCATTCCTCGAGCAACTCCATCGGTCGATGCCATAGCGATCGTTCTGACGACTCTCTCTCCTATATGCTGCACGACTTCGAGCATGACGTATCTCACGTCATCGTCTCTCATTTCTTCAGCATCTGTATCTAGAGCCGGCCTATTCTTTTCTTTATTATCAATTTTCAACTTCAAGGCATGATAAATTGAGGGTAGCTCTCCTTCAAAGTAAACATCGATAACGGCTCCGATAACCTGAGTTATTATTCCATTCTCAGATTTTATTACTTTTTTCCTTCTTCGAATGATTTTCGTATCCTTACTGACTGTCGCTTTATTCATAACTTTATACACCTTCTTTTATTGAACACATTCAATACTTGCCACTATTTCTGTCAATTCTTGGGTAATTTTCGCTTGACGTATGTTGTTGTACAAAACACTCAATTTATCTCTTATGCTATTTGCATTCCTCACAGAACTATCCATCGCCATCACTCGTGCCGCATATTCAGCAACCAAATGCTCCGTTACCATAGCGACAAGTAATCTTGATATATACATGTTGAACGCAGAGTTGATAAATTCTTGCCTTGGCCCCTCCACGCTGACATATTCCGAATCGAGAACTTCCGATCTTTCGATTGGTAAGATTTTCGTACACCTCGCGATTTGAGATAGCATATTTCTCATTTTCCCACTTATAAGGAAAACATCCAAAACCTCGTGATGAAGGACGTACTTCATCACAACCTCTGCGAGGAGCCTGGCAAATTCCGCAACATTACTCATGCGTATCGACTCAACATTTAGCACCGATCTATTTTTGGTATGCAGCAATCCTTTTTTCCCAAAAATCTCGATATATGAGTCGCCGTATTCCGTAGTAACCTTCCTCGCCGCTTCGGTTATCGCTTGCCGAAAAGATCCGCAAAATCCTTGATCAGTCGATAATATCACGATTAAGGTCTTGCCAGATTTACGATTGACCCACGAATCCTGATCAAGCCTATTTTCGAATGCCGCCTCACTCACTGCCTTCGAGATCATGTCTAGTAAAGCATCGCAACATTTTTTCGAAAATTTATTAGAATTACTTATTCGAGATAGATTGGCAGTCGCTACCATCTTCATAGCATTCGTTGCCTTCACGATGCTATCAATCGTTCTAATTCTATTTTTTATGGCCTTTAAATTTTCCATTCTCTGCCTATTCTCTATTAAGGCTTTTCCACTGCTTTTTGGATCTCATGACGAACGTATCGATCTGAGATTTTATATCATCCGATAGGACATTACTTTCATCAATAATATCTAGTAATTTCGACTCTACATTTAATGCTTCTAAGAAATCTTTCTCAAATTGCTTGATTTTTTTTACTTCAATATCTTCGAGATATCCACTCATTACCAAATACAACATAATAACATGTTCAGAATTTCTAAGGATTTGATACTGAGGTTGTTTTAACAATTCCACAATTCTTTCACCATTTTCTAGGAGTTTTTTTGTAGCGCTATCGAGATCACTACTGAATTGCGAAAATGATAAAAGTTCATTAAATTGCGCCATCTCGATTTTGATATTCCCAGAAACGGCTTTCATGGCCTTCGACTGAGCAGCTGAACCGACCCTACTTACTGACATCCCGATATTTATAGCCGGCCTAATCCCCTTGTAAAACAAATCAGTCTCGAAAAATAATTGTCCATCCGTAATCGAAATGATATTTGTCGGGATGTAAGCTGCTACATCACCCGCCTGAGTCTCGACGATCGGTAAGGCCGTCAAAGAACCTCCTCCCCTAGCATCTGCTAGTTTCGCCGCTCTTTCTAACAATCTGGAGTGCAAATAAAAAATATCTCCAGGAAAGGCTTCACGTCCAGGAGGCCGCCTCAGAAGAAGCGACATCTGGCGATACGCGACCGCATGTTTCGTTAAATCATCATAAACGATCAAGGCATGCATTCCGTGATCACGGAAATATTCTCCCATGGCGCAGGCCGTATACGGAGCAATGTACTGCATCGAGGCCGGATCCGAAGCCGTCGCCGAAACGACTATCGTGTAATCCATCGCCCCATTGTCTCTTAGAGTCTTGACGATTCTAGCAACCGACGATCTCTTCTGCCCGATCGCAACATATATGCAATATACTTTTTTTTCAATCGGTAACAAGTCATTATACTGCTTTTGATTGATTATAGCATCAATAGCGACGGCCGTTTTCCCAGTTTGACGATCCCCGATAATTAATTCTCGTTGCCCCCTTCCGATTGGGAAAAGAGAATCGATAATCCTAACTCCAGTTAAAAATGGTTCGTAAATCGACTGCCTTTCGATGATTCCAGGGGAAGCATTTTCCATGGTATATCGTGTGACGTTGCCAATCGGTTCATCAAAATCGATTGGATTACCGAGTGCATCGACGACCCGGCCCAACAGCCCCATCCCGACATCAACATCAATGATACGATATGTTCTTTTAACGACATCTTTTTCCCGAACCTTGGAATCATCGTCAACAATAATGACGCCAACATTATCTGCCTCCAGATTCGTCGCAATCGCTCTGATGGGATATTCTGTCTCTGATGAAATTATTTCGACTAATTCTCCAGATTTAACATTCTCTAATCCGAAAACTCTGGCAACTCCGTCACCAACGGATAAGACGTATCCCGTTTCCGAAACTTCAATATGCGAGGAGAATTCAGAAATTTTCTCTTGCAATAAATTAGAAACTTCTACGGCCTTAATTTTCATTTACATCAAACCTCAATCTCATACTTCTAAAATATTTTGCCAATTGTTTTAACTGAGACGCTACTGAAGCATCGATATCTAGCTCCTCGGATCTCAGTTTTATACCGCCTAAAATCCTCTCATCAACACTATAATTTATTATAATCTTTTCGTTAAGAGCTCTGTAAATCAGTTTCTCAATTCTGTCTTTCTGTTCTGGTAGGAGATCGATTGCCGACAAAACAGTAACGCTACGTTTATTTTTATATTTCGCCAGGGCAACTTGGTATACGTATTTTATCTTTTTAATAATATTAAATCTATGATTTACAACAACTTGCCGAATGAATGACAAAAAAACTGGACAGAAACCCAAGTATTGCCCAAGGGCCCCCCAACAAGCGTTGAGATCCCTTTTATTAAGAAGGCAACTTGTTAGTAATTTCTTTGCTTGTACATCACCTTGGAAAAACTTCTCTAATTTTTCAAAATTACTCAAAATTTCATTGAGACACGACGCCCTTTTCCCCTCATCGAATAGAGCATGAGCATACCTCCCGGATAATGATGTAAAAAGAACTTTCAAACTATTGGTATCCACGATTCACTTTT
The DNA here is from genome assembly GCA_031268935.1 of Holosporales bacterium. GTDB lineage: Bacteria > Pseudomonadota > Alphaproteobacteria > RUG11792 > RUG11792 > JAIRNI01. The sequence continues at coordinate 27,892 of JAIRWL010000027.1, read as the reverse complement.
TCGTAAAGAAAACACACGAATCTGCGGATGATTGTAGCACAATCAGCGCATACCTTGTGTTGCATAATCATCCTCTCTAAATTCAATTTCACTCGACTCATTTTATATAATGCTAATTCATCGTCCAACAATACTACAATCTATTTTTATTAAAGCATTGGCAGGAAAAATGCGAAAATTATTCAATATTAAATGAGGTAGTAACTACAACTCGAAGCCTCTTCATTATCGCATCTCGCCCCTCCCAATCATCGTTACTATCCGCCGACGATTCGGCAGATACGATAGAAAATTGTCCCGTTACGAGATTGCGCAACCCTGTGATTTTAGTACCAGTTGCTTGCGCAATGTGTTTGGCCCTATTTTGAGAATCCATCGTAGCCTCTCTAAGCATGTCTACTCTAAGTTTCTCCATATCGGTATACCGATATTTTGTCTCACATGTTACAATTCCAGTTCCGTGAGAATCCATATAAGTTACCAATTCAACGACAGATTTTTTCATTAGATCGATATCCGATGATTTGACAGTGATTTTGTCATAAATGGTATATTTGCTCTTACCTTCTACCTTCTCACTATAGCGAAAATTATTATTTATATTAGGCGATCCGATTTCGATCGCCGACTCACTGAATCCCTTTCGCTTCAGGAATTCCGAAACAAGCTTCTTATCCTGTTGCCGGCTTTCCTGAACCGTCTTGAATTGATCAACATCTCGTTCGATGAGTATCGTACAAGTTGCAACATCAGAAGCAACAATTCGATCCGATAATCCTTTAACAGATATGAATAGATCCCTCTTTGCGATAATATCGACTACCTTAAATCCAATATAGGAAAACAAACCAATCCCAACGAGGCAGCATAATCCCTTAGATATCGTGTTTTTGTCCATAAATACTCGCATGAATTATACCTACACGTATGTATTATATCATACTTCTAGAATGACTTCTTGATATTTATCGGATTCTCCTGTACATGTATTGCTAACAGATTTTTATAGTGTTCTACAAGCCCTTGATCAACTATTTCGCTCGCAAGTCTTGAAGTTTGCTTCAAAACTTCATAAATGACGGGTTGATTTTCCGAAGAATATGCGTCAAAAGTTTTATATTTTTTTTGGCCACTTTGCTTCGTGCCAAGAATTTCACCCCCGCCTCTAAGCAGTAGGTCTTTTTCGGCTATATAAAATCCATCACCACTACTCTTGATAACACGAATCCTCTCGGAAGCAATTTGTGAAAGTTTCGGATCAAACATCAAAATACAATACGATTGCAAATGACTTCGTCCGACGCGACCGCGAAGCTGATGTAGCTGTGCGAGGCCAAATTTTTCGGCATTTTCGATGATGATAACGGTCGCATCTGGAACATCGACCCCGACTTCAATCACCGTCGTCGAAACTAAAATATGTGCTCGACCTTCCTTGAAATTCGCAAAAATCTTCTGCTTTTCCGCAGATTTCATTTTGCCATACAGCATCTGAACATCATCAGAGAAATATTCTTTTAAATAATGGAAACGATTGATTACACAAGTATAATCAGCATTGGAATTTTCTTCAATCAATGGACATACCCAATATATTTTTTGATTTTGAGAAATGATTTTTTTGATCGCTTCAATAACTTCCTGAATCTTATTGATCCTGATCGCCGTCGTTATGATTTCAGTTCTACCCTTTGGTTTTTCGGTTATCGATGAAACGGCAATATCTCCATACATCGCCATTACCATCGTCCGCGGAATGGGAGTTGCCGTCATGCTCAGGATGTGAGGGGCAGTTCCCTTACCGATTAATTGTAATCTCTGCCCAACCCCGAATCTGTGCTGTTCATCAATCACAACCAATCCGAGATTATGAAATTTTACCCGATCTGTGATGATCGCATGAGTTCCGATCAATACCTTGGCACTCCCAGATTCGACCCGCTCTAGAATGGTAGCTTTCAATTTTCCAGTTTCATTTGCCGTCAACATTTCAACTAGAATGCCAAGCCTGGTAAAATATTCTGCGATTATATGATAATGTTGGCGCGCTAAAATTTCAGTTGGAACCAGAAGGGCGCACTGATAACCACTCTCGATGGCGTAAAGCGCCGCCAAGATGGCTACAATCGTCTTTCCGGAGCCGACATCTCCCTGAAGCAGCCTCATCATCCCCTTGCTCGATTCCATATCGGTAAAAATCTCATGCAGAGCTTTATCCTGTGATTCAGTCAATTCAAAATCTAAAAAATTCATCAATTTACTGATTAATGATTTATTGTTTTTTATAATGACAGAAGGCTGGCCTTTTGGCTGCATTAATCTAATATTTATTTGCTCGGCTAGCATTTCATCGAAACATAGGCGTCTTCTCTCCGCAGTTTCTAGCTCCGAATTTTGCGAAATTTTTGGGTTATGAATACTTTTGATCGCATCCTTGAATTTTGGGAATCCGTTTTTGAATAAAATATCTTCTGGCAACCATTCATCTATATCATCGTCATCTAATCGGCGTAGACCTTCCTTCATTGCGGCATAGATCGTATTTTGAAAAATTCCAGCCGTAAGAGGATAAATATTGAAGGATCCACTATGCTGCATCGCGATCGATTTGGAAGCCAATTTTTCAGGATTGACGAATTGAAAAATATTGGCATAAGAAAGTCCGAGTTTTCCACTAACAAAAATGCAACTATCGATCGGAAAAGCTGATTTAATATAATTTTGCGACATTTTATAATTAAACAACAAAATTTCGACGACCGCTTCTCCGCATTTCCCAAAAACGATGATAGGTTTTCTCGATCTAGCGTTTGGTTGTTCGACGCAATCAATACGTACTTTCGTCGTTATTATTTGATCTACCATTTCTTTAGATAGCTGCTCAGTATAAATTTTTTCGATGACGTACGAAGGCATATGTAAAAGTAAATCGATAACACGCTCTCCGCATAATTTCTTAAACAATTTTGCTCTCTTTGAAAGGGAATAGCTGAGACACGTTTCGATATTTTTAAATATCTGTTTTATAGCCTGCATTCTGCAAAAACATTAATCATTCTGAAAATCTATCAATTTTATACTCCAGCAAATCATTAAGAAACATCATTCTTTTTTCATCATGAGATTAACGTTGCGTTAATTCCTACGAACTCCAACTTTTCCAAATCTTGACTATATCGAATTCATTGTGACAAACTAATTTCAGCTTGTGTGGGGGATGCAATTGTTTGGGTTCAATCTCAAATTTAATCATTTCATCTCGAATACACTTAGTTATTTTTTAATATTAAACGGGAGGGATGGTTATGAAAAAATTACTATGTGCGTCAATTCTTGAGGTGCTGGTCAACTGCTATCAGAATTGCGAATCTGCCGAGACAAAATCGCCGATCCTAGATACATTATCCGTACAATCGGCTCAATACCCTCCCAATCCATTCATCCCTACTCAGGATGATATACTGGTCGCATTTAATGCTGGTTTAGAAGCGGCACGATCAGGATTAGATCTCGATGCCTTTGCAACGGCAGAGCCAACTGCCCTTGAGAGCTATTTTGACGATTTGTCCGCAGCTATTCGTATTCAAGACCAATTGAGAGGATATTTGGAAGACCGCGATAAAACATGTTTGGCTGCGTTTTCATCAGGATTCAGCAGAGGACAGTCTCGATCAATGCGTTTTAAAGATTCACAAATTACCAGATTGACCAAAGAAAGAGGCCAAGAGCCAACCGAAGCACACCAAGAGAACCCTCAATTCTCAGCAAGACGCGTATTCCAAATTGGAATAATTTCCGGAATTATAATCTGCATGTACCCAGATTCTATTCGATTTTTTTCATCAATGCTTTTTGACTCAAAAAGACGAACGTCAAACAATTGGAAAAATTGAACATCGGCTAGCATTAATTCTGTGATCAACTCTTCTCAGAGTTGATCAGCCTCTTTAGTCATTCTTTCGATGCCTTAATAATCTTTTCATCCTGTCCGCAGGTTTTTTTATTAGATGTGTTATGATCCATTACTAATTTTTCAAGCTTGTCTATCGCGGCATCTATTCCAGCATTTTGAAAGTTTCTATCAGATTGCATTTCTTTTACTTCTTTTACGATTTCTTTCATGACCATATCTGATATTTTATGGTGTAATTCAGAATACAGACCAGATTTGACTTGCTCCACCTCTTTGTCATATTCATTCCGTTTTTGATCGATTGCACGCCTTATTATATCGGCGGATTGATCCACAATTCTCCTCGCTTCTGCCTCCGCTTCTTGGATCACTTTCTCTACATTCTGTTTCGCGGAAATGAGCTCCCGTTGAACTTCGGTGTATTTTGCGTTAGCCTTGTCTCTTCGCTTTTCTAATTTTTCGATGGATTCCCTAATGCTTTCAATATTTATTTTCAGGCCATCTTGTACTTTTACATATGCAAATTTGAAAAGCAGAATACACATAGCGCCAAAGCTGATAATCAGATAAGTGTATACGTTCCGAAAAAGTTCCATACTAACTTCTTAAAATTTCCTCAAAAACAATTGTTCAAACGCAACTTGAGCGGTCATTTTAACTTGAGTCTGGAAGATAGACTCCAGCCCCTTTATTTCATTATAAATTCTATCTCGAGTAGCACTCAGCCTCGCCTCATTCTCAGTTTTTAAGCATTTCAGCTGAGTATCCAGGTCATTTTCATACTTCTTGACGGCATTAATAACAATCTCGGCCGCCCTGCGCAATTCGTCCTCTTGAGCCCGTCTTATCATTTCTTCTTCGTCAGAAATTTTCTGATCCAACTTTTCGATAGAGTTGGAGCATTCTTCCATGTAATGATCCCTGGAGTGACAAATTTTATCCATCTTAGGGATGAAATAACCTTTAAAGGCGATGACTAAAACGGTCAGAGAAACGCAAAGCCAAAAACATTGCGAAAAAAAATACGAAGAATCGAGCTGAGGCATCATAATAAAAATTACCTATCAAACAACAAATAATAGACACATTGCGACAATAAAAGCCAACAAGGCCACCGACTCAACCATCGCAAAACAAGTAAAACCAGTCGACATAAGATCTTTTTTTGCCGAAGGATTTCTAGAAATAGCTTCAATTAATGAAGAAAACATTTTCCCAAGGCCAATTCCAACCCCAAAAAGGGCAATGACCGCAATTCCCCCGCCAATAAATTTCGCTGCTACAGGATCCATCCTCACATTCCTCTCAAAAAAACTAACTAATCTTCCTCATGTGCCATAGACTCCGCCAAATACATACATGACAGCACTACAAAAACGTACGCTTGTAGAATACAAACTGCTAATTTAAAAACATTTAGCAGCACATTAAAAGCGACCGGTACAATGGCAATACCAGACCAAGTCACCGTACTCACAAATGAGACGGCGAATCCAGCTATTATTTTTATCATAACATGACCAGCTACTATGTTTGCAAACAAACGTATTCCAAGGCTTATCGGCCTAAATATAAACGATATCAATTCAACGACAACAAAAAACGGTATGATGTATGAGGGCAATCCTTTCGGGCAGAAATGCCTGAAATAATGTAACCCATTACAATAAATCCCGATGATAATGGATATTACAAAAACGATGCAAGCCATCCCAATAGTTACGATCAATTGGCTCGTAAAAGAGAAAGCAAATGGAAGGAGGCCAATAATATTCCCGATGCCAATGAATAGAAATAGAGAAAACATATATGGAAAAAGTTTAGCGCCATGATCTCCGGCGTTAGTTTTAACAATATCTCCAATGAAAAAAAACATCCGCTCAATAACGCACTGCATCTTGGTTGGAATCATGCCAGCATTCCTCGTCCCAATCCCGAAAAAAACCAGAATCATGACGACCGTAAGCATCATATACGCCGCGGAATTCGTAATCGAGAGATCAAACGTCAAAAAATGGATCGGGATAAGATTCTTTACCTCGAATGAGGCCATCGGATCTAACATGCAGTTTTCTTCTCTATTCACAGCAGATAAACAGCGTACACCTGTATGATATCATAAATCGATCCATAACGCCACCTTCTGGTGATCCTCGCTTTTGGCGTAGAGTGCCGTCCGCCACCCTTCAAATGGAAATAATTCACATTTTAAAAAACTTGCTATGCGAGATGGATTAATACATAATATTGCTAGCGTGATTGTCTCCTTCGTCTAGGGGTCTAGGACACCGCCCTCTCACGGCGGCAACACGGGTTCAAATCCCGTAGGAGATGCCAGAAGAAAAAACGTCATTTTAAAAGAGGTCACTAAGGGGCGCCTAGCTCAGTTGGTAGAGCAACTGACTCTTAATCAGTGGGTCGCAGGTTCGAATCCTGCGGCGCCCACCAGTTCAAGGTAATCGTCAATTTTCCATTCAAAAAAAATTAGTCAATCGATGCTTCATTCTACGAACTCTGCTTCTGGTTGCTTTTTCTCTTCAGTTTTCTTCTCTTCTGGTTTTTCACCCTTTTCCTCTTTATTCGTAGTCTCGGATACTTTATTTGCCGAATTTGCCGGAGACGTCTCGGATTCAGGCTTTTTCTGTTCCTTAGGTTCATTCTGTGTCGTCGGTGGATCTTTTTTAACGGCATCAGTCTTTATTAGTTCTTCTGGCATATTTTTTTGTATTAGTTCGTCTGCCATATTTTTTTGTGCATCAAATAACTTGCTTGGTAATGAATCTGGCCAAGGAGAAAAAACTTTGGTCGGAAACTTTGTTTCAATGAGCGTGCATCCATTATCAGAGCACTTATTCAGCATGGCACTTTTTTTATCAAAAATATATAACGAGTTGTCCTTAGTGGCAACTAAAGCATACCTATTAGTGTATTCGTTATATGAAATAAACAATACGCACGCCACAAGAATTGTGAGACATACTATAAGTGTATTTTTTATGCCATTAACCATAAGCTACTCCAGTCATCATAAAAAATCTCCCGTATTGCTGCGGTCGCAGGTATACTATTTCAATGACTTACGTTAACCGCTGGATGGTTAAGAAACGCTTAAATGGGGAAGAGAATGCTAAAGACAATTAATAAATTTTTTGCAATTGCTGTCATTTTACCTCTATTAGCTAGTTCAGGACAGTGCAGGTTAGCGGATTCTGAAATAAAAAAACATGCAGAAAAAGTGGACAAAATTATCCAGGAAGGGATAAAAAAGCTCGGTATTCCGGGCTGTGCTTTCGTCGTCGCCCGGAAAGACAAAATCATTCACGTCGCCGTATTTGGTAAGACGACTCAAGATTCCAAGTCTCCAACAGAAATCACGCCATATACAGCTTTCCCTATATCATCCGTCACGAAGAATTTCACGGCCTTCTTAGTCGGAGCGCTAGTTGCCGATGGAAAAATTCAATGGAACGATAAAGTCAGAAAATATCTACCGAAATTTTTTATGACATCTGAGGAATTGTCTGACGAAATGACAGTACTTGATCTAATTTCTCACAGTTCGGGATATAAACACTTTGCGGCCGATTCTCTCTTCGCGGCCGACTACGATAAAGCAAGAATACTTAACGCATTTCGTTATCTAAAGCAAAAACCAGGAGAATTCAGGAAATATTATGGATATCAGAACATAGTGTTCGGAATAGTAGGAGATGTCTTAGAGGCCGCCACCGGAGAAAAGTACGAAGATCTGTTACAGAAGTACATCTTCGATAAAATGGGAATGAAAGATTCGAGCGCAATTCGTACCGATTATATCGATAGTAAATGCGGGTACTTCAAATATCTTCTCTCAAGATTTGGACACGATAGAGAGAAATTTGGATTTTTCAAAACTTTATGGCGTTTGATTTCCAAACCACTGACATATAAACCGCAACATACTGTTATCGGGCATTCTAGATTCAAGAATGTTATCGAACAATTGCCATGCATCGGAATTTTCCACAAATTTCCGGCCACATCAGGAGTCAATGTATCAGCGACAGATTTTGCGAAATGGATTTCGATGCTAGCTGGTAGTGGATCACTCAACAACGTAACCATCGTGCCTAAAAGCATTTTCGATAAAATCACTTCCCCAATCGCGAAGGCTAAAAATATAAAAGACGACGACCTACAATTCGTGAAATCTAGGTATGAAAAAGATAACCTAGCCTACTGTATCGGAACTTTCGTTGGAACATATTCGAACAATGGTAAAAATGGGCGGCCAATTATCTTTCACATGGGAGGAATCTATGGAGCATCTGCATTTTTCGCCATTTCTCATGATGATGATCTAGGTGTTGGAGTTATATGTAACTTTGGCGGAACATCGCATTCCCTATTCGCAGAATATATGGTTAACCAATTATTAGATCTGTGCTTTTCGTTTTCTGGAACAGATTGGCTGGATGCAGAACTCAATAGGAAGAAATATATCCGAAAGAGACAGGCATATTTTCACAGTGATTTAGCCGAAAAAAATCCAACCCCCATGAAGAAACCTGAAGCTTACATTGGCAAATATTCGTGTGAGATGTACGGTGAGGTAACAATATCATACGATGGGAAGAATTTAACTCTTAGCAACGGCGTTAATACCACCAAACTTGATCATGTCAACGGTGATATCTTCTCATTCCCTTGTAAAAATATTTTCCCGCATTATTTTGACGAAGATGAATACATTTCCTTTATAAGTAATGCCTCTGGAAATATCGATTCAGTATATATCTCGGGCTTTAGCGAAAACCATACTACATTCAAGAAAATTGGAAACTAGTCATTATGGCGACGTAGTGGTTGACTGATTTGAGTTAACGAGAATCGGATCAAGGATCATAACAAAATTTAGCATTTTAAAATCTGTTATTGGAAGGGCATGTATCTTTCCCTTAACCGTATCTATTTTATGAATCTTGGCAACTGGAATATTTCTAGGAAATACGCCCCCCTCCCCAGATGTATACAGTACATCTCCAATCTTGAAATTCTTCATCCTATCCGCTACATGTGTATCACAGATTACGACGGACTCAAGTCCGCCAATTCCATCTCCAGCAATTATCATACGCTCACCAGATTTAGATATGATCGGAATACATAACTTGTTATCAATAAGCATCATAACCTTAGCAATTTTGTTTTGATGAACCTCGTAAACAATTCCTACGAGACCCTCGTTGGAGATGACGACACTTTGCGGCTTGGTTTCGCGCTCTTTTGCTGAAATGAGGAGGAATGACTCGAAAAAAGATTTATCGGATCCTAGTACTCTTTCAATTGATTGAAATTTTGGCATTGAACACTTGAGATTGAGGGATTGTCTCAACTCATCTAGCTCTTGCTTTACGTTAGTCGTGCCCATGGCCTGTACTCGCAATTCATCTATTTCAGTCCGAAGTCTCTTATTCTCTCGTTTAATCTCAATAAGACCTAAAATTAATTTCGGCAATTCGATTATTTTATTTGCAAAGATTTTGGCGGGAGCGATCAGGTTGTCGAGTGAAGATTTAATCAATATCACCGGTTGAACTTGGTAGAAGTCTGCGATAATAAACGATCCGGCTAAGAAACAGGCCAAACAGCCTCGCCAAACTATGCCTCCATTCTTCCTCGAAGCAAAATTTAACATCAAGAAAAAAATAGATCGCTTTGAAGTTGCCCTTAAATTAAAAAGATCACGCATCACATAATATCTATCTTTAAGGCCTTCATTTTGGTAGTCAAAGTGTTTCTGCTAATTCCCAAAATTTTAGCTGCCCGCTTCTTATTTCTATCTGCCAAATGGAATGCTTTATGTATGAGAACACGCTCCACTTCCCGAATAACAAACCAATACAGTTCAGAAACATCGTCAACATTTTTCTGAATTAAAAAAAAATTATCTAAAATTTGATCGATGACAGAGGAAATTCCGTTCGGCTTCAACGTGCTCTCCCAAAAAAAACGGTATGAAAATGAAAAACCCAGTGGTGCGGATGAAGGGACTCGAACCCCCACGACTCTCGCCACAAGAACCTAAATCTTGCGTGTCTACCAGTTCCACCACATCCGCATCCTCAAGAGTGATGCTAGCACAAATCCGCTAATTTGCAAATTCTATTAATGATCAAATTTTGAATTCAGACACAACGATCAGATCAATGGCGACACAATCAATTTAACCATATATCGCCCGAGTGAGCTGTTTTATGGACCTGCGCCAATCTCTGACGAACATCGTGTTCTTCATAAGCAGGGATCGCCTGTATGTCTGTATAGATTTGACAACGAAATTAGCCAGATCGTCACTATCAGTGACTTTTTGACAAAATTCTTCTACGAGCTGATAGATATCTTCACAATTTTCGATATACTGCCCGGTCGCTACGTTACATAGGAAATGCATTGGTTCCAAAATGTTATGCCCACCGATGCCTGGAATCAAGCTACCGCAAACCAAAACCGTAGTAATTAATTCAAAAAAATCTCCCAGACAGCCAATTTGATCCACTATATAGATATCTTCTTGAATCTGATCTTCTTGCTCTTTCGCAGCCGTATGCAAAATCGCAGAGAGCCCAAGTTTTTGGCACAACTCCAATACTTCCTCCGCTCGATCTGGATGCCGAACCGCGATAACGGTCAATACATTACCGCATGAGTTTTGTATTTTTTTGTGCGCTTCGATAATGATTTCCTCTTCTCCCTTGTGAGTACTAACCGCGATCCAAGTACTCCTTCTTATAAATTTATGCTTTAGTTCTGCGACGACATGTTTACTAAACGGTAATGCAGTGGAAATTATCTTCATGTTTGGATTTATTACGACATTCTTAGCCCCCAACTCCAATACATGTCTTTTCATCTCTCTCGATGTAACAAAAATCTCTTGAAAAGGCTTGAATGGCAAAATGCGTAAGAATGCCTTAACGAAGTACAATCTTTTAAGGGTTTTATCTGAAATTCTTGCATTCAACAAATAAGTTGGCATAGCCATTTCTGCTAGATGAAATAGAGTATTAGGCCAAAGTTCAGATTCAACAAAAAAGACAGCATCAGGCTTCCAGAATTTAAGGAATCTTTGGATCCAAGCAAAGACATCAAATGGTACAAATTGATGTATAATCGTCTCCGGAAATCTCTCTTGAACGAGTTTGGCCGCCGTCAGAGTTGTCGTCGTGAGAACAATATTCAGCCCACGATTGAGGCTCCTAAATTCTTCGATAAATGGAATAACAGATAGAAATTCTCCGACGCTAACGGCGTGAATCCAGATCAGCTTCCCGAAGGGGCGCACCGATGATGGAATTCCGAATCTTTCAGTTATTCTGGAACCATCTTCCAGGCCAGTAGCGACCCTTCTGTTCAGATACAATCGAATAAACGGAATTGCCATTATTCCAATGAATCTGAAAACATGCTTGATATGACATATCAGCACGAGGTATACGATACCTATGATAGCAATTGCAAAAATCACCAGCTTTGCCAGGTTGAGTAGACCGTCACAATACCGTTATAATAAAATATTAAGTGAAATGTTACCAAAATTGCGATTATGGGATTGCAAAACGTAAAAAATATTAGGATAAATTCGAAAATCGTAGCAAGTGGCGACATTTTTGTCGGAATTTTGTGCGATAACTTCACCGAGCATGTCGAGGAAGCGAGGCGTAATGGCGCCTCCATCATTTTTATCGATAGAGCAGCGGCCGAAAAGGTATCGAATGGGAAAGAAATCATTATCGTAGACGATACCAGACTTCTGTCTTCCAGATTTGCCAAATTTCTCAATAGCGAGCAACCAGAATATTGCGTGGCCATAACGGGAACAAACGGTAAGAGCTCAGTTGCGCATTTTATCAGGCAATTTTGGACAATTCACGGTAAAAAAGCCGCAAATTTAGGAACTGTCGGGTTATTTGTCAATGATGAATTAGTGATGCAAATTGGCAACATTCAGATTCCAAAATTAACAACTCCGGATCCGTTTTCTCTGCACAAGATTTTGGCAAGTTTGCAATCGATTGGTGTTAGCCATTTCGTTTTTGAGGCATCGAGCCACGCTCTACACCAAAAGAGATTGCACAGCGTTTCCATATCAGCCGCAGCGTTTACCAATCTAGCTTCCGATCATCTCGATTATCATCGCTCAAAAGAAGAGTATTTCAATGCGAAACTCAATCTATTCAGAGAAATACTAGACTCGAACCTCCCGGCCATTGTATCTCGAGATTATGAATTTTTGTATGAATCCATCGCGCAATATAATAAAAATATAATAACATTCGGAATGAATGATAAAAACTGCATTACAGCAAAAAATATTCGTAATTATTTTGATTGCATGATTTTTAATCTTACAATAGATGGATATATTTTTAAGGATATTGAAATTAAATTGATGGGAGATTTCCAATTAATGAATTTAATGTGCGCGGCTAGTATAGCTTATTGCGGTGGATTATCCGCAAATGACATAGTCGACACTCTTTCAAAAATACGGGAACTGCAAGGTCGTATGGAGCTAGTATTGGAATATCGCGAAATCCGAATATACATCGATTATGCTCATACATCTTCCGCCTTCGAGTCAGCTCTTTCTGAATTCAAAAAAATCTGTAGCGGTAGGTTAATTTGCGTTTTCGGATGTGGTGGAGATCGCGACAAATCGAAGCGCATTGAAATGGGCAAAATCGCCGACAGATTAGCCGATATCGCAATTATAACAGATGATAATCCCCGCACAGAGGAGCCAGCCTTCATTAGATCCGAGATTCTGGACGGTTGCAAAGACGCGATCGAGATTGGTGACCGCAAATTGGCCATCAAATTCGCGATAAGTATCGCAAAAGCTGGTGATTGCGTGATTATTCTAGGTAAAGGTCACGAATCGACTCAAATCTGCGGCACTACATCTTTCGCTCATGATGATAAAAAGGAAATACTGGTGACAGTTAATCAAATGGAATCTAAGACCTAATTTGAAGTCAACTGCCCGCAGGCGGCCATGATATCTTCTCCTCGACGAGCTCGAATCGGAGCCTCTATTCCACCCTTCTCTAAAATCCTCGCGAAATTGATGACTCGTCCGATTGAAGTTGGCCGAAATGAACATCCATCCCAAGAATTAAATTGCAACAAATTTACCTTAGCATTGCGACCGCGTAGTAGGTGTAATAATTCGTACGCACATTCACTAGTATCGTTTATATTATCGAGAAGCAAATATTCATATGTTATCTTCAAATATTCATGATGTTTTTCATATTCACTGCAGGCATTTAAAGTATCTCTAATATTGAATTTATTATTAATTGGCATAATTCTACTTCGAATCCTGTTATTTGGGGCATGAAGAGAGATGGCCAAACGACATGGTAAATCTTTAGCAATGATCTTTAAGATATTGGCAATACCAGATGTCGACAGGGTTATTTTCCGGCGCGATACGCAATCTTCCTCGTCAGATATCAGCAATTCGATCGATTTGAGAACATTACTGTAATTTAACAACGGCTCTCCCATCCCCATAAAAACGATATTCGATATTCTTTCATCTTTGGAACACCATAATTCTAGGTAATCTTTAACGATTAGAACTTGAGATACAATTTCTTCGGTCGATAAATTGCGGATAAATCCATGATGTCCTGTATTACAGAATTTACACCCGACGGAGCATCCAACTTGAGAGGATACGCAAATCGTATTACGTTGTGTTTCGGGAATGAAAACGGTCTCGATCGTATTTTTATCTACCAACTCCAGTAGAAATTTAATCGTACCATCAATTGACTTATTAATCTTAATAATGCGTGGTCGAAATATATAGAACAGATCAGTCAACTCGCGACGCAGAGATAAATCAAGGTTCGCCATCCCATCGAAAGTCGTTTTGCCGAATCGAAGAAGCCAGATGAAAACCTGATCCGCACGATATTTTGGAACACCTCTTCCAGCAAAAAATTCGCTCAACTCGCTTCTAGATAGATTTAAAATCCCACGCTTCATACAGTCAAATTATCATTCCTGAAGAATTATATCATACACCCTAGCTCAGACCAAATGGAGTCCAAAATGTAACAAAACTTGCATCTATTCATTCCGCTCACCTTCTTCTAAGGCGTGGATCAGGCCAGTATAGTTCCGTATTGCCCGATCAAGCTCGTATGTGATATTATGACTGTGTCGCTTTTTTTTGGGGTGACTATGGTGATAAACGAATTGCGGAATAGGCTTTATGGACCAGGGGGCGGTACCCTGCGCCTCCACCATCCATCTTTTTTTTTGTGAGGGGGCGAAATAGGTTCGACATGATGCATTAAAGGTGGTTTTTTCACTCGGTATTGTACCACCGTTATCGGGCTTTTTTTAATAAATGCCAAAAATATGTTAGGCAGAAGTCTCAGGAGCAGGCGTCAGGTTCGTATTAGGAACAAAAATCGTCAGGCTCAGGGTAAGAAAGCAGCTTAATTGCCTGTATGGGCCTTTAATTCTGTTTTTAAGCCTGCCGTCAGTTTATATTTTCTTTGGTTAGGAAATTACGGGCGGTAGAGAGTGCGGTATGGGGGAAACCGAGCAACAGAATTCCCCCAATTGTTTGCTTTTTTTTACTCACTGTGTTACTTGAGGAGTTTGGTAGGTATGGCCAAGAAAATTGATTACGGAGAATTGCTGAAGAGGGCTTCGCTGTCTGTCATGAAGGACGTTCTGCGGCACGTCGCCGTTAACGGTCTTTATAAGGATCAGCATCTATACATTACCTTTTCGATAAATCACCCGGGAGTAAAGATAGCCGACGTTCTAAAAGATGACGATGAAATGACGATCGTTTTACAATATGAATTCTGGGATTTGAGAATAGACGAATATGGTTTTTCCGTGTGCTTAGCCTTCGAATTATCGGATGAAACCATTTACATACCATTTTCATCGATTCTGATTTTTAGCGATCCATCTGAGGATTTTTGCCTCGAATTTACTCCGGATAATACGGATACACCACCCAAACCGATCGAACAATCCACAGATCTAGGAAATAATGTTATATCCATAGAATCGATTAGAAATAATAATGTCAAATGACTTCGGTATCTTGCTGAAGGCAAGGTTAGGAGATGGCTTTATCAAATCGATCGAAGAGAGTGGGAATGCGTATATTTATGTAAAGCACTCCTCGATTTTGATGTGTATGTCTGCATTGCAATCTGATACATCCCTCGGATTTTCAACTCTCGTTGATTGCTTTGCCGTAAAAAATTTCCCCGAAGAAAAAAATGTTGGTATTTCGATATACTACCAGCTCGTAAGTTACGTCTCAGGGCGGCGATTATTTATCATATCTGATATCGCCGGCGAAGCCCGCGCCCAAAGCCTGTCCATTATCTTTTGGAATGCCGACTGGTTTGAAAGAGAAATATTTGAAACATTTGGAACATTATTCGACGGTCATCCGAATATGAAGCCCATTTTCAGCGAGTAATCCAGAATAATAAAGACGTTACTAGCCAAGAGAAAACTATCTAATCGATCGCATATCCCACCATGACCAGGAATTATTTTCCCGGTATCCTTAACACCCAAAATTCTTTTTACCTTCGATTCCAGCAGATCTCCTAGAACGGCCGCTATTATGATAATAACTGACATGATGATTTTTGCGAAATTAGTTTCGGATGGCCATTCTGAGAAGAATATATATATTATCGAGGCCAGAAAGGCAAAGACACCTCCAATGAAGACTCCAGACCACGTCTTATTTGGACTAATTTTTGGGGCAAATTTTGGACCTTTTAACAATTTCCCACCAAAAAATGCAAAAATATCGCAGGAACATACGATCGTTAGTATCCAGAGGATCGACCGTATCATGGCCTCCTGACGATAGATCGCGCTCCAAAGCCAAAAAATCATCGGTGCCGTAATATATGTTACGCCCCCAACAAATAATGCTGTCTTTTTGGTATGGTTAATTTTGCTCCATTCTATGAGCAGCCCGCATAGACATATCGCGATTTCCACATACAGCCAAAACCCGCCGGCGAATATTATCCATATGGTCATAGCGCCAGTAAGCAAAGAACTTATTAGTCTTAATCTCAAGTTATTTCCCATATGTTCTTCGGTTGCGGGCGAATTTAGTAATGGCCTCATTTAACTCCTCAATCTTAAAATCGGGCCATAATGTTTGCGAGAAAAATAACTCACTATAATGAGATTGCCATAACAGAAAATTACTAAGACGTTGGTGCCCGCCGGTTCTGATGATCAATGCCGGATCAGGAATTCCGCTCGTATCTAGATATATCGACATGTTTTTTTCACTGAACTCTAATCCCGTGGCGGCGATTTTCTTGGCGGCTCTGATAATTTCATCACGTCCCCCATAGCTAATCGCGAGACAAATCGTCATTCCTGCATTATTCTTGGTGTCATCTTCATATTTGGACAAAATCTCCAGCATTTCCTGATTAAGTCTTGCCGTGTCACCAATAATTTTTATTTTTGGCTTTATACTCAATACAGATCGTATAGTATCATCATTTTTTAAAAAATTGGTCGAGAGGGACATAAAATCCGAAACCCATTTTCGAGGGCGCTCCCAGTTCTCTGATGAAAATACGTAGAAAGTAGCATATTTTAAGCCAAAATCATTCGCGGACAGGATAATGTTCGCCATGTTCTTCATTCCGGCCTTATAGCCATCCATCAAATCCTTATTCTCTCTCTTTGCCCATGTAGAATTTCCATCCATTATAAAAGCGATATGTTCTGGAGAGTTTTTAGGATCGTTTTTTTTGTATACTGACATACGATACAATCTTCCTGACTCCGCTGATTGCCTGTATTTTTGATAGAGCCAATTTTAGCTCATCATTAGATCTCGCTATTCCGAGTAGATACACCACCCCATTCATCGTCTTTACCTTATAATTAACAGATTTGACAGTAGCATTACACAGAAGAGCGGTACGACAAGCCGATGTAATATAAATATCTTTCATAGCTTGAGATGCCGATATTTCTTCTCCAGCGAACAGACAATTATCGACGACGACAACTCCATCGGTTGCCCACGTCTCTTTCTCGGCAATGCTAATCCAGTCGGGATTGTGAACAGATCCAGTCAAAAGAACACATCCATGATCGGCTACGACAGAGATGTCACTATATAATTGAGGCCCTATTTTGTACAATTTCTTTTTTATTTTGGCTTCTATTTCGGCATCTTTCAAAGAATCTCCAACCCGTTTATCCCGGATCACCACGTACCCTCCGGTCATCACGCCCGTCCCCACCAGTATCGGAACACAACCAGACACGATAACAGAAAAGCTAACAGGAAATAAAATCCGCAATAGAAAACGCATTTTCTATATATTCGAAGCGTCCAACCGAATCCAAACATAACACGTCAACTCTATAATTTTCAAATGATTCATCGAGCTCGGAAGCTATAAACATCAGCGAATTTGATATTCTGGCCCGCTGTTTCATCGAAATACAATTTTTGGCGGCATCGAGGGTCCTTCGTTGTTTGACTTCGACGGCAATCAAATCTGCCCCCTTCTTCGCGAGAATATCTATTTCACCGTACGTAGTTTTGACTCTTTTCCCGAGAATACTATATCCCTTAGATCTTAATTTCTTTTCGGCCGATAATTCTGCCGATATGCCTTTTTCATAACTATTGATTAAATTTTTACTTTCGCATATGCGTAATCGATTTGATACTTTCCGATTTGCAGCGCTAGAGTAATTTTTAGGATTGAAATTCGATAGACTATTAAAAGCGAATGCGCTAGTTTCGGCCATACCAACCTCGATCACAATTATACTTCAATTCTCACCACCCTACTTCAATTCTCATCACTCGCTTCTTTCATTATACCACATTTCATTATACTAACAGCTCTCGAAATTACTTTTTCCGGAAATCCGGCCAAGGCTGCTACATTGAGTCCATAAGATTTACTTGCGAATCCTTCCTCAATTTTATGAAGAAAAATTATTTGATCATTCCATGACGATACTTTTACGGTTAGAAATTTGACATTTTGAATGCAATCTTTAAGTCCGATCAATTCGTGATAATGAGTCGCGAAGATTGTTCTCGCCTTAATGTTATTTGCGATTTCTTCGATAACGGCCCAGGCGATTGCGAGACCATCGTATGTAGAGGTTCCGCGACCAACCTCATCCAAAATGACGAATGATCTACCCGTAGCTTGGCGCAATATTACTGCCGTTTCCAGCATTTCGACCATAAAAGTCGATTTCCCAGAAGAAATATCATCTGAGGCTCCGACTCTACTGAAGATCCGGTCTATCACTCCGATTGTCGCCATTTCGGCCGGGATAAACGAACCGATTTGTGCCATAATGGCAATGATCGCATTTTGCCGAAGGAATGTGCTTTTCCCTCCCATATTCGGACCGGTGAGTATCGATAATTCACGGCCGGCCGACAAATCGCATTCATTAGGAATAAATTTTGCCCCTCTGTTTCGCAGACTATTTTCGACTACAGGGTGTCTACCATTTTTTATACAAAATGATTTATCGTTAGATAGGATTGGTCTCGAATAATCATTCTCGATGGCGAGAAAGGCGAACGAGGTCACGACATCGAGGAACGAAACGCTATCAGAAACTCGGCGAATGGTTTCGGTAAAAAATGCCACTTTCGACAGAATTTCCTCGAATATCTCCATTTCTCGATGTTTAGCTCCGGATTCCGCTGAATAGATCTTCCCTGCTATTTCAGTCAGATCGCGTGTCGTATATCGAATACATGACCCGAGAGTTTGTCGATGGATAAAGGTATAAGGTACCTTTGAAATATGGCTCGGTGATACTTCGATGAAGTATCCTATCGAGCCGTTATTTTTTATTTTGAGAGATTGGATGCCAGTTTCTTCGACGTAAACTTTTTGCATTTTTTGGATCACATACTCTCCGTTATCGATGAGATCCGTATATTCATCAAGTTCCCGATCATACCCCTTAGCTATAAATCCACCATCACGCACCAGATTTGGAGGTTCCTGGATAATAGTAGATCGCAATAAATCGAGGAGTGGTCTTAATGAATCGATTGCTAAACTGAGTTTAGCTAATCCTTCGCATTTTGATAACAAATTATCCAAATCGATCGACTTTTCGATAGCGACAGATACGCATTTTAGATCTCGCGGCCCGGCTCTTTTGAGCAACACTCTGGATAATGCTCGCTCGACATCTGGCAAGTTTTTTAAAATATCTCGAATTTCTTGTAAAATAGTCTTATTTTTTACAAAATATTCGACAAAACTTAGACGTTTTTCGATTTTTTGCAAATTGGTGAGAGGTTGCATTAGCCATCGCCCGAGCAATCTTCCTCCCTGAGATGTCAGCGTTTTATCGATTTCGTATAACAAACTTCCCTTTTTATTGCCGCTCTGCGTTTTATCGATTTCTAGACTTCGCCTAGTAAAATGATCGAGATACATATAATCGGAATTACTGACTAACTTCGGCGCAGATAAGCCGATATTATCCGCAGAATATGCTTCTGAGACATACTCAACAATTTCTGCGGCCGCTTCTAGGATACACTCTGAAAAATTTCCAAACGAATCAATAAAATTGATTTTAAAAAATGTGGCCAACTTCTCGATAGGAGACTTTAGTGAGCATTTGGAACTGGGCAAAGCTATGATAATCGATTTGAATTTATCGATACTTTCTAAAAATTCCTTTTTAGCAAGCAGATTGTCTGGACATATTATTTCACTTGGGGCAATTTTGGAAATCGTCGATAAAAGATCTTCGAATTTTATTTCTTCGACAAAAAATCTACCAGTTGAAACATCAGCATAGGCTATCCCCAAATTATCGCCAACTCTACTCGAAATCGAAAAAAGAAAATTATTAATCTTTCCTTGGAGCATTTCCTGCTCCACGATGGTACCACTCGTAACGACTCTTACGACCTTGCGTTCTATTGGGCCCTTGCACCCACGTAATTTAGCCTCAGCCGGAGTTTCGATTTGATCGCAAATTGCCACCCTATGCCCATTTTTCACGAGTTTTGTAAGATACATTTCATGAGCATGCCACGGAATTCCACACATAGGAGCCCCCTGCCGATGCGTCAAGACGATGCCCAATTCTTTGGCCGTATCGATTGCATCTTCAAAAAAAAGCTCGTAAAAATCTCCAAGTCTAAATAAGAGCAGGCAATCTGGGTATTGATTCTTGATAGCAGCGTACTGGGTCATGAGTGGAGTTTGCGTGTTCACTTTAGTCACGGCCGCCTTTCTTCTTCTCCACGATTAGATTTTGAAGGTAAAAATATCTGAATCATGGTACGAAATAAGCGAGAAGAAATAAAGTGCTAAACTTTGAACACTCAGTCTCCATTGCCCTGACAATAAATTTTTAGGATCAGAGTTGATAAATTCAGACCGATAAGGAGATGCTATGGATTACGTCAGGAAACACTCAGCATAGACAGCGGAAGTAGATGCGATCGATTTCCAATCGACAAGGTATTCGGTGGTAGTAGATGTTTCTCGATAAAATAATTGGTAATGGCTATCGAGGAATGAGCAAACTCTATTAAACACGATTCGAATTCATATACTCCATTATTATCCCAAATCCGCCAGATGTCGGGAACTTCGAACAATCTCGTACTGTTACGACCAGCGCATCGAGAAGATATTCCCTGCCCCGTCTTCGGAGAAATGAATTCTATTAGCTCTCTTTGTCCACAAACTCCGCAAATTTGGAGATCAAATCCATATCCAGACGCTTTCAATAATAAGAATTCGAAACACGCATATAATCGCATAGCTTCTTGTGTCGAGCGAGTATGAATTTCCTTTGCCAACCTCTGAACGTATTCAAATAATTCTGAAAATTTTACGCCGGGCGGAAGAATTTTGCTTAAAATGGAGCAAACTCTCTGGCAAATGAATGTGTGCGTCGGTAATTTAATAAGATTTAACCAATTTTGACTCAAATCTATTATTCTCCAGAACCCCAATGCTCCGTCACTTTTCCCTCGCCATTCGATATTTACCGTTGAAAAACTAGTTATACTGGAATTTATCTCAATCATCGCCATAATCGCTCCACGATCTTTTGTGAATATATTGGCTATTTTGTATTTTTCACGTTTATTACAAATCGATAGGACGATTCCAATATCTATCCAAGAAATCATGTCACTGGATTGCATGTATACTGATGAATGACATGCATCAAAAGAAGTTCGTGATCCTGTACGTATCGAGCAAGGAAGTTTTTCATGTATTCAGGTACAGTTTTTTCTGTGATGACCAATTGCTTTGGAATGATATCGTCCTCCCTCAATTCTCGTAAAATACGCCCCAATTCACGGACTTCGCCTAAAATCGGAATCCCCTTGATAACACGTCCGATGTCTTCTGGATCCATAGCTAATATTCCAACCGGAGTGAAATTAAATGTAATATCCTCATTATTGATAACTTCGCGCAAAAAGATTTCATTTGCCGCAGTGCTGCCAATTAAAATAACTTGCGGAGAATCACTTTGTTTGCGAGAATTATTTCCATGATGTAAATCCCCGTATTTTTTGATTTTATTTATCTTCTGATTATACATCATCCTTGTTAGGAATCTCGGAATCATGAGCATAAAACTAAGCACGAAAATATTAATTATCAAAACTGAATACGGCAGGAAATCTTCTTGATTCATCAAAATCATGAGCGGAAAAAATAAGAGATTCGACAGAATTACCGAAAGAAAAATCGGAGCCATATCTTCGATCGAAGTATATCGCCAGAATGATTGGTGAATCTGCAGCCACAGAAAAACGCTCGAACTAACAAGTCCAAAAACGAACATATTCTTTATGATATAGGATTGTGAATAATCCAAAAAATCCATTCCAATGCGTAGATGAATAGAGATGAAGATAGATAAAAAAGCAACGACACTGTCGAATAATAGGATTGCATAAGGAGATGCCATACTAGGTTGCTGGCGAGCTTTATGACCCTTTTCATATCTGGAACTACGAGCCCCTCCTCTGGCCTCATTGACGAAACCATTCATCACGAATCTCACTTTCCCCAAGAAAATATCAAGAAATTTGCCCAATCTAGCCAATCTCGATTCAACGCTCACACTAAAACTCCTCCATTAACTATCTAAGAAGCTCCTTAATTTTCTGGAACGACTTGGATGTTTTAGTTTTCTCAGAGCCTTCGCTTCTATCTGGCGAATTCGTTCTCTCGTAACGGCAAACTGCTGGCCGACTTCTTCGAGGGTATGATCAGATTGTAGCCCTATTCCAAATCTCATCCTCAAGACCTTTTCCTCCCTACTCGTCAAAGTAGAAAGTATTTTCGTTGTAGCAGATCTGAGATTGGATTGAATTGCCGCATCGATAGGCATAACAACGCTCTTGTCCTCTATAAAATCTCCAAGGTGACTTTCATCTTCATCACCGATCGGAGTTTCTAAACTAATTGGATCTTTCGCAATTTTCATCACCTTCCTAACTTTGTCGACGGGCATCGCAAGCCTCTCTGCGAGCTCCTCATGGGTCGCCTCGCGGCCGAGTTCACTCATTAACTGTTTCGACATTCTGACGAGTTTATTGATCGTTTCTATCATGTGAACTGGTATTCGGATCGTCCTAGCTTGATCGGCGATTGACCTCGTAATGGCCTGCCGTATCCACCATGTCGCATACGTCGAAAATTTATATCCTCTTTTATACTCAAATTTATCAACCGCCTTCATTAAGCCAATATTCCCTTCTTGAATTAAATCCAGGAATTGTAGCCCCCTGTTGGTATATCTTTTGGCAATCGAAATGACGAGCCTAAGGTTGGCTTCTATCATATCCTTCTTAGCCCTCGCTATCTCCCGCTCAGCGCGCTGCATTATACTGAGGTTATGCCTGAAAAATTGAAACGGAACTTTAAGACGATTTTCTACTTCAGAAGCTGATTGTACCAAATTTGCCAAGGATGGCATATTTTCAGTATAAAAATCCTTCCATCCTTTTGATTGATGAGCTGCGATTCTATCGAGCCAGTCTGCATCAAAATTCTGATCAATAAAGTACTTGATTAATTCCAATCTTTTTATCCCAAATTTTTCTCCATGAGACACCAATTTTCTCTCCGTTTCTGGAATTCCAGAAAGAAGCGAAAGAATGGATTCTTTCAAGCTATATATCCTGCGCTCATTTAGATTTATCTCGAAAAAAGTAGCAAGTGTCTCTGATTTCAACTCTTGATATTTTTTACTCTCCTCCAATTTTGCGAAATTAAACTTCATGTCTTGCTGTTTGGTAAAAAGCTCCTCAAAAAGCTTCAAAAATTTATCGAACAGATCGAGTAATCTACGCTTTACTTCTTCGTCATTGCTGACAATTTGACTAGCTTCCTGCTCTTCTTCATCGACCGTTTCATCGTCAGAATCTTGGAATTGATCGATCTCGAATGATGAATTGTTAGATGCTACGATATCTTTAACTAAAATAATATCATCGAGTAATTTTTCTTTAAGCGATGAAATCAATTCTGCGGTCAAGATGCTTTCACATAAGATACCATATAGCGCATTAATCGATTCCTCGATTTTTTTTGCGATTAGAATTTCACCTTCTCGTGACAATAGGTTAACGTTCCCCATCTCTTTTAGGTATAATTTGACTGGGTCGTCTCCCTTTGATTCTTCATTGGGAGCTTCGGAAAGCTCGATATCAGTTATGATTTGACCACTTTCATCCTTGGCATCAAGTAAGATGGCTTCTTCTTCCTCTATGTTGACAATTTTGATGTCAAGATCTGTGAGGTACGACACGATGGTAGACGTTTTCTCGGAATCGTATTCGGAAGTTGGAAGCATCTCATTCAGTTCTTCGTATGTCAAATATCCCCTACTTCTACCGATTTTAACCAAAGCCAGGACATTCGGATCTTCGGCAATAAACTGTTCTTCGACGCTCAAGTCATCATTTAATTTATCATTATCAGTCATATCGCTCCATTCCCCAAAATTCAAGTATCAGATTTTTTATACAAAGAATCTATTTTAATTGCTTTCAAGCGCTCCCAAGTTGCAAAATCTAGTCCATCATCACATTCCTTCTTGGCCGAAGCGATTTCTTTTTGCTGCACCTTTCCAGTAAATCCAATTTTGAAGACCTCATCCCAAAATCGCAGGACGTCTGTGTCATTCATTGCATCTATGTTACAATTCTGACGGCACATCGAGCATATATCGCCGATAACATCCTCAACCCCCGTAAAATTCAATGACTCATTTTCTATTGAATCCAAAACAATTCTCTTAATTTTCTCGAATCTACGGTCAGAAAAATTCACTGTCGACAAATTTTCAGCCACAGACCAAATTACAGAAGGCCGCATTATGGCAGCGTACAACAAAGTTGCCTCCCTTAACAAGGCTTTTCCTCGTCTGTCAATATGAAATGATGGTGTCTTATTCAGGGTAATGGCTAAATTCTTACCTCGTTTCGATTTATGTGATACTGCGAATAATCTATTTTTTATATCACTTCGATACAGTCTTCTGATTTCTTGATCCTGAATACTATCTATAGCTACGTCGATATTTTTACTCCATTGCGCAATGTATTCAGGCGTTTTACTTGGAATTTCGTCACGCAATCGTAATTGATCATTCCAAAAAAAGTCAATTAATGGTAATGAAATCTCCAAAAGAGACTGCATTTCAGTACTTCCTCCTTCGTTCTTTAAGACAGAATCGGGATCAAAATTGCTTGGCAATTCGCAAAATCGCAGACTTTTACCTGGTTGTAAATATCGCATCGTCAGGAGCATTAGGCGAATCATAGCTCCCCGCCCCGCGGTATCTCCATCGAAACAAACGATTGGCTCATTGGAATATCTCCAGGCCTTAGCGAGGTGTTCGGATGAAAAGGCTGTACCCATCGAAGCAACGGCCGTATCGAATCCAAATTTATGCATCATGATGACATCCATGTATCCTTCGACAATAATAAATGGTTTTAAATTTGAAACGTTACGAGAAGCAATATTATATCCGTAAAGTACTTCTCTCTTTCGAAACATCTCTGATTCGGGAGAATTCAAATACTTAGGAGTAATATTTTCGGCAATGCTGCGACCACCGAAAGCTACCGGCCATCCATTTTTGTCAAAAACGGGAAATATGATGCGATCCACAAATCTTGCACAATTTACGGAGCCATCCTCCTTTTTGATGAAGAGTCCAGATTCCTCTACGTCGGAATCAGTAAATCCGCATCGTTTAAAATAATCTGGTAATAATTGTTGCTTAAATCCGGAATATCCAATAGAAAACTTTTCTATGAGATCAGGGTCAATGCCTCTATCGGCGCAGTATTGTTGAGCCCTTTGATTGGCTAGTAAGTTATCCATGAAATATTCGACTGCTTTTTGCAGTAGTTTCTTTTGATTTTCGGTACCAGGGCGAAATTCGGTTCGTTCTGGCAATTTGATACCTGCCAAGGCTGCCAATTTTTCGATTGCCTGACGAAACTGAATTCCATCCTTCCTGGTCACATAATCTATGAGATCTCCCGAGACGCCGCACCCAAAGCAGTAGAAAGTTCCTTTATCATCATTTACAAAAAAAGAGCCAGTTTTCTCGAGATGAAAAGGGCATTGACCGACAAATTCGCGGCCTTTTTTCTTCAAAACAACATCGGCTCCGACTATTTTTGATAGCGGAAGCTTGCTTTTTATTGCCGTTATTGCAACATTTAGATCTGTCCTGCTCATATCCCCGTATGTTACAATACTCGCGCCATGAATAACGAGTATGTTTTTGCACATCTAACGGTAGTCATTTTGGTTGCGGCCATCTCCGGGGTATTGCTCGCGAGATTAAATCAACCGATAATGATTGGATATATCTTGGCCGGAGTAATGTTCGGACCGAGTGGATTTAGTTTTATTTCATCGCAAGATCAAATACATTTTTATTCTGAACTTGGAATTCTTCTATTACTGTTCGTCATTGGCATGGAGTTGAATATAAAATCATTTTTAAAAATGTGGAAGATTCCTACTTTATTTACGCTTATTCAGGTCGGGACGAATACTATTTTGGCATTATTATTTTCATTCGTTTTTAATTGGCCAATTTATGTTTCTTTATTGGTGGCCTTTATAATATCCCTGTCTTCGACGGCGGCCATCGTGAAGGTTTTAGAGCACATTGGTGAGCTCCGAACTGATGTTGGGCACATTTCGATAGGTATACTGGTTGCTCAAGATATCGTCATCGTCCCGATGATGCTCATTATGAGGGAGTGTAAAAACGCCCTTAGTATATCCATAATTTTCGATGTGATCGTCGCGATTGGTTTAGTCGTTTTACTGATCAAATATCTCGGACGGAGAGAGAAGATTATCGTGCCGTCACTGAGGTTCCTCTCTAATGCCGAATTGACTCCAGTCGTCACTCTGGGATTATGCTTTGCGGCTGCCTCGATAGTAGTGCTGTTTGGATTATCCGAGGCTTACGGAGCATTTTTGGCGGGGCTCTTCATAGGCAATACCCAAGAGCGGCAAAATGTTATTAATAGTGTTAAGCCGATTCAAAATGTATTGCTAATGGCGTTTTTCCTGTCGATTGGTTTAATGTTTGATGTTAAATTTTTGATCGACAATTGGTATGTGGTTCTCCTGACTCTGCTTGGGGTAACGATTTGGAAGATAGTCTCCAACAGTCTTCTACTTAGGGTATTTTCGATCGAAATGGCTAAATCGGTCTCGATTGGCATAATTTTGGCTCAACTTGGGGAATTTTCGCTCCTTCTTGCGAATGTCGCCGTCCAATCCCAGACAATAGATGGTTTTGGACAAAAATTGATCGTATGTGTCACGGCTTTATCGCTTTCCATAAGCTCCATATTTATTTCTCTTTCAACCAAAACAAAAAACCTCTCGTTTTTGGGAGATAACTCAATCACGTCCATCCTTAAGGTATTATTCTCGAAGAGATTTTCAGATGAAGTAAAGAAGTTAACGGTCAAGCACATCGCCATTAAATCAGGAAAATGACTCAGTCCTATCTACGACACCCTACAGTTTTGCGTACCCTTTTACAAGGTAGACGTCTCAAAGGTTATCTACGTCAATCTATCTCCTCGTACATTGAGTAAAAAAACCCGATTAGCTCAAAAGTGCACTGGTAAGCTCAGGATCGTAACACTGCGCGAATCCAGCGGTAAGTTTGTGTAACCCGTTTAACTCCGGTAGAAGCTCCACAAAGCAGATCCGATTTTATCACTGCCGAAAAGTCATAATATTGTGTTAATTTCAAATATCGATACCATCTATCGGTATAAGGATTGAGCACTCCGCTTGCTGTCCAAGGACGTAAACAACCACAATAGTGATATATTAGGCCATCGGAGCACGATGGTTGTAAATATCTCTTCAAATCCAATCCACCGGCACCTAGCCAATTGTGCATGATGCCCGAAAAGAGATCTGAAGAAAGTACAGAATAACCAACATCCTGAAAAGTTTGAACATTATATCTGTAAGGCAAAAGTAACTGATGATTATAAGCTACTCTGGCTAAAGCTTCTTGCTCTACGAACAATGCATTGTCCTGTAATGCGTTAGTTTCCTGAGCCAACTTCTCCAAGAAATTAAATTCTAGCAATTTATTGCAATTGAATAACAGCACTCCGGCGTTAAGCGTATGGCCAGCAAATTTACTTCCAACCTTAGCGTGGAGCACGGCGCTAATAACATCAGGTACGCCGGCCAGATAATTATCTGCTAAATCAACGTTCCATAATTTTTCTATGTCTCCCTCAACAATTACGTCTCCATCCAACCAAATGGCTTGATCAATATTATATTTTTGCGAGTAATACGGAATCCAATACTTCGCGAAAACCCCAATTGG
>JAIRWL010000023.1 GCA_031268935.1 Holosporales bacterium | reverse complement strand
CAGTTGTGCTCACATTATCTCTTTGAGGAATTTGGCGAATTTGTTGCCTTTTATGTGGAGGAATTACGTTTACAGGCGCTCGATACCCGTCATCACCGTCGGTATTATGTTGATCGTTTGCCGGAGGGCTGATCGGCCTTGGAATATTATTGACCGTGCGCGGAATTTGTCCAGTTCTTGGATTGTTGTTGACCGGACTTGTATTCTCAGGGGAAATACCAGTTGTGCTCACATTTTCACTAGTAGGAATCTGGCGAATTTGTTGCCTTTTATGTGGAGGAATTACGTTTACAGGCGCTCGAGACCTGTCATCACCGTCGGTATTATGTTGAGTATTTTCCCTTCTACGTCGCGACTCGGTAGCATTTCCATGTCTTTGAACGCGGCCGTTTTGTGTCTGTATCGTTTGCGCCTTATGATTTCCTCGACGTTGTTGAGATTTGGTTTGATTTTGGGGAAATGGCCCTGACTGTTTTCTTCGGGGGAAATTAGGGAGAATGTGTTGAGGAGGGGCGGAAGCACGAATCGGCTCTGGCTGCTCTTTAGGGGAGGCGTAATAAGAACGAGTGTATTGAGGAGGGTTGGAATCAGGAAGCTGAGCTGTCGGCTTTTTAATGTAGTCGTAAATGGAAAAAATGAGCCAACCTCGATCATCGAGCTCTTCTAAAGTTGCGCCTTGCTCAGACCCTGTTTCAGGAGCCGTGAATTCCTGTGGGGCCTCTTCGTCCGATTCGGATGAATATTCTTCTTCGATCTCAGGCAGGTCGGTTGTCGATTCACTATCGTATTGATCTATAGTTGCCGTATCGCTGGTGGTAGTGACTTCCTGTGCCAAACTCTGCGCATACTGCATGACCTCGGCGGGCGATGAAACTTTCTCACCGAGCTTCGTTTTAAGCGAGTCGATCAGGAAGAGATTGGCTAACTCGGCCCGCCTATTGGCGGCCAAAGTTGCGGAGTAACTTGCTTTAATTTGCTGAATTGTTTGCGCTAATTTTTGCAATTTAGCTTCATATTGTTGTTCGGTTGCTTTGATACGCTCGACCAACAGCTGCTGATTTGCGGTCAATTCCCGTAATTTTGTCTTCAATGAATCTATTTGTTCCAGATTTCTCCTTTCCATTTCTCTATTTTTATTCAGAATTTGGATGAAGATCTGTCTTTCTGCGGTCAGTTTTTGTGTAAGATCTGCTTCAGTATTGTTTTTTGCGATTTCTTTTTGTCTTTTCTCTTCGATGAGATTTTTCAAGTAATTCTTGAGTCTTCGTAGATCAGTTTTAAGGAAATCAATCCTAATCAGATTATTTGATTCGGCCAAATTCCTACTCGAATCCTGCTGTGCTTGTGCTAATGCTAATTTTTTAAATTCTTCATTCTTTTCGTTTATCTGCTGAACTGCCGCTAAGATTTTGTCCTTTAATTCACTGTTTTCTTTTTCAAGTTGCTCGATTTTTGCATTGGTCTCAGATTTGAGAAGTTGCTCACTACTTTTCATCGATGAAGTTGCTTTTTCGACATTGGTTTGTAATTCTAGGTTTTGACGATTTTTTGCGGCGATCTCTGCCTGGAGGGCTGCGTTGGCGGAGTTTAATTTCTCCATTTCGTCTGCAAATTTCGCTTTCAATTCCGCATTTTCTTTTTGTAGCGCGGCGATGTTTTCTTGAGCCGTTTTTAATTGGTTATTAGCGTTCGAGAGAGCTTTTTCCATTTCTTCGTTGGAGACTCGCAATCTTTGAGCCTCTTCTTTAGCATGTGTGAGTTTCTCTTCAAGTGTTGCAAGGGAAGATTCTAGGTCCCTTATCTTGGATTCAGATTTTTCATTTGCATCTTTAGTACTGGCTTCCTTTTGATTATTAGCCGCCTTCACTTGGTCTATAGTTGTACTTAATTGTGAAATTTCCGATTCTAATTGTGAAATTTTGGCGTGTAATTCGGAAATTTGCTTCTCCTTATCTTGAACCTCCGTGGCTTTATTTTGAACATCTTTGGATAATGAGGCGATCTGCTCATTTAATGAGGTGATTTGCTCATTTAGAGCCCTTGCGTCATTTTGAAATTTTGCTACCTCAGCATTATGTACTGCCGTTAGCATCCATGCGTAAGATGTGGTGGGTAAAAAGCATGTTGGTAGTAGCAAGATGGCCCCAATCCTAGATGTATGCAGAAAAACACGAGCAGGATTCCGTTTTTTTGCAAAATGCAATGCCATTAAAATATGTCCACTTACTGAGTACAAGTACTGTCATCCTAACAAAGTAGGATTAATTTTCAGTAAATATATATATATATTCTTTTTACATTATTATCTTCATAAGTTGCTGTTACAGAATTTATTGTAAAAATTAATTTTTATGATTTAATTTTGCAAAATTGAGTAAATCTTGCGATTTGTGTGAGAAAATACTATTATTTCATACGGTTGGTTGTCTGCAGGGACTTTGGCAGGGGCTGGCGTTAATCTGGTCAGAACAGAAATGTAGCAGCCATAGCGATCATTCCCTGGGTTTGGTTTTTTTTTGCTTGCAATCAACCTTTGTATTTCATGGCTTGATTCTATGGCAAGTACTAAGGATATCGATTTATGGCATGAGTACGCGAAATCAGTCGAAAAGCTAAAAAATAAGGATAAAGTAGCTACGCACCAGGAGTATCGTCCGTTCGTAAGAAAGGAGAATTACAAATCGGTTGCCGAGCAGAGATATATAGCGCTCAAGGAGGCGCCTTACGAAAAGGCTTCTCGCTCTACGCTTCGGGTAGTTAAACTGACCAAATCGGAGCGTAGAAATTTTTCTGAGGAAGCCGTGATTGATTTGCACGGCTTTAGTCGCGATGTAGCAACGAATTTGACGAATTTCTGTTTAAAATGCATCGAACGAAAAGTAAAAAATGTAGTGATGATAAGCGGAAAAGGTGAGGGGGTTCTTAAAAATGCAGTCCTCGAGTGGTTGATTGCAAATCCGGAGCTTGTTGTTGGATTTTTTGAAATAAAGGATGCGGTTGGAGGGAGCGGCGCTTTCGGTGTTCGTCTGAGGAGCAGGTTGAATATGTCCTACTTTCCATGAATGGATTAGAGGGGCAAAATATATAGTGGTTCATTGTTAGATGTGATAAAATGTCGCTCGTTGTTGCTATAAATGGATACTGGAATAGTGAAGGGCTCATTCAAATATCTCACTCTCTTTTCGTTGTTAGCGACCGTGGCTTTATCTGAATCTACTTCTGAATACCGTGCGGAGGCTCCGGTGTATTATATGGATCGTCATAATCTTGCTGGCGGATCTTTGTTCAGGAGTAGCTTGTTTGGTTCTAAAAATTCGGCAAATAAAAATTCGGCAAATAAGAAAGTAGCCCAGCAGAAAAGACTGTTGGCCTCAAAATCTTCTTCGAAGGTAAAATTAACTAAGCGACAAAGGCTATGGAGGGCCGTATTTATGTTTCTTCAAGGGGCTCCCCTGGAGGAGGTCAGCACGGCCGGTGATAGGTGGACGGTGGTGACCACTAGAGGTCCGAGGCCAGGATACGACGATACCGGGACCTGTTTATACGTTGAGCACTTTGAAATAGATTCCCATAATAAACTTATCGTTGATATAACTTCAGAAGAAGATGCTCCGGCTAGATTGGAAAAACTTCAAGAAATTGCCAAAAATACGATAGTTAGTACCGCTGAGGCCATTGCGTAAATGGATAATCACCAAGCTTGAAATTGTTATTATTGCCTTAAACTATATATGTTGACTAATGTGAAAATCTTGGTCGTAGGAGCAACCGGCAAAGTAGGGCGCGAGATGCTGTCGGTTTTGCTGGAATACGGAGTCAATCCTGATTCTATTACTGCCGCCGCTTCGATCAGATCGGCCGAAAGTGTCGTTTCGGTTAGAGACAAGTGTTTTGAAGTCTTGGATGCCTCCGGTTTGGATTTCTCGGAATACCAATTAGCGCTATTCTCGGCCGGATCTGAGATTTCGAGAGTGCTGGTTCCGGAAGCGATTAAACGTGGCTGTTGGGTGATTGATAATTCGTCACATTTTAGAATGAATGACGATGTTCCTTTAATCATTCCGGAGGTAAACTTCGTGGATCTTGGGATGTATCGTAATCACAAACTCATAGCGAATCCGAACTGCTCAACGATTCAAATGGTGATGGCATTAAAGCCTTTGCACGATATATTTATTTTAGATGAGATCGTTGTTTCGACATATCAATCCGTTTCTGGAGCGGGTCAAAAAGGTGTCGAGGAATTGAAATTGCAATCGGATAATATCTTACGAGATCGAAAATCGATTCCTAAGTACTTCAAAAAGCAAATCGCCTTTAATGTTATTCCTCAGATTGACGTATTTACTGATTCATCGTATACAAAAGAAGAGCTCAAAATGATGAATGAAACGAAGAAAATTTTGAATTTAAACGATGCTAAAATAACGGCAACTTGTGTTAGGGTGCCTGTATTTATCGGGCATGCCGTTTCGATTTTCGCTAAATTCAAAAAAAGAGTCGATCTCGCGACCGCTACCACTGCGCTCAATAATTTTACGGGTATAACAGTTGCTGATCAAGAGAATTACGCAACACCCATAGATTCGGCAGGGTTAGATGACGTCTTTGTCAGTCGAATTAGGAAACATCCATCCGATCAGAATGCTCTCAGTTTTTGGTGTGTTTCTGATAATCTAAGGAAAGGGGCGGCGCTTAATGCCGTTCAGATTGCAATAAATTTGAAAAAGAGTGATTTTTTTAATAATTAAAGAATCTTTTGATATACGAATAAAAGGTTAAGATGGCGCAGAAGAGGCATGTAAAACTGAGTATATCTGTGAGAAAATTGGCTGTATCTCCATAAGTGACTGATATGCAACAGAGCGCAAAGATTAACAGAGTACAAACTTTGCTTATGAAAAGTGGTTTCATTTCTTTTGTGGATTTTTTGGAAACAATTAAAATACTTCCGAGCAAAAGTATGATATCTCTAATTGTTAGAATGATAGCGACAAACAATATTAGTATTGAGCAATTTTTTAAAAAATAAATGCTCCAAAGAGCCGTATTACAAAAAATTTTATCCGCCAGTGGGTCTAAGAGTGCTCCTAGGCGCGATTCTGCATTAAGCTTTCTTGCCGTGTATCCATCTAAAAAATCCGTTAGGGCAGCAAGCAGAATGATGAGAATCGGGAATTGAGTCCTAGAGGCAACGCTAACCACAAAAACGGGAGCGCACAAGACGCGGATAATACAAAGGAAATTTGGGAGATACCTTTTAAGCAACGCCTAGATGAGGTTCCAAAAAAAACAAAACTTCCTGAGTAATGTGGCAGAAGTGCTCTGCAAAATCAAGTTCAAGTTAAGATTGCGCCGAAGACCTGTCTAAGCGACCCCTAGGTGAGGTTCCAAAAAAAACAAAACTTCCTGAATAATGCGACAGAATTGCTCCGCAAAAAATCAAGCTCAAGGTAGCGCAGGCTGGGCCGAAGACCTGTCTAAGCAACCCCTAGATGAGGTTCCAAAAAAAAACAAAACTTCCTGAGTAATGCGACAGAATTGCTCCGCAAAAAATCAAGTTCAAGTTAAGATTGCGCCGAAGACCTGTCTATTATTACAACGTCAGGTAGATCTCCAAATTGAGATTCGAACATTCTCAAAATGCCTTCCGGGATATTTCCAAGGTAAACCCCATCTCCGAGAGACCCAGGATTTCTAGCTACCACCTCCTTTACCGCTTCAACGATCGTGATCAGATCGGTGATGGTATTAATCATCCCGGCTATATCCAAGAATTGAAAGGTAGGGCACTTTGAAAGGGCAATTATCGCTAGGAAGTTAGCTAGCCCGAGGGGCGTAAGGCGAGTCTTCCTTAATATCAGTCCTCCGAGACATACTCGGTCCGCAAAAGCGGCGAGAGTATCAGCGATATCATCCCCGATAGGATTATCTGAAAGATCTACAGTACTATTGGCGTTCGGGCGATCCAGCTTATTTAGTAAGGTTTGGATTAGATCGGGGGGCAGCCCACATCCGGCTAGAGTAATTTGCCCATCGTCCCCTAGGTGTTCATTCAGAAATTCAGCAAATGAGCCCACGTTTTTAGGAGTACAAAACGGGACTGGCGGGTAATCTAAGAAAAGCATTGAGTCATGCTTGCGTTCATTTAGAAATTCTTGCTCTTCTGGAGTGAGTGGAGCATCTCCGGACTTGGTTAAGCTCATAAACGCTTTTAATGGATCTTGTACTATGGAAGAAGCAGCTTGACCTGCCTTGTTAACCTTCTCCACTACACCGCTAACCTTTCCCAATACATTGGCTAACAAGGAATTTCCCGGAGAAGGAACGGTTGCGTCCGGAAGCGCCGCAGATTTTGCTGCAGTAGCCGCGGCCGCAGGAGAAATGGGGGTGGGGAGCCCAGAACCAATGACATTCTTTGCTGCATTTGCCGCCTGCAATGCTGCGTCTTTAAGGTTATCAAATAAGCCAGAATGGGCATTCTGTATGAGAGCGGCTTGAGATAACATAACACACCAAGTAGCCGATAGAAATTTCCGATTCAACCCCCGAAAAGACCTAAGAAATATATTTAGATTTCTAATGAATATTTTGTTCATTTTTCAAATCAAGATGACCATACTACAATTGATTGTATAGCCAAAGATTTAAGATAGTATTAATCGGATAAAAAAGATATTGAGGATATTATTTAAATTCTGTTAATGTTTAGATATAGACAAAAATAATAGAGGTCTTTGGCCTGACGTCAGGATATACAAGCACAAGATCAGAGAATGAGCGATATATCTGAGTTAGGTTAGGGATATTAGTTATTATATTGTACCTATACATCTTAGAGATTCCATGGAGCAATATCCGTTGATCGCAAGTCCTAATCTGAATAGGATCTGTCTATGGATAGCAATGACTTACAAAATCACCTTTTCGGCTAATCCAACCGGAGAACTGGCCCACGGCAGTCCTCCGAATTGTCATTTAGTTTAGCTTTTCTTGTTTTTTAGATTGGCAGCTATTGCGCCCTTCAAGCTCTCAAGTGATACGTCTGCAATTGGCTTCCGCAGTTGGATCATCCGACCATACCAATAGGGATCAAGCAGTCTTAGATCACGGGCCTGAAAACCTTTTAGTAGAGCAATCTCACGCACCAAAATTGGGAGCAACTTAATTACATCACCTACATAAATGGTTACAGGGACATTTGTCCTCCATAAATCGTAGAACAACCAGAGCTCACGTTTCATGTAATCCCTAAATTTGAAACCTGGCTCTAGCACTCTAGCGTCTAGAGGTCGCGTGAGAGGAGCTCCAAGGAACTCACGGAAATCAGCTAGAGGAGCAGGGAGGATATCCCCGTGATGTCTCTGGCAAGCTGTCAAAAATTGGACAGCTTTATTTCGGATGGGGTCACAATCCAGGAGCAGGTACAAAGCCATGGCATGAGCTCCCTCGGACAGTAGTAAGGGGCCATATTCAGTTAGAGAGGGAGGGGCAACAAAAGGCCTGGCAAGGAGCAGTCTCACAAACGGCAGAGGGGCTGTAATAGCCGTAAATCTCCTCTTATCTTCATCCTCGATGTGGGGTATTTCGGCTATAATACTATTCACGGCCGCATCCAAGCCCGTCCGGTCATCTCCAAGGGTCTCGGCAAGGAAGACTGGCCTTCCGACTGGCCCATCAGGTTGTCCTTCTGCCACAGGATCATGAGCAGGTGCAGCAGCCGTCTCGGTCTCCGCCGGCCCTGCAGCGGTCTCGGGGCTAACCGGTGTATCATCTCCGTCAGGGGCCGGATCATCTGAGACAGGGGTTGGAGTTGGGGGCAATTCCTCAGCGGACGGATCGGGATAAGGAACCACATCGGCGG
>JAIRWL010000014.1 GCA_031268935.1 Holosporales bacterium | reverse complement strand
TCCCATAAAGTTCTCTTTAAGAATTCTCCTGTTTGGTAAATCATCATATAACTTCTCCTCATTTATGGGATGTTCTGAGTTAAAATGTATCTTTTTTATTATTTGATATCCTGTATCTGATCCTTCTTTTATACAATTGTTATATGCGGACTTTCCATTTCGAAAGAGAGGACTAATCAACCCTCAACCGAGCCCGGCCCCTTCGTGACCTAAGTCCCCGGCTAAACCATCGCTGATTTAAGTGAAGGTTTATCACTCAGTTAACTCCATCGCCGCATGCTCTGCAATACCCTGCATGGTCACAACCAATTGCCAAACCCTCCTTTCATAACGGTTCCCGTTCCTATTAAACGAACTCCCGGCTTCTGCCTCATCGGGGAACATTTCTTCGCCGAACTGATCTAGGGTCGCTATGATGTCTTTCAAAATCCTCCTTTCTTCTTTGTCGCCTAAACCTCGCCTTATCAGGACTTCTCTAATAAATCTAGCTATCATACCCAGAAAACCCAAGTAGACAACTGGCAACCTGCTCGCTAGATGATTTAACTGAGCTTCTCTGTCTCGTGCTCCGTCAGTGATGGGGAATTGGGTAGGAGGATCGGCCGATCCATATGAATAGCTAACGCTGCAGCAACTACGCCCATTTCATCAGCATCCTGCGCCCGAGTTGGTGGTGGGGGAGGCCCGTAGTCTAGGGGAAGCGGCTCTGAAGCGCCTGATGCCTCCCTCCGGTCCGGAACCGGTTCTGGATCTAGAGGATCGGGATCCTGACCCGATCCTGCCCTCCCCGGATCCTCCGCATGAGATGAAGCTAAGGGGAACAACCGAGGGGCAGGAGGACGGACAATGCTACGACCTTCGCGTGCCGGTGATGCCTCTCCTTCTCCCCTTCCTACAGGGGCTAAGTTTGGGACCTGCTGCGGGGCGGCTTCGTCCTGGTGTCCGAATGCCACCGGTACATCGTTACTAAATGGATCCTCTCTATGTAGTGCATGATCCGGGGCGGCTGCCTCCTGCTCTCCGAAGGCGACCGCAATTTCGTTGCTAAATGGATCCCCTTCTCTGTTTTGCCTTCCTGCCTGCGATGGATTGGGTGAATTACTTACCATGTACTCAGGTCTCGGGGGATGGGAGAGTTGGGCTCCTTGGTTCCCCTCTGCTTCCCAACAACCTAGGACCAGGATCCCTATTGGTAACAATTTACCCTTCATTGCGCTTTACTCCTGGTCTTGTTATGACACGTAGCTATGCCAATCATATTAATTGTATCCTCCTAAATCTTAATAAAGTGATAACTGGCTGTGTTACCTGGCGTGGTTATTTGCTTGAACGTTCCTGCCAACCAATCTCTCTGGGGATCTCTAGGACTTTGTTCTCTTGGCTCTACGGAATTAGGTTTTTTTGCAACCCCTGCTAGCTTCCATCCTTTAATTCCGCAAATGAACTCGAATCTAGCAAATATAGATGCAGGGCCCAAGACCAAGGACCCCTATGCAATTTAGTTTTAATCTTCCAGTACCAACCCTCCCATTCCATGATTTGGCGCATCTGGGGCTGGTTGCAGTACTGGGTGCAATTCCCCATTACCCTGGATATTAGGAGCCCTAATTCATCATTGAGTCATGGCCTGTTAATATTGGGACCCGGCCGTTTCATTCTCGTCTAAAGGTAGATTGTCCAACAGGAAGGCCTGGCAGGTGGGGGCGATCTGGGCTTCCTCCCTTAATACGGAAAGGGTCTATCGCAACCCCCCGTTGCAATCTGGAGCAAACATTCTTTTAAGTAGCTCAGAGAATCCTTAAACTGGGTACTCACTGACTCATATTCTCCCATCATCCTGCATTCACTCTCCTTCTCGAGACCGGAGACTTCGGATGCCAGGTCTTGCTTAAGGCTCTTTAAACTATCCAACATGACCTCCTTGCCCTTTCCCCCCATGCTGTCCGCTAATCCCCATATATAGTCCACCCATTCGATCACACTTCGACCAAATGCAGCTGGCATGGGTTTAAAATTATATCCCTGTCCAGGGAATCCATAGTCATTTACCTCCTTTTTTCCTTCAGCCTGGAGGATCAACCAACTCGCTATCTGGTCTGCGTAGTCCTCAGACCACCCTCGCAGGAAAAAGGACTCCTCTAGGTCGCTTTGCGCATGAAATGTGAACAGAGGAGCAGTCTGCGCAACAGCCGTCTCCGACTTCCCATACTGCGGGTTGTACCCGGATATATGGGCGCTTTCGCAAGATCTCGCCCCTGGTGCTTGATAAATTAAAATTGATACCACTACTGTAGCTAACACTTTTTTCTTCATTTGCATTGCCTCATTTACTAATTCTACCTGTCTTAATCTTAACATCATTCGATTGCAGAACGAGATAATTTTTCAGCCTGTCCCGAAATTAAGCATATTAAGCCTTTCTTATTTTTCCTTGTATACCTGTTTTATACTGGGTTGTATCTGACGGGTAATATGTAACACTAAGCCTTGACACATTCCCGTGCTTTCATTGGAAAGACGACTGAGAACACACAGCTGCAGGGCCCGATACTTAGGGCCCTTATGCAATGTAGTTTTTTTAATAATCCATACCCATTCCGCCCATGCCAGGATTTGGGGCGCATGGGGATGGTTTTGGTTCTGGGGGACGTTCCACCAACCCTCTGAGTTTTAGAAGTCCGTATGGGATTGGAGGTCATGTGCTGCGCAGATTGTGCCTCGGATTCGCATACGCTACTCAATGCTCTTGCCCGACTGGGATGCGGGACAGGTGGTGGGTCAAAAAGGGGTTTCACTCCCAATACAGGCGATGTGTGTAACGGGTCTTGGCTTTTGTAATCCGAATAAAACATTCTACTATCAAGCTCAGAGCAGTGTAGGACCTGCCTGTGATTGCAACCTCATCGTATGGAAGGTCACTTGTGCCGGACCTGAGAGCGGGGCCTTCTTCCTCCAGATCGGCCTTCGCTCTCTGTAAATTAGCCAACAAGACCTCCTTACCCTCTCCCCCCATTTCTTGCACATATCTCACCGCGTCTGCCACCCAGCCTAACACCTGACTTACAAATTCAGCTGGCCCGAGATTCCTCTTCTCTGCAAACCCAGGGATACCATAGAGTGATAAATCCGGTGCTTCCTCATTTGAATATACTCCACTGAGCTGATATTCCAACCAATCCGATATAATTGAGGCTTGTTTGCTCGCTTGAATGGATTTATCCATGGCAAGGGTTGGATCTGCTTGGGAAGAGAATTTGAAAACAGTTAATTTATAGGAAAAATCTGGACCCGGTTTCCCAGTCTTCTGTCTATCCCCGTGTAGGTCTGAGGTTGCGCTGGCGTATTTATCTTCACTTTCGCTGAAGCTCGCCCCGTGAGATTGATAGATCAACATTGACATCAGTACTGTACCTAACAACTTAGTCTTCATTTGCATTGGCTCAATTACTAATTCTACCTCTATTAATTATAACATCATTCGATTGCAGAACGAGATAATTTTTCGGGCAGTCCCGAAATGAATAATAGGAAGACTGTCTTATACGTAGGATTATCGGCGGGGGACTATAAATTGATTATGCTTGCCGCACTCCCGTGCTTTCATTGGAAAGACGCCTGAGAACACACAGCTGCAGGGCCCGTTAACTACGGGCCCCTCCTAATTGTAGTTTTTTAATAATCCATACCCATTCCTCCCATGCCAGGATTTGGGGCACATGGGGCTGGTTTTGGTTCCGGTTTCTCGGTGATGACACACTCCGTCGTGATCAATAATCCAGCAATCGAGGCCGCATCCTGCAGGGCCGTTCTAACCACCTTCGTCGGATCGATTATTCCGGATTTGATCATATCGGTATAGGTATCTGATGCAGCATCGTAACCAAAGTTAAAATCTTTACTTTCTAAGATCTTCGCGACGACAACCGATCCCTCGACCCCAGCGTTGTTCGCGATCTGTCGAGCCGGAGCTGGCAAAGCTTGGCGCACAATATTGATCCCAGCCTTTTGATCATCGTTGGCCGGTTTTAGATCATCAAACTTGGACAGGGCTCGCAGTAAAGCCACTCCGCCTCCAGGAACGACCCCTTCCTCGATCGCCGCCTTGGTCGCATGCATCGCATCGTCCACTCTATCCTTCTTTTCTTTAACTTCGGTCTCCGTTGCTCCTCCGACCCTAATCACCGCAACCCCTCCCGAAAGCTTGGCGAGCCTCTCCTTGAGTTTTTCGGTATCATATTCAGATGTCGAATTCTCGATATGAATCTTAATCTGAGAACATCGCGCTTGGATATCTTCTTTCTTACCAGCTCCCTCGACGATCGTCGTATCATCCTTTGTGATCGTTACTTTCTTGGTCGATCCCAACATAGTGATATTGACATTTTCCAATTTTATACCAACATCTTCTGAGATGACGGTCCCGCCAGTAAGAACACCTATGTCCTCTAGCATCGCCTTACGCCTATCACCAAACCCTGGAGCCTTAACGGCCGCGACTCTGAGTCCGCCACGAAGTTTATTGACGACCAAGGTTGCAAGAGCCTCGCCTTCGACATCTTCGGCAATGATAAGGAGCGGTCTGCCAGATTGAACGACGGCCTCCAAAACAGGTAGCAGAGGCTGCAAACTGGATAATTTTTTCTCATAAATCAAGACGTATGGATTTTCCAATTCAGTCGTCATCTTCTCAGAGTTAGTCACGAAATACGGAGAGATGTATCCGCGATCGAACTGCATCCCCTCGACGACATCGAGTTCCGTCTGGAAAGATTTAGCCTCTTCGATCGTAATGACTCCTTCTTTTCCAACCTTCGCGACAGCACTGGCCAACATATCTCCAATTTCTTTTTCTCCGTTTGCGGAAATTGTTCCGACCTGAGCGATTTCTTCATTCGTAGAAACCGTCTTAGTTTTATCCTTTAAGAAGGCGACCGTAGTGTCTACGGCCATATTAATGCCTCGCAACAAATCCATCGGATTCGACCCGGCGGCAACGGCCTTCAGTCCTTCGGTCAGGATGGCCTGAGCTAACACCGTGGCCGTAGTCGTTCCATCTCCGGCGAGATCTGATGTTTTGTTGGCGACCTCCTTAACCAGCTGAGCCCCGACGTTCTCAAATTTATCTGCAAGCTCTACCTCCTTGGCCACTGATACCCCGTCCTTCGTAATCCTTGGAGATCCGTAAGATTTTTCAATTAGTACGTTTCTTCCTTTCGGTCCAAGTGTTACTTTGACTGCATTAGCAAGTGCATTGACACCTTTTAATACCTTTTCCCTAGCTTCTGACGAGAAGCGTATTTCCTTTGCTGACATAGCCATTATCTCCTAAATTAAAGTTAATTTCACAATTTATTCAAAAATTCCCATGATATCTGATTCTTTTATCACGATATAATCCTTTCCATCGATCTTAATCTCTGTTCCGGACCACTTTCCGAAGAGG
Organism: Holosporales bacterium; assembly: GCA_031268935.1. GTDB lineage: Bacteria > Pseudomonadota > Alphaproteobacteria > RUG11792 > RUG11792 > JAIRNI01. The sequence goes on along the minus strand of JAIRWL010000014.1, from coordinate 26,145 downwards.
ATTTTATCTCCACCTTTTACCTGTAAAGGAACAATTTCGCCAGTTTTTTCGGACCTTGAGCCAGAACCCACTGCAATAACCAATCCCTCCATCGGTTTTTCTTTAGCCGTGTCAGGGATTATTATCCCTCCACTCGTTTTGGACTCAGATTCGGTGCGCTCAACCAGCACACGATCATACAACGGCTTGAATTTCATGATTCGTCTCCTTCCTATTAGCAATCTATCAATCCGAGTGCCAATGTACCTCGAATGGTGGTGGATGTCAAATAAAATTTTCCCACCCTCTAACAACAGTGACGAATCAATAGATATGATCATAATTTACAAATCAGGACTCTCCATTACTCATATAAACTCAGCAAAGATGACTATTTTCTCCAATATACCTCGATGACAAATAAGTGTTTTTAAGCAACTGCTTAGCTCCATCTGAAGTGTAGGTACGGTTCATAAGATTTGATGCGAAAAATCAAGTATCCGAACCGCTGTATAGGCTCTCACACGTATGGATAACAGAAGGTTTGTCGATATACGTAGATGGATGCTAAGGATATTGAGTCTTTTGCTGTAGTTATTCAGATGTGATGTTTCGAGACTTTGTGCGAAATAATTTTATGACAAGTTCCAGTACCGTTAAATGTAAATTTTGTATAAAATACTATTCAAAATCACGATAATTTACGGAGGTGCTGATGTTTAAACCCGAGATTCAACTAAGAAGCACTAAATCCTGAAAATTTCTTATAATTTGTCAAAAAAATGACTTGATCGCCAATGCCAAACTGTACAATAATCTCGGTCGAAGGGTTTTTTTGGAGGGTGGCGCTATGAACTACAAGTTGTTGTTGGCTCTAGTCGCGATGTATCCGCTGTCATATCCGATTTGCTATCCTTAATAGCGGGATCGGCTGTCGCTTCTTAATCGAGCGATAGCTGCAAACGACCCTCCTGTTTTTATGGAGGGTTTTTTTATGCCTTCTGTATTCTTCAAATTTGGCGTACAATTTCTCTTTCTTAGTTGTGATGGAAGGTTGGATTCGTGTTGCAGAGCATGAAGATCTTTGGCGGGGTGCCGCTCCGTGGCGAAGTGGCCATCAGTGGAGCCAAGAATCTGGCCCTGCCGGCTTTGGCGGCTACTTTACTGACCGAGGACCTCTGCACTTTGCGAAATATTCCGGATTTGTCTGACATCGCTTCTATGCTTGATCTGTTGAATCATCTCGGTATGAGTATCGATCGATGCGGTCCTAACTCTATTTCCCTGAGGAGTTCGGTCATAAAATCGATAACCGCTCCATACGATTTTGTTCGCAAGATGAGGGCATCGATCTTAGTTTTGGGTCCTCTAGTCGCACGGTGCCGAAAGGCCTCCGTTTCCCTACCTGGTGGATGCGCTATCGGAGCTCGTGGGGTCAATTTACACATTAAGGCTTTAGAGCTTATGGGGGCCGATATCGCCATCGAAAATGGGTATATAAATGCCTCGGCTCCAAATGGTCTGTTTGGATGTAACATCAATTTTCCGATATCGACCGTTACCGGAACTGAAAATATTCTCATGGCGGCCGTTTTGGCGAATGGCACAACGCGCATCATCAATGCAGCAATGGAACCAGAAGTTGCTGCATTCGCAGATCTTCTCATTCAAATGGGAGCGAAAATTGATGGGCATGGAGGGTCAATTATTACGATCGAGGGAGTCGATTCGCTGCATGGAACGGATTTTACGATTTTACCGGATCGAATCGAAGCTGGAACGTATGCGATCGCAGCCGCCATCACCAACGGCCGCATTATTCTTAGAAATTGCAAATACAATCATCTAATGCAGTTTTTTGAAACCTTACGTCTCTCCGGAATCGAGAGCAAAGTTATTACTAAGACGTCAGAAAATCTAGACGATGTGGAGGTCTATAGAGCTGAAGACATAAGGCCAGTCGATGTTCAAACGGCGCCATATCCAGGATTTGCGACCGATTTGCAAGCTCAGTTTACGACCCTAATGACGATTTGCAATGGAACTTCTTCAATCACAGAAAATATTTTCGAAAATCGTTTTATGCATGTTCCGGAACTTGCAAGAATGGGAGCTAATATTTCCATTCACGGCAGGACGGCCATCGTTACTGGACGCAAGCAATTGATTGGAACACAAGTCATGGCTACCGATCTAAGAGCATCTGTTTCTCTCGTTCTAGCTGGCCTCATGGCAAATGGAAAAACGGTTGTAAATAGGCTGTATCACATCGATAGAGGATATGAAAACGTCGATCAGAAGCTATTGGCATGCAATGCAAAGATAGAGCGATTTACCGTATAACAAACTCAGTTTCAAGTCCTTTCTCTGATTTTCCAACATCTTTGATTTTCCAACATCTTTAAGCGGTATGATCTCTTAACTTGGCCAAGCCATAACTCTTTTCGACGTGACAAAATCAAATATGTTCATCTACAATTTATATAGATACATTACAATCAAGAGGGATAGTGGTATGCGTATAATTAAAAGATGTTTAGTAATGGTTTTATTGGCCCAATGCGGGATAGTCCTAAATAGCCAAGCCACCCAATACTTGTGTCCGGGGGTGGGGGAGGAGCAGCCATTCCCGGGCCTCAACCATATTCTAGCGCCAACCACGGACACTCCCTATTTTACTTGGGAACTCAATAACTTTGGTGGGTTATGGCGCGCCGCGGATTTATTCGGGATGCGTCTATCAGCTTACCCAGGAGATGTTACTCTCGCCCCTCTAGCTTTGAAGTTCGCGCTTGGGGCCAGATCTGTATTGCCTCCCGAGTACAGGGAGAGGGTCCAGCGGGCCTGGGACTTCCTGGGTGCTCTTTTGACTCCGACTCCTGAGGATGAGGCTGACGACGGGCCCGATCTTGGTAAATCGCCTCAGGTGGATCAGGAATCCTGTTCTATTATTCAGCGGCCTCTGCTTGATTTAATTGCAGCTATCAGCTCTGCTGTTGAATTGACGATCAAGAATGCCTCTGACTTTGACAAACTCGTGTGTAATTCCATAACTCTGGAACTACCTCCTGACTTTGGAAGTTGGGGGAACCCTTGGGAAAGCTATCAGAGGGTGAGAACTTCATGCGATGACGCTGTTATGGCTCTTGCTGCCAGATCTACGGGGGCAGTGCGAGAGGCCGTGAATGAGTTGTGGTTTGCTGTGGTGTGCTATGACGCGAGCCGCCGATATGCACCTGAGGAGAGGGTACGGTCGTGGGCTCAGACTGTGAGGAAAATGTGGGCCAAGATCGATGGTCCTGATGCGGTTCTTCTTTCATATCATAATTTGAGGGTCTTGGCCTCTGGCATCCAAACCCTCGATCGTGTAGTTCAAGAAAAGTACTTTTGATACTTTACTTAAGACTGAGGCGTTTTGAACTGATAACCTGTTCACTTATTAATTCGCTGATATTTGACAGAAGCAGATATACTTGTCTATACTTAAGATATATACATTAAAAACCATAGGTATTGGGGAATGCATATATTTCAAAGATGGATTGTAATGGTTTTATTGTCCCAATGCGGGATAGTCCTAAATAGCCAAGCCACCATGTGCTTGGATGACCAGGAGGGGCGGGATGAGCGCTATCCGGGAACGAACTTCCTCTGCAAGGTTCGTCCGGGGCCGACGCCCCCTCTGTACTATAAGTTTGACGCTCACAACTACGGGGGACTGTTGTGGCTGTCTCGCCTCTTTCTGAAGCGAACGAATTATGGAAATTGGACTGCCTCACTGTTCGACTCAGTTGTGGAGTCGGTTGCGCAACTTCCCCGTTGCTTACCTCCTAAATTAATTCCGGAGATCGCCCCACTAGTTACGGGAGCGCAGACCTTGCCCCCCTACCGGGCGATGCAACCCGCTACAGCTAAACTGAGTTCCGTTTTGGGCGGCGTCGTGGATCGCTTAGAAGCTTATGTGCGGAAGACCTCCCTTTTCTCCGATCTGCAGATATCGCCTCTCTCCTGCCGTCTGGGTTTTACTGATTTTTTTGTTAGGGAGCCTGATATCCGGGCAAAGGGGCTCTTCAAACCTGGCTATTATCACCTCTTGTTTGAGACTACCCCTCCAGATGAGACCTCGGTACTCTCTGCGGCCTACGGGTTACTGGGGTTGCTGCTGGCCCGCCCCTCGCCCCCCTTAGTCAAGGTACGTGATTGTGCCCGGAAACTATGGTTCGAGGGGGTTGTATTCACATTTTTACGGGACGGACAACCAGCTTCCCAGGGCTTACAACGAAGGTTGGAGCAGCTAAAAGCCTTCACTGAATCCGAGGACTTCCTCGATAAGTTGCGTTGGAATGAGCCACTGAATTTGCGCGAGGTGTTGGAGTTTACATATTTGCTCCAGCAATTAATGAGGGAATTACAGGATATGAGGCCTGAGGAGGCCTCGGATCCTTAAATGGCGAGTATTCCTCCCCAGAACGTGGCTTTGGACCTTGCCGGGAGCTTGTGTAGTGGGCTCCCCCTTTGGGTTTTTTTTGCCAAGCTGGAAAACATTGTTGAAAATCTGAAACGATAAAATCTTTATGAGATAGGATCTAGATGGATCTCTTCGTGCGCATATCTAGCTCCTTCTTCTTTAATTAGATCCGGCCATTCTATTAAACAGACATTCTCGCTCATCGCTTCAAACAATCCCAGATCATCTATCTCTTCCAGTCTTTTAATTCGATACAAATCGACGTGCCACAACGGCCCCTTTATCGTTTCATATATATGAACGATATTAAATGTTGGACTCGTGATGTCTTGATTTTTATCAATCAATATCGATCTTATGAAAAATTGCGAGAATGTCGTTTTACCGGCTCCTATATCTCCGGTTAGGAAAAAAGAAAACGGAGGCCGAACATTCATAGCGAATCCCTCAGCCATCACCTTTAAATCATCAAGGAGATACCTATACACCTCCGCACTCACTATTTATCTTTATCCAAATACCTTTTCATATATTTACCGAGTCCACCAAACGTTTCACCGACGATACCGGCCGTCTTACCCTCCGTCTTCGTCTTTTCGTTAACGACCGAAATGGGTTTCTCATATGTACTCTCACGAACCGAACGCACCACATTATCAGACCTGAAAGTTACTACGATCGTTCGCTGATCTACGATCTTCGGATCCAAGAATCCATTCTTTTCCATCCTCTTTGAAACGTAATACCAGCTATAATCACCGTTGTGAGCCACTACCGAAGACCGCAAAGTAGGCGATCCAAATTTCATGAACACTGCCTCGGCCGTATCTTTCCCTACAGCAATCTTACTGAAATCGGCCGACTCGATGGTGTAGCCCCTATTGACAACAACCGTCTCGCAAGCCGATACAACAAACAGAACTAGCAAATTGAAAAAACAGAAAATTTTGCTCATTTATCGGATTTTAAAGACCCCTCAACCAGATCACCTGATGGAAGCTTGCGATCGACCAACTCAATAACCGCCATCGGAGCCGCATCACCATACCTGAAACCAGCCTTCATAATCCGGATATAACCTCCCGGCCGATCCTTAACCCTCTGAGCTATATCATCAAACAATTTCCTAACAACATCATTACTTTGCAATTTCGATAACGCTAACCTTCTGACGTGCAACGTATTCCTCCTAGCCATCGTGATGAGCTTCTCGACTATCGGCCGCAGCTCCTTAGCCTTCGGAAGCGTGGTCCTAATCTGCTCATGCTCCAACAATGAACACGACAGAGCTCTAAACATCGCCTTCCTATGCGAACTCGTTCTATTTAATCTTCGATTTGCAAATCCGTGTCTCATAAAAGCATTACTCCAATCAACTAACCGTACTGGTCGTCAAACTTCCTGGCGAGCTCATCTATATTCTCAGGTGGCCACCCATCGACGCTAGTACCAAACGATAGCTCCATACCAGCCAACAACTCCTTGATCTCGTTCAATGACTTCCGGCCGAAATTAGGCGTTCTCAGCATATCACTTTCTGTCCTTTGAATCAAATCCCCTATGTAGAAAATATTCTCATTCTTCAGACAGTTTGCCGATCTGACCGAAAGCTCCAGCTCATCAACCTTTCTGAGCAAGTTCTTATTGAATGGAATCTCGTCATTCTCTTCTCTCGGCTCATAGACCTGATGATCATCAAAACTTATAAAATTAGAAAAATGATCTTTCAAAATCATACTCGCCTGAGCAAAAGCATCATCAGGACGAATAGATCCATCTGTTTTTATCCGTAACAACAATTTATCATAGTCGGTCCTCTGTCCAACTCTCGTCTGCTCAACCTTGAAGTCAACGAGACTCACAGGACTAAAAATCGAATCAACCGATATGAGCCCAATGACATTGCTCTGATCTTCGTGATGCACAGCCTGGACGTAACCCCTTCCGTTTTTGATCGTCAACTCCATATTTATCGACGCCCCATTTTCGAGAGAGCAAATCACGTGACCTGGATCCATTACATCAACATCGGCCGTACAATTAATATCCGATGCCCGAACAATCTTCGGGCCAACGACAGATATAGTCACCTTTCTGACCTTCTCTGAATACAGTTTTATTCTAAGAGATTTGAGATTAAGAATTATCTCAGATACATCCTCCATTACCCCAGGGATGGTGGAAAACTCATGACTTACCCCGTCTATCTTGACAGAAGTAACCGCCGTTCCACCTATGGCCGACAGTAAGATTCGGCGCAATGCATTCCCGATAGTCGTTCCAAACCCCCTTTCCAAGGGCTCGACAACAATAATTCCATCCCTCAACAAGGGATCACAATACTTTACATCCACCTTTCCAGGTTTTATCAGTGATTGCCACGTATTCACTAAAATGACTCCACAAATCTTTTAAAAAAACAGACTAATTCCTACGAGCTTTCGGTGGCCTGCACCCATTGTGCGGTAAAGGAGTCACATCAGAAATAGAAGTGACAACAAACCCGGCAGATTGAAGCGACCTTATGGCGGTCTCACGCCCAGCTCCAGGCCCTCTAACGACGACTCTCACATTCTTAACCCCGTGCTCAGCTGCTTTTCTGGCTGCGTCCTCGGCGGCTAGTTGTGCGGCATAAGGAGTAGATTTTCTCGCCCCTTTAAACCCAACTACTCCACCCGAGCCATACGATATCGTATTACCAGACTCATCTGTTATCGTAATTATCGTATTATTGAAAGTAGCATTAATGTGGACAACAGCACTGACAACATTCTTGCGTTCGCTACGCTTGACCCTACTAACCGCCTTTTGCACCATAAAATTCTTTTTTTAATCTCCTCTCAAAAAAATCCATTACCTAGTCGCAATTTTCTTTCCGGCAATTGCAATCGCCTTGCCCTTCCTCGTCCTAGCATTGGTATGAGTCCTCTGTCCCCTAACCGGCAAACCCTTCCTGTGACGCAAGCCCCTATAACAGCCAAGATCGGTTACTCGCTTAATATTCATAGATATCTGCCGCCTGAGATCGCCTTCAACCTTATAGTCTCTGTCAATAATCTCTCTTATCTTCAACACCTCAGCATCAGTTAAATCGAATACCCTTTTGGTAATCGAAATGCCAGCCTTTTCGACAATACACTTGGCATGGTATGACCCAATACCGAATATATACGTCAAACCAATAACTACCCTCTTTTGAGTTGGGATATTAACGCCAGCAATACGAGCCACAGCCTACCTCTCCTTCTTTTTTCATCAATTCCTCAGAATCTTCTCAATATCGGATCTTACGCTCTGAACCGGGCGAGATGCATCAATCTCACGCAACACCCCACGCCCCTCAAAAAAACCAATCAGAGGCAACGTTTTATTCTTGTACTCTGACAACCGTTTCTTCAAAGATTCCTCGTTATCATCCAATCTTCTATCAAATTCCTTCCCGCCACAATCATCACATACTCCTTCAATTTTTGTTGCAGAGAAAAAATCGTTATATATCCTACCACACTTAGAACATTCGTATCTACCAAGAATTCTCCTGGTAATCACCTCGTGATCCATTTCAAAATTTAAGACGTGAGTAACCTTGGCATCAAACTCATGGGCCAGCTCTTCCTGCGCCTCAGCTTGTCCAACCGTCCGAGGGAACCCATCAAAAGACACATCCCTTTCCTGAATCCGCTCCACCTTGTTCAACTCGCTTCTTACGAGATCAACGATCACACAATCCGGAAGCAACGACCCGGAACATATAATCTCTCCAACCGTCCTCCCATCATCAGTAACAACCTTACCATTATTATGTCTCAATATATCTCCGACAGAAATCACAAAAAATCCGCAATTATCGACCAAAAATTTAGCCTGAGTACCCTTCCCACAACCAGGCGCACCAAGGAAATTTACCCACATTATAGAGTCCCCCTGCCCCGTCCTCTTTTGAACAACCCCTCGTACTGCTGCGCTATCAAATGCGACTGGAACTGAGCTACAGTGTCAATCGAGACGTTAACGACAATTAGAAGACTCGTTCCCCCAAAATAAAACGGTAACGCTACCTTTAGCAGTATAAGCTCAGGAAGTAGGCATATAGCACATAAATACACCGCTCCTATCGTCGTCAAGCGGAGTAGAATCGTATCGATATACTCGGCCGTCGTATCCCCAGGCCTAATTCCAGGGATATAGCTTCCAGATTTTTTCAGATTATCGGCCGTATCTTTTGGATTAAACATAATTGCCGTATAAAAGAATGCGAAAAATATAATAGCTGCCGCAAAACATGCAAGATAAAGCGGCTGGCCATGATTGAAAATCCTGGAAATAGTACCCAGTACGGAATCAGGATCAATTGATCCAAAACTAACTATCGTCATCGGCAATAATAGGATACACGAAGCAAAAATCGGAGGTATCACTCCAGCATTATTCAGCTTCAATGGCAAATGAGAACTCTGTTGCTGAGCAGGCATATTCGCCATCATCTGACGCTTAGGGTACTGAATCGGGATTTTCCGATTCGCCTTCTCCATAAAGACTATAAAGGCAATGATGGCAACAACCATTATCATTAAACCAAATAACGCCATAATCGAAAGCGCCCCCTGCTTCCCCATAGCAAATGTGTTCAACAATGAGCTCGGCAAGTTCGCAACGATACCAGAATAAATTACAATAGACGAACCGTTCCCTAGACCTCTCGAGGAAATTTGCTCTCCCAACCACATGATAAACAGGGTACCACCCGTCAAGCTTGTCATCGTCGTAAATCGGAAAAGCATGCCAGGATCGAGAACGGCGCATCCAGCATGCCCAATTATCCTTTCAAGTCCGACGGCTATTCCATATCCCTGAGCCAAAGCAAGAGCAACCGTCCCATATCTAGTATACTGATTAATTTTCCGCTTACCAGGCTCTCCCTCTTTCTTCAATGCCTCAAGCTGAGGGGACATAGTCGTTAAGAGCTGAACAATAATACTAGCCGATATGTAAGGCATGATATTCAAAGAAAACACGGTCATTCGACCGATAGCTCCCCCCGAATACAAATCCAAAACGCCGAATAAACCACCAGAATGACTTCTCGTAAATTCAGCGACAACTTCCGGATTAATGTTAGGTAGAGGTATATAAGTTCCTATACGATAAATTACCAGAATAAAGAGCGTAAACCATATACGTTTTTTCAGGTCTTCAGCTTTTTTAAACGAAGAAAAACTAAAATTCTTAGCTAAATGCTCTATCGCTGATGCCATGCAATCCCCATCATTATTCTACAATCAATGTCCCGCCAGCACTCACCAGCATTTCCTTAGCCTTCGCGCTCGACCTAGTAACGGCAACTTTAACCGGAGAAGATGCCTGCCCATTAGCAATCAAAGAGATCCCAGAGACATGCGCGGACATATAGCCTATCCTTATCAAAAAATCCTTGTCTATTACAGCATCCTTAACTAACAATCCATTTTTTACAATTCTATTAATTTTGAAAAAATCCAACTCGTACAATTTACGCCGATGAATATTGACGAAACCTCTCTTAGGAAGCCGACGATGTAAAGGAGTCTGCCCCCCCTCAAATCCATTTAAACTACATCCAGATCTAGCCGTCTGGCCCTTCCCACCTCTTCCAGACGTTTTTCCAAGCCCAGATCCTATACCTCTTCCGAGAATTTTGGGCCCACGACGAGCGCCGCCATTATCACGAATATTATTTAATTTCAGTCCGTCAGCCATATCATCTCACCTTTTATACAATCTTAACCATATGACGCACCTTATCTATCAGTCCCAAAACCGAATTACTTATGGCCAATTCTCTTTCGGATCCAATTCCACGAAGCCCGAGAGCTTTTAGATGCAACTCCTGCTTCTTATTTCTCCTGATCGAGCTACCGGTTTGTTGAATTTTGATCATTTTTTTTGAAGTTTCCGTCATTCTGCACCTTCCATAGAGGTTCTCCTCTGACCAGCCGTCCTTCTACCCAATATCTCCGTTAGCTTTTTACCGAGCTTCGCCGCGATCTGTTTCGGAGGAGTAATTCCTCTCAAAGCAACAAATGTCGCACGAACCATATTGTGATAATTCCCAGAACCAACCGATTTACTCACGATATCCTGAATTCCGAGAGCTTCGAAGACGGCCCTCATCGGCCCTCCGGCTATAACTCCCGTTCCGGCCGGCGCCATCCTTAGAAAAACATGACCCGCGCCAATTCTAGCAGTACAATCATGCCGAATCGTTCGCCCTTCTTTCAGAGAAACACGAATCATCGATTTCTTCGCCTTTTCACTCGCTTTCTTCACGGCATCCGGAACCTCTCTGGCCTTAGCCGATGCATACCCAACTCGCCCCTTGCCATCACCAACAACAACAAGAGCCGAAAAACGCATATTCTTACCACCTTTAACGACCTTCGTCACTCGCCGAACACTAACCAATTTCTCGATCAGATGCTCCTGAGTATCACTATTCCTCTTGTTACTGTTTTCGTTCGCCCGAGCCATACCAACCTTACCCATTAAAAATTCAATCCATTTTCTCTGGCACTATCGGCCAAAACTTTGACTCTCCCATGATACAAGAATCCAGACCTATCGAACACAACATTCGTAATATTTTTCTCTTTCGCTTTAATCGCAATCATCTTTCCGACACAAGCCGCCGCCTCCTTATTGCCCCCATTCTTGATGGTATCTCTAATTTCCTTCGACAATGTCGAAACATGAACGACGGTCTTCCGACCGGCCTCATCTAATATCTGAGCATACATATTATTGTTGGTTCTATGGATAAGAAGCCTGCAACGACCATTTATAACTTTCGCAATCTTAAAACGCTGCCGAGATTTACGAATTTGCCTCAACTGATCTGATGTTTTCATTTTATTTCTTCTTCCCTTCCTTCCTATACACAAACTCACCGACCCTCATAACCCCCTTGCCCTTATACGGCTCGGGTGGCCGATAACCCCTCAAAACGGCCGCAACATCTCCGACCTGTTTCTTACAATGTCCACTAACAACCATCGTCGTCGGCTTCGGACATGCAATCGTAATCCTATCAGGAATATCATATACTATATCGTGACTAAATCCGAGCTGCATCGTCAATTTCTTGCCGCTCACGGCCGCCTTGTAACCGACCCCCACCATCTCGAGCTCAATCTTAAATCCGTCGGATAATCCAACTATTATATTATTCACATTTCTTTGAGACGTGCCCCATAAAGCCCTAGTGGATTGATTGGAATCTAACGGAATAAATCGAATACTCTCCTTAGATTCCTCTACCTTCAAGCAATCTGGAACCTTATAAATCTCTTCAATCCCTCCCTTCTTGATCGTCAAAATGTTTCCATTCAACGCAACATTAACACCAGCAGGAATCGGGATACTGTTTTTGCCAACTCTAGACATATCTACCAACTATCAGAAAACGGAACATACAATTTCACCCCCTAGATGAAGCTTCCTCGCTTCAACGTCAGACATAATCCCTCTATCCGTCGATAGGATATTAATGCCCAATCCATTTTTAACAAACTGCAAATCCTTAATAGAGGAATACACTCGCCGCCCAGGCTTCGAAACCCTCTTTATTTCACATATCACAGGCTTTCCTTCAAAATACTTTAATTCAACACATAGCTTCTTAAATCCAGTTTCAGGGCAATCGACAATCGTATAACCTCTGATGTACCCTTCATCAAGAAGAACCTTCAGTAAAGCTTCTCGTCCCTTAGACATCGGCGCATCGACCGTACTCTTACGAGCCATCTGAGCGTTCCTTATTCTTGTTATCAAATCGCTAATCGAATCAACGACACTCATCGAACACCCCTCACCAACTAGCCTTTACCACACCGGGCAAAAATCCACACGAAGCTAACTCTCTCAGAGCTATCCGAGACATCCCAAACTTCCTGTAATATCCCCTCGACCTACCCGTCAAAACGCACCTATTCCTAATCCTTACAGAAGACGAATTCCTCGGCATCTCAGCCAGCTTCCGTACGGCTATCATCCGCTCTCCAAAATCTACCTCTCTATCGTGGATGATCTTTTTCAAAGCATCGCGAGAAGCCTGCCTACTGGCAACCAACCTCTTTCTCCTATCATTATTCTCTATCGCGCTCTTTTTTGCCATAACCTTCCTTCTTCAAATCAACTCGTAAACGGAAATCTCAAACCCTTCAACAGGGCTAATGCAGACACATCATCCCGTGCCGTCGTACATACCGTAATATCAAACCCTCTAATCTTGTCGATTCTATCATAATTTATTTCTGGAAAAACTATCTGTTCCTTTATTCCCATAGAAAAATTTCCATGCCCGTCAAACCCACGACTCGACAAGCCTCTAAAATCTCTAACCTTTGGTAATGCGATATATATCAACCTATCGATAAACTCATACATACGATCGCGACGCAAAGTTACCTTCGCTCCCAATTTCGTACCTTCTCTCAATTTAAATCCGGCAATGGATTTCTTCGCCTTAGTCACCACGGGCTTCTGCCCCGATATCGCCGTCAACTCCTCGACAATACATTGCAGAATTTTGCCATCGTGCGCTGCCTCAGAAGAAGTACAATTCAGAACCACTTTTTCAAGTTTCGGAACAGTAAAATCATTCGACAATCCAAGCTCCTTCTTCAAGGAAGCCTTCAGATCTGAAAAATACCTACCCTTCGAATAACTCATCTTTCATTTTACCTTCTTTCTTTATAAAACGGTCCCAGACTTCTTAAAGTAACGAACCTTCTTTCCACTCTCATCCAGTCGATAACCAGTCTTAGCAACTCTATCCGTCGAAGGATCAATCAGAGATACATTCGATATATTAATCGGCATCTCTTTTTTGTACGATCCCTGAGGATGTCTATAATCCGGTTTCACATTTCTGACTACGACGTTGATATTTTCAACGAGGACGGCCCCTTTGTCAAGGAAAACCTGCTTCACGATGCCCCTTTTACCTCGATTCGAGCCAGTAATAACCTGAACCTGATCACCCCTTTTAATTTTAAATTTAGGCTGAGTCATAAAACCTCCGGCGCTAAAGATACAATTTTCATATATCCAGCAGACCTTAGCTCTCTCGTAACCGGGCCAAATATACGACTCCCGATCGGCTCACCCTGCTTATCAATCAAAACGACCGCATTCCTATCAAATGCGATTTGCATCCCATCCACTCTTCTAATCGGCTGCTTCGTTCTAACGATAACCGCCTTATGCACGTCTCCCTTCTTCACTTTTCCACTCGGGATCGCACTCTTTATCGAAACGACGATGACATCTCCAACTCCAGCGTACCTCCTCTTCGATCCGCCAAGAACCTTGATACACAAGACCTCCTTCGCTCCAGAATTATCAGCAACACTCATTCGAGACTCAGTTTGAATCATAATCTTTTAGCCTCCATGTTCTATTTTTGAGTCCACGACCCATTTCTTCGTCTTTGAAATTGGACGGGCCTCTATGATCTTAACGACATCTCCAACTTTGTAAGAATTCGATTCATCGTGAGCAGCATACTTATTATGCAATTTTACATACTTCTTGTAGATCGGGTGCATGACCCGATTTTCAACTCTAACAGAAACGGTCTTATCCGATTTATCGCTAACGACAATTCCTTGCAAGGTCCGACGAGGCATGAATACAATCTCCTATCAATTCTTCTCTAATTGACTTAAGCGAGTCTTCACTCGCGCTATATTTTTTTTACAACTTCGAATTACGGCGGTTTTTACATCTTGATTTGTTTTCATAAGAATTCTCAAATTAAAATGCTCTCGCCTCAAATCTATACACATCTTCTTAAGTTCGCCAGCATCCTTCTGCAACAATTCGGAAAACTTCATTTCTCTCACCTGCTCCTAAACAATACGCTTAACGAATTTTGTACGAATAGGTAATTTTGCGGCGGCTATCTCAAAGGCAGCTTGAGCGACCTCCTCAGATACGCCATCCAATTCAAACATCACCTTTCCCGGGTGCACTCTGCATGCCCAAAATTCGGGAGATCCTTTACCACTCCCCATACGAACCTCAGCTGGCTTTTTCGAAATCGGTAAATCCGGAAATATACGTATCCAAACTCGACCAGCCCTCTTTATATATCTCGAGATCGCTCTTCTAGCAGCCTCAATCTGTCTCGCCGTGATTCTAGATGGCTCAATAGCCTTTAGCCCAAAACTACCAAAACTAACGTCTACCCCAGTCATAGCGCGGCCCTTAATTCTACCCTTAAAAGCCTTTCTAAATTTGGTCCTCTTAGGGGACAACATAATATCTTTTACCTCTCAAAACTTACGCCTTCTTGTCTCTCGACAAAAAATCACCAACCTCACAGTCACCTTTGTATACCCAAACCTTTATACCGCAAGTTCCATAAGTAGTCTTGGCAACCCCTATACTGAAATCTACATCAGAGCGCAACGTATGGAGAGGCACCCTCCCCTCTCGATACCACTCAGTCCTCGCGATCTCGGCACCATTCAATCTCCCCGAAACATTAACCCTAATACCAAAAGCCCCAAGTTTCATCGCAGATTGCATGGCCCTCTTCATCGCCCTTCTATAGGAAACTCGCTTCTCAATCTGATGCGCAATCCCTTCGGCAATCAAATATGCATCCAATTCCGGCTTTCTTACACCAACAACATTTATCGCAACATCAATTCCAGCTATCTTAGAAAGCTTAGCCTTTAATTTTTCAAGATCAGCGCCACCCTTACCAATCAGAACTCCTGGTCTTCCGGCATGAATCTCGATACAAGCTTGCTTAGCTGGCCGTTCGATGATAACTCTCGCGATCCCAGCCGATTGATATCTCTTTCTTATATAATCTCTCATCTCGAGATCTTTCGATAGCAAATCGGCATACCCCTTTCCGGCAAACCATCTCGATTCCCATGTCCTCAATATCCCTAATCTCAATCCAACCGGATTAACCTTCTGTCCCATGACTCCTCAAATCTTCTGCTTCACAATTATGGTTAAATGACTAAACGGTTTCGTTATAACTCCTCCACGACCGCGCCCACGTGGATGGAATCTGCGGAGTTTAATACTATGACCTACATGCGCCTCATCAACATACAACGCGGCCGAATCCAATCCATGATTATTTTCAGCATTAGCAACCGCCGACATCAAAGTCTTTCTAACATCATTCGCGATCCTTTTTTTGGAATAAAGCAAGACATTCGCCGCTTTCGTGACGTGCATCCCGCGAATCATAGAAGCAACAAGGTTTAACTTCTGTGGACTAACACGAATCTTCCTTAAAACAGCCTTCGCTGACCCGTTTTGCATAATCATCTCTTCGCCTTCTTATCGGCCCCATGACCGTAATATGTACGCGTCGGAGCAAATTCCCCAAATTTATGACCTACCATATTTTCCGAAACAGAAACCGGAATGAATTTCTTCCCGTTATGAACGCCGAATGTCACACCGACGAATTGTGGCAAAATAGTAGAACGCCTGGACCAAATCTTCACGACATCCGATCTACCAGATGCTTTAACGGTCTCAGCCTTCTTTACCAAATACCGATCGAAAAACGGCCCCTTCCAAACTGATCTAGGCACTTATCAACTCTCCTCACTTACGCTTTGATATTATATATCGATTAGTCCGCTTGTTTCTACGGGTTTTTTTACCTTTCGTCGAGATTCCCCATGGAGTAACCGGATGCCTACCCCCCGAAGTCTTTCCTTCTCCTCCTCCATGCGGATGATCTACAGGATTCATAGCAACTCCTCGAACACAAGGCCTCTTCCCGAGCCACCTATTCCTCCCGGCCTTTCCATAACTCCTATTCTGATGATCCGGATTAGAAACGACACCGACCGTCGCGTGACACACACCACTTACCAATCGCTGTTCACCGGATGGTAGTCTCAAAACAACGTAAGCCCCATCACGACCAACGATCTGAACTCCAGCCCCGGCCGAACGCGCCATCTGAGCCCCCTTCCCAATCTTAAGCTCTATATTATGGACAATCGTACCGACAGGAATATTTTTCAGGAGCATGGTATTTCCAGGCTTTATATCCGCCTTATCCGCCGAAATCACAAAATCTCCAACCTTTAATTTTTGTGGAGCTATGATATACCTACTTTCACCATCAGAGTATTTGATCAGAGCTATAAACGAACTCCTATTCGGATCGTATTCAATCCGATTGACAGTCCCGGGAACATCTTGTTTGTCACGTAAATAATCAATTATCCTATAACGCTGCTTATGCCCACCCCCTCTATTCCAGACCGTGATGTGACCATGATTATTACGCCCAGCTCTATCTAGTTTAGCAAGTGTCAGTTTCTTTAGCGGCTTCCCCTTCCACAGCTCAGATCTATCGATACCAACTAACTGCCTTTGAGAAGTCGTTATAGACTTGTATTGTTTTAATCCCATCGCTCTATACTCCAACCCCAAGATCAATCCTGTTTCCGGCATCCAATCTTACGATTGCCTTTTTAAAATCTGATCTCCTACCTAATCGACCACGGAAAACTTTATTTTTCCCCTTAACAACGATTGTGTTAACTGATTTTACCTTAACTCCAAAAATTCTCTCGACGGCCCTTTTAATTCCAGGCTTATTGGCACACTTCTCTACTACAAAAACATAAGCATTAGAATCTTCCAAAATCTTTGTAGACTTCTCGGTCATCACGGGATATCTGATCAAATCATAATCAACCGAAGTAGCCTTCACCTTCGAACTCATATCAATCTTTCCTCCAGATTCTTGATTGCATCGACCGAAATAATTAATTTATCCTTTCTCATAATGTCGTAAACATTAGCTCCAATCTGAGGAATATAATCATACCCAACAATATTCGACAACGCATTAAGAACATTTTGATTTCTATCTACCCCAATAAACAAGGCATTCTTCACATCAGAAAATCTCGATAAAAAGCTCTTAGTTTTAACATGCTCATCATAACTCAATGAATCAATAACTATCAATTTACCTTCTTTCATTTTGGCAGATAACGCCATCTTAAGACCAAGTTTCCTGACCTTTTTTTGCAAATCAAAACCATGATCCCTATTTACCGGTCCGAAAACGATTCCACCACCTCTAAACTGAACGGCCTTCTTAGAACCGTGACGAGCACCGCCACTCCCCTTCTGGCGAACGAATTTCCTGGTCGTCCCATGAACTTCCGATTTCCCTTTAACATTGTGGCTACCACTTCGCCTCTTGGCAAGCTGCCAAAAAGTTACTCGCGCCAAAATATCGCGACGAGGCACTAATCCGAAAACCTGATCGGAGAGCTCTAACTCACCAGGCTGCTCATTCTCTCTGCTCAATACAACAATCTTCATATCACTTACCCAATTTTACGTTATTCTTTTTAATCGCATCCCTGATAATCACGGTATTGCTATTACATCCTGGAACCGCGCCCCGAACAAAAACCACTTCCTTCTCCTTGTCCACCGAATGAACCATTAAATTCAGGGTCGTAACTTTCTGATCTCCCATATGTCCCGCCATCCTCTTTCCCTTAAATACACGCCCAGGAAGAGTTCTGTTACCAGTCGATCCATGGCACCTATGGACAATCGAAACACCATGAGTAGCCCTCAAGCCGCCAAATCCATGCCTCTTCATACCTCCAGCAAATCCCTTACCCTTAGTGATCCCAGTAACATCTACATACTGCCCACTAGAGAAAAGATCCACTCCGATGGTGTCGCCGACATTATACGATGAAACATCATCCACTCGAAATTCCTTTAATATCCTAAAGAGTTTGGAGGACATTTTCTTGAAGTATCCTAATTGCGGCTTGTTGATATGCTTCCCCTTACCTTCTTTCGAACCAAGTTGAACGGCATCATATCCATCCTTCTCCTTCGTTTTAAGAGATACTACCGTGCAAGGACTGATCTTTAAAACCGTAACCGGAACCTGAACACCGTTGCCATCAAACAACTGAGTCATACCGACCTTCTCAGCGATTAACCCTACCCTCATGACAATCATCCTCTATAATTTAATCTCGACATCGACGCCAGCGGCCAAATCAAGCTTCATCAATGCATCGACAGTCTGAGGTAGCCAATCCTTAATGTCTATCAATCGCCTGTGAGTTCTGATTTCAAACTGCTCCCTCGACTCTTTGTCTATGTGAGGAGAACGATTTACCGTGAACCTCTCTATCTTCACCGGTAGAGGAACCGGCCCAACCACGGCCGCACCAGTCCTCTTAGCAGCATCAACTATCTCCTTAACAGATTGATCCAGTAACCTATGGTCATAGGCTTTCAATCTAATCCGTATGTTACGACATTCCATTTGAAATAATCCCTACTCTGAAAAGCTTCCTCATTTTATGATCTTCGAAACGACACCGGCACCAACCGTTCTGCCACCTTCTCTAATCGCGAATCTCAAATTATCTTCCATCGCAATCGGAGCAATAAGCTCAACATTTATTTTAACATTATCCCCAGGCATTACCATTTCCACTCCCTCCGGCAATGATACCGTTCCAGTAACATCCGTCGTTCTGAAATAGAATTGTGGTCTATAGTTCCCAAAAAATGGAGTGTGACGCCCCCCCTCGTCTTTCGTCAAAACATAAACCTCAGCCTCAAAAGTAGTGTGAGGAGTAATAGATCCAGGAGCCGCTAAAACTTGCCCCCTTTCGACTTCTTCTCTCTTTGTTCCTCGAAGAAGCGCCCCTATATTATCTCCGGCCTCCCCCTGATCCAAGAGTTTTTTAAACATTTCGACGCCCGTCACGGTCGTCTTCTGAGTTGTCCTAATTCCGACTATCTCGACTTCTTCACCAACCCTGATCACGCCTCTCTCGACTCGCCCAGTCACCACCGTCCCACGTCCAGAAATGGAAAATACATCTTCGATTGGAAGCAGAAATGGCTTATCGATAGCTCTTTGAGGCTGAGGAATGTAACTATCCACCGCCTCCATTAAACTCATGATAGAATCCTTACCGAGGGTCGCATCACCCCCCTCTAAAACCGCAACGGCCGCGCCCCGCACGATCGGAATATCGTCCCCAGGGAAATTATAAGAGCTCAATAACTCTCTTACTTCCATTTCAACCAAATCGACTAGCTCTGGATCATCAACCAAATCCATCTTATTGAGATATACAACGAGGGCCGGCACGCCAACCTGCCTAGCCAATAGGACATGCTCCCTCGTTTGAGGTTTTGGCCCATCCGCCGCCGAAACGACTAGAATTGCGCCATCCATTTGAGCCGCTCCAGTTATCATGTTCTTGACATAATCCGCATGCCCAGGGCAATCAACATGAGCATAATGCCTGTTATCCGTCTCATACTCAACATGAGCCGTCGAAATAGTAATACCTCTAGCTTTCTCCTCAGGGGCGCCATCTATTTCGTCATAAGCCTTAAAACTGGCTTTACCGAGTTCCGACATAACCTTCGTTATGGCCGCCGTCAACGTCGTCTTTCCGTGATCAACGTGCCCAATGGTTCCGATATTGCAATGCGGTTTCGATCTCTCAAATTTTGCCTTCGCCATTTTCTACTCCATCTTTTTCAAAAACTCTTAACGGTATCTGCGACATCTTACGATACTTTAGCCTTAATTTCATCAGCAATTTGCTGAGGGACCTGATCATAGTGATCAAAAACCATGGAAAACTGCGCTCTCCCCTGGCTCATCGATCTTAATACGTTAACGTAACCAAACATGTTTGCTAACGGTACCATCGATGATATCTCTCTAGCGTTTCCAAGCTGATCCATACCAGAAACCTGCCCTCTACGACTATTGAGATCACCTATAATATCTCCCATATAATCTTCCGGAGTCACGACTGACACCTTCATAATCGGCTCCAATAATCTGGGCGCACATCTCCCAATACCTTCCCTAAACGCCGCTCGTGCAGCAATTTCGAATGCTAAAACACTCGAGTCGACGTCATGATATGCTCCATCTACTAACGTCGCCTTGAAATCAATCAGCGGGAATCCAGCGATAACCCCAGCCCCCATCGCCGATTGAATTCCTTTCATCACTCCAGGAATATACTCTTTCGGAACAACTCCGCCGACAATCTTATTCTCAAAGACAAATCCAGATCCAGATTCAAGAGGTTCAAAAATCAGTTTAATTCTAGCAAATTGCCCTGCACCACCGGTCTGTTTTTTATGAGTATAATCGATATCATTCCGCTTCGTAATCGTCTCTCTATATGCAACTTGGGGTGATCCGATATTGGCGTCGACCTTATATTCTCGCTTCAGGATATCAACCTTTATTTCCAGATGAAGCTCGCCCATCCCTTTAATTATCGTCTGCCCAGTCTCGCCATCAGTAGAAACTTTAAACGACGGATCCTCTGAAGCCATCCTAGATAAGGCAATCCCCATCTTCTCTTGATCAGCCTTCGTACACGGCTCTATCGCGATCTCAATAACCGGATCCGGAAATTCCATCTTTTCAAGAATTACGGGTTTCGTCTGAGAACACAAAGTCTCACCGGTCGTCGTCAATTTCAATCCACAAAGAGCGACTATATCTCCAGCCGCCGCATATTTAATATCCTCTCTATTATTGGCGTGCATCAAAAGCATTCGCCCAATTCTCTCGACTTTATCTTTAACTGAATTTAAAACGCTCGTACCAGATTCTAAAATTCCAGAATAAATTCTAAAAAAAGTAATGCTACCAACAAACGGATCCGTCATGATCTTAAAGGCTAACCCAGCCAACGGCTCGGCATCATCAGGCTTTCTTATGATTTCTTCCCCATCTATGGTCGTACAATGAATGTCTCCAATATCGAGTGGAGATGGAAGATAATCGACGACAGCATCGAGAAGATATTGCACCCCCTTATTTTTGAAAGCCGAACCACACAAAACAGGAACAAATGCGCTGCTAATAGTCCCCTTTCTGATACATTTCTTAATCAGATCTAAACAAATTTCCTTTCCTTCGAGAAATGCTTCCATCGCCGTATCATCCTGTTCGACGATAAGATCGAGGAGTCGCCCCCTATATCTTTCAGCCTCCCCCTTTAAATCGTCAGGAATATCGACGATATCATATTTAGCTCCCAGATCCTCATTATGCCATATATAAGCCTTCATCTCGACCAAATCGATGAGCCCTTGAAAATTAGACTCAGACCCTATCGGCAGAGCTATTATGGCGGGCTTCGCCCCCAATCTCTCGACGATCATATCGACGCATCGATAGAAATTAGCCCCCATCCTATCCATCTTGTTTACAAAACAGATCCTCGGAACTTTATATTTATCGGCTTGACGCCAAACGGTCTCAGATTGCGGCTCGACCCCTGCTACCCCGTCGAAAACCGTAACGGCACCGTCTAACACACGAAGACTCCTCTCGACTTCTACCGTAAAATCAACATGCCCTGGAGTGTCGATGATATTGATACGATAATCGCGCCAGAAACAGGTAGTAGCGGCAGAGGTAATCGTAATCCCTCTCTCTTGCTCCTGCTCCATCCAGTCCATCGTCGCGGCGCCCTCATGGACCTCGCCTATTTTGTAGGACTTCCCGGTATAATACAGGATCCTTTCGGTCGTCGTCGTTTTTCCGGCATCGATATGCGCCATAATCCCTATATTTCTATAGAAATTAATAGGCGTAGTTCGCTTCATAAACTCCCTTTACCCTCCCCTATTCTTACCATCTGTAATGAGCGAAGGCTCTATTAGCTTCTGCCATCTTATGAGTATCTTCTTTTTTCTTGACGGCCGCCCCCTTTCCAGTGGCCGCATCCAGCAGCTCGGCAGCCAATCTCTCTTCCATGGTCTTTTCTGATCTAGCTCTCGCGGCATTGATCACCCAGCGGATGGACAGAGCTCGAGCTCTTCCCGAGGCCACCTCGGTCGGTATCTGATAAGTCGCTCCACCGACACGACGTGATCTAACCTCCAAGGTGGGCTTCACATTAGCCAAAGCGTCCGTAAACAATTCAAGACAGCTTTTCCCAGTTTTCCCATGAATTCTGTCGAAGGCTCCGTACACTATTCTCTCGGATACAGATTTCTTGCCATCATACATCAGACAACTCATAAATTTCGTTACAACAGCATCTCCATATTTCGGATCTTTCAAAACTTCCCGCTTTTCGGCTGCTCTACGTCTGGACATTTCTTACGCCTCTCTCCTTCAAAAAAAAATCACTTTGGCTTCTTGGCGCCGTATCTAGAACGGGCCTGTTTCCTATCCTTAACCCCATGCGTATCGAGAGTACCTCTTATGACGTGATACCTCACACCCGGCAAATCTTTAACTCGCCCCCCCCTGATCATTACGACGGAGTGCTCTTGAAGGTTGTGTCCCTCTCCGGGGATATATCCCGTAACCTCATATCCATTTGTCAAACGAATACGGGCAACTTTCCTCATAGCCGAATTAGGCTTCTTCGGGGTCGTAGTAAATACACGAGCGCAAACCCCTCTTTTCTGAGGACAAGACTCGAGAGCCGGTACCTTATTCCTCACTATCTTCGGTTTCCTCGGGGATCTTATTAATTGGTTAATTGTAGGCATTATTCCCTTTTTATACAAAAAAAAACTTCGAAAAACCAACCGGTGGAACTGAAAACGCCCCCGGCACCATGTCATGTTACATTCCGTGTACCGGTTTGTCAATAAGTTGTAAGCCACTCTGCTACTCTAAAAATTACGACACATAGAAATCATTTCAAATTAGGAATGCTAAAAGTGTAAGATTTTAAAGTTTGGTAATTGATTCATAAAAATTCTTTCATGAAAAATAAAATATAATCCGAGAAAGAAAAAAAACGAATCTTTGTACCTCATCGCGTCATTTAATGAAAGGCAAGCCGTCCATGAATTCCTAATGGGAGGAAAGAGGTCTATGAATCCAAAAAAAAAACATGAACATTTACTAAACCCCTCACTACCTCCTCCTCCCAAGTGTCTTCCCGATGCCCCCCTGGGCCTTAGCGGACTCTCCAACCGATCATAGCCAGTCTTCGTCCCAGGTCGAAGGATCCATCGGATCCCGCTCAGTGACTCGCCGCCAAGGATCATCTAGGTGATGAGTTCCAAAATGCCAAGAGGTCGCTCCCCCTTGAGCCTGGAGGAATGGATTCGCAATTGGTGGGGCGGCTGATGCTCTGGGGGGGGATTGCGGCCTCCTCTGCTGGCGCTCCAACTGGATGCTTGAGTATGGTCTCTGCTGGGAGCAGGGGGTTTTGTTGTGCCACTTCTGGACGGGGGGAGAGACCCTCCGTCTTGGGTGCACCCTGCCACCCCGAGGCCTTGAGCCTGATCCGGTACAGTCTGTTGCTACATGCCGATTGACCTCGCCCCGGCATCATCGACGCTATCCTGGGCCAGACTTGTTGCCAACCCTCCCTCTGACTCTCTGGCCAGAGTTCTTTCAGACGGGCGTCCTCTTCTGGGGCCCAAGTCTTCCCTCTAAATGATTTGCCCGAGATTATTGCTCGGAACTGTTCTATTGTCTGGACATAGGACGCGTCCTCTACCCTCTCCAGTCTTCCGCTAGCTAAGCTAGCTTCAGTTCGTGTTTCCTGTCCTTGCAAGCTTTGTCGTCCCTCCCGGGGATCCCCGACACTATGAACGGCCATGATATCCTCTCTAATACCTCAATACTGAGGCCCATTCTCTTAACCAAGATGGCATCCTCATGTGGTAACCAGGTCTGCCTGTACCTGTAAGTGACTTGGGTAGAGGGGCCTGCCGAGGGCTGAGCCTTTGTTTCTACTGTGTCATCGAGTGTGACCTCTGGGAGGCTCCGAGGGAGTTCTAATGACCCTCCCTGAGCGACTGGTGTCGCTGCTGGGATCGGAGGGAGGGCTGACTCCTCTGACCTTCCTAGTTCTACCTGAAGCCATAGGGGAAGTCTGCTCCCCAGCCCTTCCGGATCTTTCAGGTCTTGCCACCGGCTTCGACACGCCTCTGGGGATCGCCTTGGCACATCCAGGGCTATCCATACCCAATCCATTCGTCCCTTGAGTCTCTTGCTCTCCCCAGCTCGCCCTACAAGCATACAATCCTCGCTAATGCTCCATTCTTTCTTCTTTTTTTTTAATCTGTTTTTTGTAAATGGTAATCTACTGCACACGGTTGAAGAGAATTTGCTGTCTTCTATAGACGGGTGCTGTCCCGTTCCTTGATACGTCGAGTGCGGAGGTTGTTCGGCCTCCGGTACCCACATGCTGTGTGCTTGATAGGGCAAATTACCGATTAGGGTGAAGATGATGATGCTTATCCTCATAATGGGTCCTTACTGTAATGGATGAAAAACGACAGTTTATACTCAATTGACTGTCCTGTCAACTTAATTATGCGATTACAAGTCTTGTAGAATTGAATGTGCTAATAACTGGATGGGTCTACTTCTTTTTATTGCTCCTAATCTTATAGGTCTGGACAGAGGGCTGGGAAATGTACCGGGCTCAAGGCCTGCCAACCCCAGCATTAACTCCCCCTCCCATTTTCCTATCTCCACAACCGTTTGAACTACCAGGACTGGCCGGACCATCCCCCTCTCCCGCCCCGTCCTTGACTATACTCCGACCCGGACTAGGCTAAAACCAACTCAGTCGCCAGTCTCGGGCTGGATCCTCAAATTCAATTGTTAGTGGATCGAAGAAAGTGAATTCGGGGATAGGCGGCGTCCATGTTTGCCCTCCAACTGGAGCCGCGAGTGTGGGCGCCGGGGGAGCTTGCGGGGGGCGGGCTATGTCCTCTCCTGGCTGGTTAACTGCCTGGGGATCTCCTCCCCCTGCTGCCTGCCAGAGGCTGATAGGCCGGACAGGCTTTGAAATGCCTTATACGAACGACCCTCCAACCCCTCCCCGGGCCCTGCCCGGGCGACCCACCCCTGTCCCTTGTACACGGAGACCAGCTAGGCAACAAAATGCTTACTTGAGCCGCCCACCTGCCGTGCCGTGGAACGCTTTGGCTGGGTTGGGCGTCTACTATTATCTATGCTCCCTCGGCGGAGGGCGCCGCCTTGCCGGAGACCCCATTGGAGGATCGTCTTTGAATCTGAAGCCTTTGGTATCTACTTTCCCAAAGATTCCAGAGGACGGGATTGCAGCTTGTCCGTTACCCTCGTCCATACTACTCAGCCTAATGCCCTTGTGCTTGGTTCGCATTTTGCGTAAAGAATATCAGCCTCTGATGGGGTCCAACTCCCTTGATTATGCGGGTTGGTTTCCTGTTGGGGGGGGGGGCTGGGCTAGCCGAGTTCGGCGCTGTTGCTGTACCTATTGCATCCAGGGGGAACTCTATCTGTGACGGGGGGAGGATGGGGGTATCTGCTAAACCGATACCTTGCTGAGCCCTAAGGGGAATGGATCTGGGCTCCTCTGGCCGAACTCTGCTTGCGTGCCAGCTGATACAATCCTTACGGGGGGATCCCCTTTCAACCTGTTGGTCTATCCCTCCCCTTGCCCTGGCCCCCCTTATCCTGTTGCTCTCTACAGCACCTGTGAGAATCTGACTAGGCTCGTCAGCGGGCATGGGGCTCCTCTGGGCACTACAGACTGCCGTCAGAAACGAAAACTGTTACATAATCCGAAATTTCTTTGATTTTGTGAAAAGTTAATGGAAACGAGTGCATATCACAGGCATGATATATCGGATGAACGTTGGGAAAAGCTTGAACC
>JAIRWL010000003.1 GCA_031268935.1 Holosporales bacterium | reverse complement strand
TCAAACGATTTAAGATAGTAGTAGATACTTATAGGAATAGGAGAAGGAGATTCGGGTTGAGACTCAATCCATAACTTCCTTCTGCAATCTGCCGTTATTAAACTAATTTCGAGAGAGGTCTTATTTGACGGTGGCTGGGGTTGCTCTCTCCCGAAGTAATCCCTGTAATTCTGACCTCATTCTTTCACTCTCTTGATAGCGTTCCTCTGAATCCCTGCGGAGGGCTGCTTGCTCCTGCATACATCTCTTTAACTGTCCTTCTAAGGCTTCTTTCTCGAGACGATTGTTCTCTAATTCTTCCTGAAGGTACTGGATCTGTGACTAGCTATCCCTACGTAGGTTTGCGGTCTCCCAGCTTTTGTGAAGTAATTCTTGCCTGAGACGCTCCTTCTCTTCATCTTTTGACTGCAATTCTCTGATGAGGTGAGCCCTCTCCTTCAGTAGTTCCTGTGCATCTCTAGCCTGCTTGTGAGCTGTCTCCCGCTGGTTAAGCTGATAATCGTACATGGAACTAAGCTTGCGCCGCATCTGCCCTATCCAATCAGCCTGCTCCGTCTTATCTTTCTCGAGGTCGGCGATCTGGGCTTGGAGATTCCTGATAACTTCCTGCGAATCTCCGAGAACATTGCTCTGATCTGCCTCTGACGCTAGGGCTGGCATAGAATCTGCGTCTCGGTCAGAGGACTGTGATGCACTGCCCCAGGACGCCTGGTAAACCTGCATTAACCCGACTACCGCTATGCTTTTTTGCTGCTAAGTGCTGTTATTGAGGACATTATTCTTTACCCGTAGCTATTTGATCAATCAAAGTAATACCATAACTCTATTTCATCGTGCAAGCAAGGGTGGGATCCGTCTACTATAATTCTCTCACTCTCGCACCAGTTTTGTTAACGGCCCCTATTTAGCCTTCCTAAAATACATTTCATTCTTAATCTAGGGCATCAACATGCCGCCATTGATGTGGAAGGTCTGGCCCGTGATGTAGGAGGCTACCTTGGAGGCGAGAAAAACGCAAATTCCCGCTACGTCTTCAGGCTCCCCTATCCGTCCCATCGGAATTCTTGAAATAAATCTGTCTCTCGCCTGCTCGCTCATACCATCTATCATCGGCGATCTTATAGCCCCCGGGGCTACACAATTCACCGTAACATTTCTTTTGGCATATTCGAGAGCTACAGTCTTCGATAAGCCTATGAGCCCCGCCTTGCTAGCACAGTAATTAGCCTGCCCAATGTTCCCAGTTAAACCCACAACCGACGTCATATTAATGATGCGACCAAATCTACGAGGCCCCATCGAGGCAACGGCCCCTTGCATTAGAGTAAACGCAGCCCTTAGGTTGACCTCGTTAACCAACACGAAATCCTCTAAGGCCATCCTAGAAAATAAGGAATCCTTATTGATTCCGGCATTATTGACCAAAACGTCGATTGGCCCCAATTTCTCCTCAAATGTTCTCAATAAATTCTGAGTTTTCGTGTGATCAGTTAAGTCGCACGGCAATACCAATACCGATTTGCCGGTGTTTTTCTCAATTCCATCAGCAATATCATGAAGTACATCTTCGCGAGTTCCGGAGATCGAAACCTCGGCCCCGCACGATGCCATTGCCTCGGCGATCGCGCGGCCAATCGACCCACTGCCGCCGGTAATCAAAACTCTATAACCATCCAGTGAAAACACAGTCTCACCTCCTATTTTTTTTATTGAGCAAACTCCTGAATCTGAGCTACCGTTTCCAGATTTCTGACCCTCGCTCCATCATAACTCCTCTTAATCATCGTCGATAACGTCCTCCCAGGGGCAATTTCTACCAACTCATCAATCTCGTCATCATTCATCAAGAACTCAATCGTTTGGCGCCACCTAACCCTTCCAGTCATTTGCATAATTAAATGATTATAAATATCATCCTTTTGAATTAGTGGGAATGCCGTACTGTTCATAACAACCGGAATCTTACAATCGTAATAATTATCTATGCTCAGCAAGACCTTATCAAACTCAATCGCGGCCTGGCTCATAAGTGGACTGTGGAAAGGCCCACTCGTATTAAGCTCTATGGCCTTAACAACTCCACGATGCTTGGCCGCCTCGCAAACAGCCATAACCACCCTCTTGTGACCACTTATTACAACTTGAGATGCAGAATTATCATTTGCTATAACGCAAATATGTCGTCCAGACTGGTATCGCTCGACCAACTCCTCGATCACCTCGGCCCCCACTCCCAACAGAGCTACCATCGAGTAATTTTCGCAATCGGGACACGCCGAAGTCATTAACTCGCCACGAATCCTGACCAATCTCGCGGCATCGGTAATTGAAAAAGCTCCGGCCGTGCAAAGGGCCGTATACTCCCCCAGCGAATGTCCAGCCAAATATTTAGCGGTTTTGGATAACTCATAGCCATACTCCCTTTCCAAAATCGCCACACAAGCCATTCCAGTAGCGAAAATCGCTGGCTGCGCATTCTCGGTCTTAGTAAGCTCCTCAATCGGCCCCTCACTCATCAATTTTGAAATGTTAAACGAAATCGCATCCTCAATTTCTTCAATAACTCTCATTCCAGCCTGAAATCCATTGATGAATACGGAGGCCATACCAACCTTTTGAGAACCTTGTCCAGGGAAAATGAAAGCTTTTGCCACTCTCTATTAACTCCAAAAAGCGAATAAAGTTATTTACGTAACCCAAGTCTTTTTATTAAATCTAAATATCTAGATTCACTTACTCTTTTTAAATAGTCGAGTAAGCGGCGCCTCTTGCTGACGAGAATTAATAATCCTCGGCGAGTATGATAATCTTTTTTATGAATATTAACATGATCGGTCAGATTTCTAATGCGCTCAGTTAAAATGGCAACCTGGACTTCAGACGATCCAACGTCTCCACCGTGCAGCGCAAATTCTTTAATCAATTCTTGCTTTCTTTCAGCCGTAACCGACATCTACACTTCTCTCCTCTTTTTTCTTATCTCAACAAACCAACAACCTCTTTGGTGACAGAGTTAACGACCTCTCAGAAGCTTTAACCTCAGCGATCCATAACATACCTTCCTCAGAAGCAACCAAACAAACCCCATCTTTCGATGCGGCAACATCGACTCCGCGATTCACAGACTTCCCAAGCGCCAGATCACCGGCCTCACGATCCGTTACGAAATATACAGGGATGTCGTCTAGTATATTTTCGAGCGAAATCAGAACGTTATCGATATTCTCCTTTTTTTCTGCGAGTCTGTCAATCGTTATAGCATCCTCCAGCTTAAATTTGCCGTCCCGAGTTCGCTTTAAAGAAACGACGTGCCCAACCGTTTCAAGTGACCGCGCAACATCTTCGGCCAAGGATCTGATGTAAGTCCCAGGTGAAACCGTAGCTCGAAACAGAAAAACATTCTCTTGAGTTTGCATTAACAAACATAGATCAAATATAGTTACGGATCTGACTGCGATGATCGGGTCCTGCCCACTCCTCGCGATCTGATACGCTCTCTTTCCATTTACTTTAACGGCCGAAAACGGATGTGGTTTTTGATGAATCTCGCCAAGGAAAGCCGGAAGAATTGATTCTATATCTCGATAATTCGGAATATTCTGATTCGTTTCAATAATGGTGCCGGTCTTGTCGCCCGTATTCATCTTCTCACCAAATTTAATCTCGAAATCATAGCATTTCTCTTTGATCGTTACATAAGGAATTACCTTCGTTCCAGAGTTGATCGCAATAATCAGCAATCCAGTCGCAAAGGGATCAAGGGTGCCGAGGTGACCAGCCCTTTTTGCCCCAAGAATCTTCTTGCAACGATTTACTACGAAGAAAGAAGATACCCCTTCGGGTTTATCGAGTAATAAAAATCCGTTCAAGGCCGAAATGCCAACAATTCACTTCTGCAAATTTGAATCCACCGACAGTCGTAGCAGATCTCTTCAAATTTGCCAATTAATACTTTATCTTTCGTCATTTGGCAAATTTCTGAAAAGCAGTAATTATCTCCTTCTCGCACATTCAAAATTTTCGAAAAAGAAGAATCCAGCTTTGAAACTCGAAATTCGTCTTTGCATAATTTGCCATTTCTTTCTGGGCAATGTTCACAAACATCGTCACATCCATTTGTAATGCAAGTCAATTTCTCGTTCGGTGTTGTTTTCAAAATTTTGACAATCTTTCCAGTTTCGGATACAAAAACATCATCATATCCCTTACCTCGAAAACTCATCAAGCAAACTAGATGATGAGGTCTTAGGTAAATTCGATTCTTCATTTTTTCGATGCAATTATTGCGCATAAAGTTAATTTGAAAAAATCCCCAAAAATAAAGGGCAGAATCCCGAAAGTACAAGCATCAGAGAATCCGATAAAATGTGCTAATCGCAAATATCCGATCAATAACAATACTATTTCTCCGACCAGACCGATAACAAATACAGATGCAAGGGACTTGCGAGACCATTTTTCTGACATTGCGCCCGTTATATAAGCAGCAAATATAAATCCAACCAAATAGCCACCGGCTGGCCCCAAAAGAATTGATATCCCAGAATTATACCCAGCAAATACTGGAATCCCCATTATCCCTTCGGTCAGATAAAGTAAGACAGAAAGGGTACCAATTTTTGAGCCGCAACACAATCCAAGAAGCAAAACACAAAATGTCTGCAGGGTGAAGGGAACCGGATCAAAGGGAATGTAAATCTGCGAACCTACGGCAATAAAACACGACCCAAGAAGACATCTCAATACACCGAATCTCCAGCCATTTTGAAAAAGTATGGACGTGCTAATCATTTCAAAAATCCTCACAAAAAATATATATCAACTTCGGTTAATTATGTATATCCGACGCCGATTCAGGATGAGAGTTCAATTTATTAATGACGGTGGCGACACAAGAATCGGACCAGACGTTTAGTGAAGTCTCAATCATGTCTATAACTCCATAAAATGGAAGAATAATCCCGAGAACAGGAATCGGAACATCCATCGAAGACAGGAGACTTGTACTCAAGAAAAAACATCCCATTGGCACTCCAGCATTACCGATCGCTGCTATCGTCGCAATAATAATCCAACTTATTATCGTAAGAGGAGTAATTTCTACGCCGTAATTCTGCATAACGTAAATCACGGTCGTAAAAATAAAAGCCGCACAGCCATTCATATTGATCGTCGTGCATAACGGTAATACAAATCGACTTACCTTGGGATCGATTTTGAGATTAGTTTCGGCTGCCTCTATCGTTACCGGCAATGACCCCGATGATGATTTTGAAAAAAAAGCGACGGACAAAGCCGGGATCATTGCCTTAAACGTCTTAAGCGGATCTATTTTTTTCAATACCAACCAAATTGGCAGCACTACCCCCCCTTGAATGAGATTTGCCAGGATTATTACCAAAAAGTACTGTCCCATGCTGCCGATATTCATACCGCTTTTGAATTCCATGACACTTACCGCCACGAACCCAAATAATCCAATCGGTAGAATTCGAACTAGAAATTTTGTAATTGTGAAAAATATACTGTGTACCCCGTTAAAAAAGGAGGTCACGGAATTTTTAGCATCTGCATCCTTAATAAATCGAATTGCCAAACCGAAAATAACGCTGATCAATAAAACACTTAGTACTTTATGCTCGGCGAAAGATGAAAAAATGCTATCTGGAATCACATCTAAAAAATATTTAATATAACCATTCGTATCTGCTACAATCTGATTGGTTTGCTCTTCGAATTTTAAATCAAAATTGGATGGAGAAATGAAGACGTACAATATGGCACTAACAGAGGCTGCCGCCAAGGTGGTTCCAATCGTATATGTTAGGGTCTTTTTCCATATATGAGATACCCCCGCATCGGATCTATAATTCGCAAGCGCTACGATCACTGATAGCGAAATCACTGGCATACTAACGCATTTGAAAATTCGAATGAATGCCTCGGAGCAAATCCGCCCACATTGCTCTAAAACGGCAATACCAGATAACCCACAAATAATCCCCAGGCAAATCGCGATCGCGAAATACCACGCCTTTTTGGAAGATGATATAGAACAGCACGATTTAGTCATTTTTTTCGATTTACTCCATTAATCCCTTTAAAAAAATGTCTACGGAAAATTTTTCAAAATCAGTAATAGATTCGCCAATTCCGACACCCAGAATCGGAATCTTTAATTCATCGACGATTCTTACTATTGTACCTCCCTTCGCATTTCCATCCATCTTCGAGATGATGAAGCCGCTGATAGGAAAAATACTTCCGAACGCATAAATTTGCTCGATGGCATTCTGCCCGGTTGTGGCATCTATGATCATAATATTCATATGGGGAGCAGAGGAATCGACCTTTGCGACCACCCTATACATCTTCGATAACTCATCCATCAAATTCGTATTACTTTGCAATCTCCCGGCCGTATCGACTATCAGAACCTCTGAATTAGTCGCTTTTATTGATTCAAATGCTAGACTTGCAGGATCTTTTTGGCATTCCTTAGCTTTGTAAATTTCGCATCCAATTTTTTCGGCCCAGTAATTCAGTTGATCGGTAGCGGCGACCCTAAATGTATCGCAAGCGGCAACGGCCACCTTCTTCCCATTCAACATCAAGAAATGAATCATCTTGGCAATTGTGGTCGTCTTACCGCATCCATTGACTCCGACCACGAATATGACGAATGGTTTATGTTCCGATACGATTTCGAGATCTCTTACAAAAGGAGTTAGCATAGATCTCAATTCGATATTTAGATTCTCGATAGGATTGCCCTTTTTCGCAATTTGTTTGGCAAGTCTGGATGCCAAGGCAAATCCAAAATCGGCTTCGATTAGAATGTCTTCGATCTCGGCGATGCTCGAGAGATCTTCACCAGATCGGGAGCCCTTCCCCAGAATCGCATCCTTCAATTTGCTAAAAAAAGACATAAAAAAAACCGCACACTCGAAGTGGTGCGATTGTACCACAACACCTCAGTTCTTTAAAAGCCAACAGATCTTACTGGATTTACCTCCACCTCAGAATGAGATGAGTTGTCAATCCAAACCGAAGCATGATCTTGATGGATCTGGCTGAAGTATGATACATTGGTAGCGTTGAGGTGTGATTTATTTTTTTTACAGAGGCAAAAAGGGGTGTTTGATGGCTTTGAGGATTAGGTTAGCTCGAGGAGGCTCAAAGAAGCGTCCGTTTTATAAGTTGGTTGTGGCCGAAAATACCGCTCCAAGGGACGGGAGGTTTATCGAGAGACTGGGGTCTTATAATCCCCTCCTAGAAAAAGGAAATCAGGAAAGAGTCGTCATCGAACAGGATCGAATAAAATATTGGTTATCCGTCGGAGCGAAGGCTTCCGAGCGCGTCGACAAAATCTTGATGGAATTGGGAGTCATCGGCGCGACCGCACATCGGGATACTCCAAAAAAGTCCGCCCCTAAAAAGAAGGCTCAGGCAAGATTGCAGCAACAACAAGCTCAATAAATTGGACTTTCTCTTTCATTGAGTGAAGTAACGGACACGGGCAGGTTTTGTGTTGGAATTATAACAAAACCTGTCGGAATCAAGGGAGATGTCAAGATTCACCCTTATACGTCCTCTCCATCCGCCTTTCTACTTTATCGAGACCATTTGATGCTCGATTCGCGGCCCTTGTCTTGCATTTCTTCACGTCTCGATCGGCATACTGGAATCATAGCAAGGTTTAGCGATTTTCAGTCACGGGATCTCGCCGAATCCTTAAGAATGAAACGGTTATTCGTTCAAAGACAAAGCTTTCCCGTACTCCAAGATGATGAATATTATCTCTATGATCTCTATAATCTCGAGGTTATATCAGATCTTGATAACATCTCGATTGGCAGGGTCGCCGCCGCCTTCGATTATGGAGCGGGCGCCTTTTTGGAAATAATTCTTTATGCAAATAACGAGCTAACCGCCCTCCCATTTCACAAAGATTCCGTCATTTCGGTTAATTTAGTCAACAAACAGATTAAAATCGATAGGAAATTTTTGATTTATAACAGGCCTACTTGAATGCTTAAATATATCATAACGTCTGTTTGAATCTTCTAACGCCAGCTATCATAAAAACAAATCCACATGTAAGCATTGGCCATATATGATCAATAAAATACACCACATTGCAACCCTTCAGCATAATATTTCTCGTTAAAAATATGAAATGAGTTAACGGATTTGAGTAAGCTATTCCCTTTAGCAATGGAGGCATCGTCTCGACAGGAGCCATCCCGCCGGATAGCATCATCATCACAAAAAGAGTCATCATTATTGCTAACATCGACTGCTGCTGACTATTGCAAAAAGTCGATATGAAAATCCCAATCGCTGACATAGCGAAACAAAATGCAAAAAATGTCTCAATCAACATGTCAACTCTGCCTCGAAATGGAACATGAAAAAATAGCAATCCCAGTATCATAATCGAAACAAAATTAAAAAATGCAACAATAACTGCCGGGAATATTTTTCCTAAAATAATATGTTTCTTCTCTATCGGAGCAGATATTAACGTTTCCATAGTTCCCATTTCTTTTTCTTTCGATATCGAAATACAAACCAAACTTAATATCGTCATCGCTACGACCATAACCATAACCGCCGGCACGGTGAATACCTTCGTATCCATCTCTGGATTGAACAAAATTCTTGATTTAAAATCTACGATAGTAGGGCTGGGAATATTTCCTATTTTTTTTCCCAGTTCTTCTTTTATAACAGAATGCGTCAGATATCTTATATAGGCACTAGTAGACTGAGCCTTAATAACATTCGAGGCATCTAACAATACTTGAATTTTTGCACATTCTTCTCTAAAAATATTTCGCGAAAATCCACCTTTTGGCGCAACCAGAACTACATCAGCTTTTCCAGATTGTACCAGGTTAAAGGGGGTGCTATCACATGACTTAGCCCTCACGAACCAACCCGAAGATAGCGCATGCTCGTAAATTCTATTCAGCAGGTAATCATCTGGACTAGCATCAATCGCTATAGATATATTTTTCGGCTCATTAGTTATTGCGTAACTCAGTAAAAACGCCTGCACGATAGGCATAAAGAGAAGCGCAAAAACCATAATCGGATTCCTCAGCATCTGAGTAATTTCTTTTTTGAAAAATCCTCTTAAAATCATTCTAAATTCCTCTTGAACTTCAAAATGGATAACGCCACAATCAAGATCAGCTGCACAAATAATATGCTAAAATTGAGAAACAGATCGCTAAAAGAACTGCCTTGCAAGAAGGCATTCCTAGCTATTTCGACATACCAACGAGCCGGAAAGATAACTGTCAAGTATTTCAGTACGACTGGCATGTACTCTATAGGAAAAATAAATCCTGATAACATGGAGGTCGGCATAAGTCCAATCGTCAGAGCCTTCTGAATCGCTATTTGCTGTGATTTCGTAGTGACAGATATAAATAAACCTATTCCCAAATAATTTAAAATAAATAACAAAGTAGCAGAAAATAAAATCACATTACTACCTACCATTGGAACTCCAAATAATAATCTTGCCCCCAAATATACGATAAAAAATCCTAAAAAACTTAGGATAGCGTATGGAGAAATTTTTCCGAGCATCAGTTCGCTCGATTTTACGGGAGATGACATTAGCAATTCCATGGATCCCTGTTCCCATTCTCTACAGATCGTTAAAGTCGTGAGTAGAATAGCAACGATGGCGATAATTACCGCAGCAAGTCCCGGAATTGCAAACCATTTGGAATTTAATTCTGGATTAAATAAAAATCTTTCCTTAATCTCATATGGAGGAGCAGATTTAATCTCGTGGCCAATTATTTTTGGAATTGCCGTTATACTCAGCGTGTTTATATAATTCATAATGGCCGCAACGGAGGAATTGTCTGCGCCATCGAGAAGAATTTGTACCCTCGGAGACTTACCACAATTTACCGCCCTTCCAAATCCGGGCGGAATGAATAACTCCACCTTCGCCTTTTCTTTTACAATTTCATCAAAGGCTTTCTCAGGAGAATCCTTATTATATACCTTGAAATAGTCAGAACTACGAAAGGATTCAATTAATTTTTTGGATGAACTAGTTTTATCATGATCGACAACCACCGTAGAAATTGCATTCAAATTAAATTCAACTGAGTTCCCCAAAATTATTACCACAATAAGTGGTAGCAGCATTGAGAACATGATCGTAAACGGATCTCTTAAAATATGCATAAATTCTTTTTTGAAAATTGCAGTAAATCGGGACAATTTAAAAATCATCTATTACCACCTTCTACGAGTTTTACAAAAACATCTTCCAATGAAGGTTCGATTTTTTTAATGTGACATATCTCGGAGATTCCGCGAATTACATCATCATCTGCCACATTATCTTTTACGATAGCGTGAAAATGTTGTCCGTAAGGCTCAAACATTGAAAAATACTCTTCAGACCAATCTATAAGAATCTTTTGACTACGCTTATCTTTTGGTGTCAATAAATAGATTTGTTCTTGATATGTATTTTTTTTTAAATTCTCCGTGGTATCTAAGGCTATCAATTCACCCGTCCTCATTAAGGCAATTCGGTCACAGTTTTCTGCTTCATCCATGTAATGAGTAGTTACGAAAATCGTTTTTCCGGCACGAGAAAGTTTCTGAACCAAAATCCAAAATCTCATCCTTGAAGCTGGTGCTACTCCAGCCGTTGGCTCATCCAGAAAAACGATCTTAGGATCGTGCAAAATGGAGGCGATAAGAGCTATCTCTTGCTTCTGTCCCCCTGGCAAATCCGATACAATTATGTCGGGATCTTTGTCAAATTCTATAAATTCGAAGAGCTCCTTTTTCCTCGATAAATAGACCTCAGTTGGGATCTTCCTTAAAGATGCCGTAAAATCCAAATTTTCTTCAATAGATAAATCATCATACAAAGTAAATTTCTGAGACATGTAGCCGACTTTTTGTTTAATTTGACTTTCTTTACCTTTAACGAAATACTCAGAATCAATCATTACTTCTCCGGAAGTCGGAACAACAAGCCCGCACAAAACCCTAATCGTAGTAGTCTTTCCAGCGCCATTCGCTCCAAGGAATCCAAAAATTTCTCCACTTTTAACCGAAAAATTAACATCCTTAACGGCATAAAAATTGCCGAATTTAACATTTAAACCACGAACAGCCACGGCAATATTATCCACGCCCTTTATCCCTTTTGATAAAAAATTCATCGAAGGTTCCGACTGACTCTGATGCCAGAAGAGAGCGCGGCTCTCCACTGCCTATGACGTCCCCACTTTCCATAAGGTGGACACATTCACATCTTTCCGCCTCATCCATATAAGCCGTCGTCATAATAACGGTCACGTTTTTTTTAGTAAAATCATTGAGAATATCCCAAAATTCTCTGCGACTTATCGGATCAACTCCATTCGTCGGCTCATCAAGCAGCATGATCGTTGGAGATCTCAGTAGCGCACACATTAACCCAAGCTTCTTATACATCCCGCCAGATAGCTTCCCCGCCGGTCTATCAAGAAATTTACCGAGCCTTGTCATCTCAAGTAGATCTCGAGACCTATCGACATATGTCTGATGATCTAGTCCATACATGCTCGCAAAAAATTGCAAATGTTCTTTAATCGAGAGATCAGCATATAGACTCTGTTTTTCCGGCATATACGCCAAATGCTGCATAACGGCCTCGACACTAACGGCATCTCCATCAATATTGTATTGAATATGCCCGCCGTCTTTTTCAAAGAGAGACAACATGACTCTGAGCAGAGTCGTCTTACCCGCTCCCGCTGGCCCTATCACTCCATGAAGTATACCAGGTGTGAAATCGATGGAAATCCCATCAAGAGCTTTGATTTTTCCGAAATATTTTTTTAAACCCTGAATTTGAACTGAAACACCAGAGTTACTGTGCAAAATCAGTCTCCATAGTCATTCCAGATTTCAATTCTAGATTCGAATTTTCGAAACGAACTTTAACACCGAATATTAATCTGGTTCTCTCTTCTCTAGTCTGCACATTTTTAGGCGTAAACTCAGCCTCTTCATTAATCTTCACTATCACCCCTTCGAACACTTTTTCTGGAGCTTCTTGTAAAAATCCTCTAACTTTACCACCGATCTTAAGTTTACGGATCATATCATAAGGAACATAAAAATATGCCCAAACATTTCGAGGATCAGAAAGGGAAATCACGTTAGAACCAATATTGAGATATTCTCCGCTTTCCTTAAATTTTGCAATCACCATTCCATCGAATGGAGCCTTTATGTTACAATCTTTTATACGTAAATCATTCTCTTCTTTATCTCTTCTGCTTTTATCAACTTCAGATTGTGGAATTGCTTTCCCCTTACTGAGAGTCATACATCTCTCGAAATTGGCATTTATATGTCTCTCGGCTATCCTAAAAGGCTCATCGTTTAATTTTGCAACCAACTCATCTTTTTTGACAAATTGACCCTCTTCTACGGTTACAGACACTATATCGGTCGCCACCTTCGATGACAATATAACCCTCGTAGTATCCAGAGTTCCAGCATACATAAACATCCGATTAGTGTCCAAATATTTGTACACCACAAATCCACAAGAAACAAATAAGATTCCCAAGACAATCGACCCGATTTTACTCACTCTATATCACCCTATTCTTCAGTAATATTCCTTGAATCAGCAAATTACTTCTTCACCTTACGCAATAACAATTCCGGTTATAAGCACAAATTACCAGAATATTAATTCACCAAAAAAAAGAAGCGCATAACCGCCATCTCACCATACTATATTGGAGCAATCAAGCTGTCAACACCCATCCAAGAGTCTCGGATTTCAATTAAAACTCAATTACCCCACAAGATGAAAAGTACTGGATTATCCACACTCTAACCACCGCTTGGCAGTTCAGCTATGTAATTTTAGCTTAAAATAATATATTGTTTTTAAATTTTTTATGCTCAATACTCATAAAATACGGCAAATTTAATCAAATATCTTATACTTCACCAATACTGTCACGGTATTTTTGCATTATAAGCAGATTTGCGATGGAAATTGATGTATTGGTTACTTTTTTGTTGCAATGCACGTTAATTGTATAATACAACTCTACGAGTGGTAGATTTGTATTTTTCAGGACAGCGGAGAATTTGGCGATGGAGAAAACAGAGAATTTGGGTACACAGAACGAAACGGCGCAGGATACGGTCCTTAATCTCACGATCGAATTGGCTTCGGCATATATGTCTAACAATGCCGTAGCGATCGATGATATCAACTCGGTTTTGAAAAAACTTTTTCTAGCTGTAGTCGATATTAGGAAAGAGGCTAGCAGCATCAAGAATAAATCTTCTTTGATACCAGCAGTACCAATCGAGGAATCTGTTCATGACGGCTTTATCGTATGTTTGGAAGACGGTAAAAAGTTACAGATGCTCAAGAGGCATTTGAGTACTGTATATGGAATGACGATCGAGCAATACAGGGATCGTTGGGGACTACCTCTAGATTATCCGGTCGTATCGCCAAGCTATGCAAGAAGACGTAGCGATATAGCGAAGACAACTGGTCTCGGAAGCAACGGACGGAAAAAGTTGCGAGTTGCCTGACTGGCTTCGTTACCGACTACTCAGCCAGCATCGTTTGGTTATCGAGTAGTCGGGTTCCTTTTATGATTTTTTTTATTCTCAATCTAAATTCTTCAATCTTTCCGTTTGAGCATATTCGATCAATTTTTCGATGATTTCATCTAGCGATGAGCCATCCATAACCTTTTCCAGCTTGTAAAGAGTGAGATTGATCCTGTGATCCGACACCCGGCCTTGCGGAAAATTATATGTCCTAATTCTCTCTGATCGATCTCCCGTCCCAATCTGATCTTTCCGAGTTTCAGATCTGGATGAATCACGTTTCAGTTTCTCGTTTTCATAGATCTTCGATCTCAAAATTTTCATTGCGCGAGCTTTATTCTTATGCTGAGATCTCTCGTCCTGTACGGCTACAACCGTTCCGGTCGGAACATGAGTAATTCTAACGGCGCTATCTGTTTTGTTTACGTGCTGACCGCCAGCTCCGGAGGCTCTGTAAGTATCAATCATCAAATCCTTCTCATCAATATGAATATCGACTTCTTCTGCTTCCGGTAATACGGCCACGGTCGCGGCCGATGTATGTATCCTTCCCGAAGCTTCCGTTTCTGGCACTCTTTGCACTCTATGTACGCCAGATTCAAATTTCAATCTCGAGAAAACGCCCTTCCCAGATATACTAGCGCTAGCCTCCTTAATCGATCCTATTCCACTCTCCGAAAATTCTAGGATCTCGAAGTTCCAACCGCGTACGACCGAATACATCTCATACATCTTAAATAGATCGGCAGCAAACAATCCGGCCTCATCCCCGCCAGTACCAGCCCTTATTTCTAAAATCGCTCCCTTTTCATCATCTATATCTTTTGGTAGAAGTAAAATCTTGATTCTATTTTCTGCATCAGACATTAATTCTCTGATATTTGATATCTCGCGCTCTGCCAATTCCTTCAATTCTTGATCATCGCTCGATTCCATTATCTCTATACCATCCTGTAAATCCTTTTCTCTGGCAAAAAACAATTTTATTTCTTTTGCTATTTCTGCCAATTCGGACAATTCTTTGGACAGTCTTACAAATTCCTTCTGATCGAAATCATTTTGATCGTTCAACTTACTCTCTATCGAGCCATGCTTGGCTAGAATCGAGCTCAATTTTTCTCTGAAATCTGAATTCATTGCTCATCCCTCACCAATGCAGAAAGAGTTTTTGATACTAGTCTGATGTCTTTTCCGAGATTTTCGACGATATAATCGCGACTCGTTGTAGAATGATGAGCGATCGAATTCAGTGTAGTATTCATAGTCGTAAGCCTGTCGACTATTTCTTGCCAAAAAGTATCCGACATTTTCTTTACGGTATTTTGAAGCTCTAGCTGGTTCTCACTTAGTATTTTAACTAGATTTTGATTTGCCGATAATATTTCGGCAAGCTTCAAAATCTTTTGATATGTCTCACCTTGCATACTAGCTAAATTCGATCTGTCCCCATCAAGATCTTTCAATTGATTTTGAAATGCATACATGGTTTCGATGGTCTTCTCGAGTAACCCCATCGAAAAGATCTGACCGTGATATTCTTGCGCATTATCAACGGCATCGAAACTAATCGCGTGTTTCGTTACCCATTCCTCAACTTTACCGAAAAAAGC
Organism: Holosporales bacterium; assembly: GCA_031268935.1. Taxonomy (GTDB): domain Bacteria; phylum Pseudomonadota; class Alphaproteobacteria; order RUG11792; family RUG11792; genus JAIRNI01. The sequence goes on along the minus strand of JAIRWL010000003.1, from coordinate 7,377 downwards.
ATCCGCCATCTTTTTTAGGTTAATATTCAGGAAGCCCAAAATGAGAGAGCTAGATAAGCCGAAAAGAGAGCAGCCAAACGCAATTCCCATTCCGGCAAGCGGGATTTTGAGGCTGTCTTTAAGCTTCGCAAAAGATTCCGCCGCATCAGAATTTTCAATTCCGAGATTATCGATAATATTGGCAACATTCCCGATAGTATGAGACAGTCCCCAGAATGTACCCAAAAGCCCAAGAAAGACCAGTACACCAGATACATATTTCGGTATGGCAGAAAAATTATCGATTCTACTCTCGACACTGGATAGGATTGTCTGCAATTTAGCTTGTGAGACAATTTTATTGGTCCTGGAAATATATAAGCTGAGAGGCCGTAAAAATCTCAATTTCGCTATTTCAGATTTCGGTAAAGTGTCATATTTCAATAATTTTAAATATTCACTTCTATATCTAAAAATTCCAACATAAATAAATAAAACGCCAAATAACAGACTAATCAAAATCACAGAATTAATTTGAATATTGTATAAAAAAGCGTTTTTTAAAACTCCAAACAGAATATATCCCAGCCAAGCAATCAAAATCAAAAAGATAGACATCCTGATAAGGCAAGAATTGGCTGAGCTCAACGCCATAAGAACACTGATCGACTCGCAAAAGCGAATTGCACCCGCTCATTTTATACGATTAGCACATTTTTTTCTAGGCTCAGTCCACGTGCCTGTCTAAACTTAGTTATATGATCCAAATAGGAGCCAACGGGTATTACGTACTATTAACGTTTTTTTGGGGGGGAAACGATGACAGGCAAAGCATCTATAACCTTGGTAGACAAGGTAGCCAAAAATACTTGTTTCAAACGTCTTGGAATAAGGAAAGATTCATTCAAGAACACAATCCCGAAGGTTGCAACTTTATGCTTCGCCCTTGGATTTATTCTTTCATTAGGAAATCAAGGGACAGCCTCAGCGCTACTCAATGCAGACACAACTCTGTTGAACTCTCAACCCGTCACCGCACTGACTGTAATTTTTTCAATTCACTTACCATTACCTAGGTCTACCTTGTCCAAGAACCTTCCATGTGGTACCGTACGTTTTCGCCACGAGGAAGGCCAACCGAGTGCCGTGGAGTTCCCCGCATTCATTATTAGTTACGAAGAATTCCTTGAGCGACTCGAAAATGATATCTTTCGCCGTCTACATGTACCCTTATTCGGTTCCAATTGCGCATATTTACTTGACTCCGTCCCCCTAGTTGTGACCCCTGGGCATCCAGTATCATTACCAAGCAACGGATCTCATACACTGACTCTCACCATGCGGGTTACAGCAACAGAATACGCAGAAATCACAGGAAGACACCGTACATTATTTGCAGGATACCCCCCAAATATGGGGCAGATGGCACTGAGCAGTGATTTAGCATGGATTATGGCGGATTTGCTGAAGCCAAGAAGGCGTTTCACTTGGGAAGTTCCTCAAGAAAGTATACCTTACAGAGGCCACCAAGCACCAACGGTAATTCCAGCCAAGCCCGTATTTCCTAGCGTAGACCCTCTTCCAAATCCTTGGGATCCTGCCCAAATCTTGCTGTTCCGATTGGCAGAATGTGATAGACTGAGAAAAAGTGGAAGTAGATTCATTTCGGGAGATGACTGGACTACCAGCCCTAGCGACTTCTGATCGAAATAAAATAGAAGAATGAAACGTTTTTAAAGCAGACTTGCTCCGGTCATTTCTTGAGGAATATCAATCCCGAGAATATCGACAATCGTCGGAGCAATATCTGCTAACTGGCCACTCTTTCGTTTTAATTCAACAACCTTGCCATTTGAAAGTATTATGAATGGCACTTTTGAACAAGTATGAGATTTGTGTATCGATTGATCATACTCATTCATCATGCATTCAGAATTTCCGTGGTCAGAGGTTAAAACGAGGCAATACCCATACTCTTGAGCTACCGTCATAATTTTATAAATATGAGAGTCCAATGAACTTAAAGATTGCTTCGTCGCCAACAGATTTCCGGTATGCCCCAGCATATCTGCATTTGCAAAATTTGCGACGATAATTTCGTGCTTCGACGCCCTAATTGCCTCAATTATTTCGCAGGATACTTGCTCGCTAGACATATCTGGTGTTTCCGAATAATCATCAACTTGCGGAGACGGGACGAGAATACGATCTTCATTCTCGTATTTGATATCCCCTCCACCATTGAAAAAATATGTGACATGAGCATATTTTTCTGTCTCCGCCACCCTCAACTGCTTAAGTCCATTTTTTGCTATAATTTCTCCGAGAGTATTTTTTATCTCATTCTGTTTAAATAGAGTTAACGCTTTAGAATCAATTTTTTCATCACAACTCACCATATTCAATATCCTGAATGCAGCATCTTGCAAAAGGGTCAAAATCTGCTTGATCCTATCAGTCCTGAAATTGAGCATCCAAAACCCATCTCCATCCGCGGCTCCTTCATAATCGGCAACCGTAAATGGAGGAATTGTCTCATCACTCATTCCTAGATCGTAAAAATATTTTATCAGTTCAAGAGGATTATCATCTTTATAATCCGTCTTAGCCTGGACAATCGCGCCAAATGCGGCTCGGGTACGCTCAAATCTATTATCTCTATCCATCGCATAAAATCTCCCCTGAATAGTTGCAATTTCTGAAGATATTATGCGACCAGATCGAATGGCAGAATCTAACGTCTCGAACGCATCACGATAACCAACATCTCGCCCATCCAAAAAGAGATGACTCTTGATAACTACATTCCTCTGGCGAAGATAGTCGATCGCCCAAAAGAAGTGATCGATGTCTGAATGCACTCCACCTTTCGAAAACAGTCCCATAACATGGCATGTCTTACCATCCAGAGAAGTTACAAAATCATTGAGATTCTTATTATTGTCTAACTCTCTAGATTTAATCGCCTCATTGATTAATGGGAGTTTTTGCTTCAAAATCCTGCCTGCTCCAATCGTTAGATGGCCGACTTCAGAATTTCCACATTGCCCAGGAGGCAATCCGACGACCTCCCCGGAAGCCTCTAGTAATGCCGATCCCACGGAATTCATCAGGTCAGTTATAAATCTTGCCGATAGAGTAGCATTCCCGATTTGACTGGAACTATATCCAATTCCATCCAAAATACATAACAATAATTTTTTCTCAGATCCGCGATAAATCTGCATAAATCCAGTGTAAGGTCAAAACAATCCACCCAGTAATATAACCCATATTTCACTACCTAAACGTGAAATTCTATTAAACTTCTCCAAACTAATCCTAAAACGGTAACGGCCTCTGAGATGATTTCCCACATGGTAATTGGCCCAAGTCGAACTGGATCTGCAGGGATATGCCTCAAATTTCTTTGGGTGTTCAGATATTGGAGTAGGGTTTGAAACGCCTCAGGTTTTTGTAATATATCGTCAAAATTACCTTCCATCGCCCCAAGATTATAAATCGTAGTATACATTAATAACCCGAGCTCCGAGCCATATTCTTCCTGCAACCTTCCTCGAAAATCTGCCTGCAAGGACTTTGCGATACTACGATCTCCTTGACGCCAAATCTCAGCGCCAAACAAATTATACATCGTGTATGCCACGGCCCCATACAGTCTCCCGATGGCGAGAGCATTAAGCTCTTCCTCAGACATCAAATCCCGCCCAAACGCATTCGCATGACGAGCATTCAATTTAAATAACTCTTCTCGTGAATTCGGCAACAACGCGCAATACACTATCGATGCGGCCTCAAATGTATTATTCTTCGGTAAAGTAACACTTTTTTCACCAAGATCATTCCGCACTATATCTGAAAAATTAAAAAATTTTGTCGCTTCGCTGGCTTGAAGACACTCGACTATATAGGCTACTAAACCGATCTTAATCAATTTTTTCATTTCGTAGCCCTATTTTTCGTAGCCTTATTAAAGAAAGATGATAATCAATAATAGATTAACATATTGTTGAATCATTTCAAAGTATACGCATATCGCCTCATGAAATTCATAAAAAACTCAAAACAATACTATTGTTCATAATCAGCTAAAAAACGACTTGAGTGAAAATTATCAATGCAGTAACATTGTCGTGATCAGTCTTCGCGAAAAGCGGGGGTCGTAGCTCAGCTGGGAGAGCGCTACAATGGCATTGTAGAGGTCAGGGGTTCGATCCCCCTCGGCTCCACCATTCACTCGTTTTGATGAATCTGTTTGGTATTTTGTTCCCAATATTCATGTTTCCTTTGTGTGTATGCGGATTCTTTCACGCCGACTTTCTGCCGATAGACAACAAAGCTCTTTCATTTTACCTGCAAGCTGCCTCCGCATTTATTTGCGTCGCTTCCCTCATAATTTGTTGGTACACCTCTAACGTTGCCCTCAGAAAGAAAACTCTCTCCACATTATCAAGTTTCAATTGTTTAGTTATGGAAACGGATTTTAGGAAAATTTCCACTGATGGAGTTAGCAAAATTCTGAATGAGAATATCAGGAACTTTAGATTAATTGAAGACTATAAATTCGAATTATTCGGATTTGCTATTCCTTTTTTTACAATATTTCTGTCGATATTGGTATTGGCCTGCTTCATCAATATTAGCATCCTGCTTCCAGTTTTAATTTGTACTGCCGTCATGACTATTATTATCAGATTTGCGAATCTCATGATATCGGCCTGCGATATCAGGAGATATCAAATCGATCTGGATGAAATCGTAAGGGCGACGGCAGCGGCGACGAAGGGACTGCAATACTGGAATGCCGAGCAGTTCATGAGAGACCGATTCGAAGATAAAAAGACTGCGATCTTTGATGCAACCAAAGAATCGATCGCATCGGTTACCTGGAAGATGCTGATGTACCTATGTCTCGTAAGTTGCGCCGTATTCTGCCTCTATATCATTAACGAAGATTTGGTAATTTCTAATACTTTTGATATTTCATCAGTTAGATCCTTTTTCTTTCTAATCATCTTTTTTTACACGATGTTCGTCGTTTCTATTTTAAGATATTTCAAAATACGAGATATCGAATTAAAGACATTGGATAAATACCTGCTAACGAAGAGTGGTGACGATAAGATCCCGATAAAGAAAAATGGAAATGGCATTTTCCTAGCTTTCCATGGGGTGTATTTCCAAGACCCAACCGCCCTGACAAATCAGGAGCCTGACAACAAAAGATTACAAAATTTATCATTTTCTGTATTGCCAGGGGAATCGATAGCGATTACTGGAGAAGATATGATTTGTGGAGAATATATTTTCGAATTAATCTTAAAATACTACAAACCCCAATCTGGGAATATTTATATATCTGGAACCTCTATCGATCATATTAAAACTGAATCAATCAGATCTACGATCGGATTTTTCAGGCAGGATTTTGGGCTAGTAGATGGCACAATTTATGATAATCTTGCCGTCACCGGAATCGGTGATAAAGGTATTTTTTCAGTCGCGGAGAAGATTGGTCTCTTTTCCATATTGGAGCTCCCAGTATTTGATCGCGAAACTCGAAAATTGAATATTTCTCAGAACATTTTGTTTAAAATTCAAATTGCTAGGATTTCGATTCAAAATCCAAAAATCCTGTTGATCGAAAGCCCAGAAACTTTTGAAAGCGCAGACGACGAAAGTTCATTTATTGAGTTCATTGAACATATTTCTAAGCGTAAAACAACCCTGGTTATGACTCGATATCCCAGGTTTCTTATATATTCTGATAAAATTTTATATCTCTCTGATGGTGAATCCATTTTCGGTTCACATGCGCAGTTGTCTCAGGACGAAAGGTATCAAATATACATCAAAAATGCTAAAAACTCCTCAAGCCTTAATACATAAAATGAAATTCATTAATATTTTTTTCTGTTTAAATTTATCGATTTTGAATTGTTTCGCATACAATAAGTACATTAGTAATTATGTTTTTCAATGGGCCGATATTGATAAATCTGTCGTTGAGAATTATTTAAATAAATCCGCAAATTCGTCTAAAAAAAACATCGATGCAATCTACATCTTAGGCACCCTATACCTGGGGGGCGGCATTATTCAGAAAGATTTATGGAAAGCTAGATACTATTTAACATTAGCCGCAAATTTAGGGTCACTAGAGGCCTTAAGCTCTTTAGGAGATGGATTTTATTCTGGAGATATTTTTGAAAAAAATATAAATTGCGCGCTATTTTTTTACGCAAAAGCGGCGACACTTGGTTTCGGGCCGGCGCAATTCAATGCCGGCATAATCCTCTTAAAAACTGCTAAAAGCAAAAAAGATCTGCGAAATGCGGTATTTTACCTAGACAAAGCCTCAAAAAATCATGATGATCTAGGCGATATTACAAAATATGCATTAAAGTACAAAAAAGATGCCGAAAAAAAGCTTAAATCTTTTAAATAAATCATTTTTATTGAAATATCAGAAGGTCGGTGTTTTTGCGGCCGGACTACTCGCGAAATTGTGCTTTTGTAAAGGTCAGACATTTCCAATACTGACGATCCTGATGTTTTACATTTTGCTATCGGTATTGCAAAATCGCGACAAGACTTTCTTGCTAGGATTTCTGTTTGGATGTGGATATTTTGGAAGCACTTTATTTTGGATTGCCGAAGCATTCGAATGCGTTGGATTGGGATTTTATGGATACATCGCCGTCTTACTGTTAGTAGGATATTTATCAATATTCCCAGCTATAGCCTGTCTATTATCAAAAAAATTCTCGAAATTTAAATTTGATTTATTAATTCTTTTCCCTATTTTTTGGACTATATGCGAATATATCAGGGGCTGGCTCTTTACTGGATTTCCGTGGAATCTCATCGGCTACGCGACACACGATATTCCGTACTTTTCGCAGATAGCTGATATATTTGGAGCATATGGAGTTTCGTTCATATTCCTTTTGTCAGTGTGTCTCGCAGTAGATAGAAAAACTATATTTTACGGCCTCGGATTATTTTGCACCACAATATTATACGGAGTCTACAAAATCAAATTATGTGACGATTATATCATTCCAGATAAAGCGGATAATATTTCGATCATCCAGCCATCGATTCCACAAGAAGACAAAATGGATCATAGAAAGATTTATGAAAATTTAGAAAAACATCTAAAAATCTCAAATTTCGCGAGAGGTGGCAAGAGGTTGATCATATGGCCGGAGGCAGCCATCGGTATCCCGCTCGATGCACAGTTCGAAATCGGACCGTTCATCGAACGAGAAGATGTTTTCGTCATAACCGGAACCGATCGATTTACCCATGACAGGAAGCTTTTTAACAGTCTCAAAATTATCGGAAAAAATTCGAAATTACTGAAAATATACGACAAAAGACATCTCCTGCCTT
>JAIRWL010000009.1 GCA_031268935.1 Holosporales bacterium | reverse complement strand
TAAGTACTAAACACAACAATCCTGTATTGATAATCCCTTTCATTTATCTCCTCCCCAAGGTAGATAATAGGTTCTTTAATTATTCTGTTATGATATTAGGTAAAGGTGTATTTTCCGTTATGGAATCTCATTCCTGGGGTGATTCTAGCAGCAGGAAACTGCTTCTATAGTCAATTCAGGTTTATTAATTGCTCTCTCTGAGGGCTACTACTATTTTTTATAATCCAGTCGATAGAATTGTATTCATTTCTGCTGCCTTTAAACTCGCTCCTCCGATCAATACCCCATCGATTCCCTCTATCGACAGTATTTCGCTAGCGTTTTTTGAATTAACACTTCCGCCGTAAAGGGTTGTAACTCCGTGATATCTTTCCTTGATATCCACGATTTGTTCCGCAATTTCTAGGATGTCCGGAACGACTCCCGTCCCAATAGCCGATAGAGGCTCATAAGCCAAAATTACTTTCTCATCATTTTCCTCGATCAATTTGGCCGTATTCTTATCGATCAATTGATCATAACTCTCATCGATGCATAGAATGGCAATCAATCCGGCCTCAATCGCATTTGATAATTTTCGATAAACATTTTTAGCAGAATCGAGAAGTGACAAAGCGCGGCGCTCACTATGCCCCAAAATCACATACTCGACACCGATTGAGCGCAACATTTTGGCCGATACTTCTCCCGTATAAGAGCCGTACTCAGAGAAGATCGAGCAATCTTGAGCCGCCAATTTTATTTTCCCCGTTTTGGATCGAAAGGACGATAGAAAAATATATGGTAGCCCAAGTACCAGGTTATCGGCCTCCATCATTCGAGAAAATTCATCTACCAAATCTGTCGTTCCATTCATCTTCCAATTTCCGACAATTAATTTACTCACCTTATCCTCCTTTCCAAATGCCAGTAACTGGATGCATTAGAGCCATGTACGTTTGGCCATTTATATTCGCCAGTTGAAAACTGGCCTAAAAACTTATTAATTTGATTCTCAAAATCTTGAATCAAAGTCCTAGAAATTTCCAGACTTTTAACAGAAAAGGCCGCGTTTTCATCATTTAACGCCGGGCTATAAATTCTCACTTCTCTGATTGGTACATTGATCTCTGGAAATCCATTTTTTTCGGCAATCAAGCATGTAGCCAGTATGGAACAATCGTCTCCATAGAGTATTTCTCTGATCGTAGGCGGGTTAAATAATGCATAAAAATACGATAAAACAGCGTAATTCTCATAATTTTCAATCCTGTCGACATAACCATAGAGCTCTATTCCAGAATCACCGATTACCGTACTTCCTCTGATATCGCACTCTCCATCGATTTCCTGATAATTCGATGCCAGCCATTCAATCATACTCAAGCATTTTTGATAATAAAAAAAATCGATTTGTTTAATAATTTCAAGTTGTGGCCATATTTCTTCTTTGTCGCAAAAGTAGATTTTTATTAATTCTCTAAACGCTGCGGTCATTTTCCTGAATTCATAATCGACATCGGTTGACTCAACTCCTAGCGAATGTTTAGCGAAGAAATCGTACGGATTCTTCATGAGAAGTGCCAAACTACTGACACCTAGGCGCTCCGGAATAATAAAATTATTTACCGAAAAATTATTCGTTGGTTCAGTAACCAACTGATGATAACTCATTTCCTTGTCACAATAATTTAAATTCAATTTCTGCCTCTTGCAATACATTTCAAGCTTTGCCAGGATCGAGCATTTTTGAGTATTCGTTTTTTTGACTTCTTTCGATCGCGTCAAAAATACTTCTTTGCAAGAATTAATTACATTATAAAAATCAGCTTCTACCCTTTTTTTCAAGTCATCTACAGTCGGGAGCCCAATTTTTTGCCGTATAAATTGGTGAAGCCAATACATGTCGCAAATTGTTGAGTACCACGACATCTCATTCATAGCCGTACAAATAGTAATATCAGATTTTGCCTGAGTCGCAAGACTGATATTATCGAGCAATATAATACCGGCAGACCAATTTAATTTATCGGATAAATACAATGTGGAAAGCTCGCTAACTAATTGCATAAATTCATGATCATTTTCTAAAATCATATTTCCGAAGTATTTTTCGATTTCGCTAATAACTTTTTTCTTATCGAAATCTTCGTTATTCTCGCGAGCTGATATATATTTAATATCTTCCGTTTCAAATCTAAATCTTAGGAGATTGGATATATCTTCATCTGGCGATACTATCGTGATCTTATTTTGATGTTTATTCGATCGTACCGTCGAAACGATGAACTGAATTTCATGAAGAATATCATTAGCTTCAAAAATATTAATCTCAGTTAAAATCTCGGATTCTTCCTCACGAAGAGGCAAATGGAAACATTCGCGATTCTTAATCGGTTTGAGGTCTATCTTGCCAAGTTCTCTCAGAATTTCCGGCCAGAAATTTGTAACGATCAGTAAAAAATTAGTACGGCGTTTCCAGTGCTCCGGGAAATACGATGTAAACTCCTGTCGCAGTTGGCCTAAATCAATTTCGTGAAGATTCAATTCATCGATGACAGAGGCCAAATCTTTCGCATATCTTACGGCGTCTAAAGCCCTCAACCCCTTTTCGAATTCGATGATTAATTGAGTTAGTATCGATATTCGTTCTATTGGAGAAATTTCAATTGAAGACATTCAAAATAGATTCAGGAGATTTTTTTTCATGTAAAATCATATACACGGATTCGCAAATCGGAATACTAACCTCGTTTTGCCTAGCTAGAGCCAAAATATATCGAGAAGTTTCGTATCCTTCATAAATCGCAGAACTCGATCCCACGATTGATTCTGGATTAGCCCCTTCGGCCACATTTCTCCCTAGTGTAGTGTTCCGAGAATCTGTACTCGAGGCCGTCAGGACGAGATCTCCAAATCCACAGAGCCCGGTAAAAGTCTTCTCTTTTGCCCCTAGTTTCAATCCCAAATCTCTGATTTCTGATATCGCAAAAGATAGAAGTGCGGAGTGCGCATTTTGTCCGAGATTGAGCCCCGAAACAATTCCGCATGCAATGGCAACGACATTTTTTGCGGCTCCGCATAATTGAATGCCGATCATATCATCGCATGGCACGAGCTTTAAATACCGATTGGCCAGGCGAGAAGAGCAGTTAACTGCGCTTTCGATATTATCAAAAGCTATATCTGAAGCCGAACATCGAAATGCCGCCAGTTCGGTGGCAAAGTTGGGCCCCGATAAACATCCAATCTCCGATCGCGACAATCGAGCCCCAAACTCACTGGCTAAGAAGTTGCCATTTTGCGCTAAACCTTTGGAGCAGATTACGATCGTACCTCCATCAATTTTACTCTTTATATCATTTAAAATCTCCAGACTTGGTTTGACCGGTAAGGCCCATAAGATGTAATCAAAATTCCTAGAATCAACGTTCTGTGCATGATCAATCGTGACGTAATCCGGAATCTGAAATCCAGGTAAAAAGTCGTTTAGATGCGTTCTTTTCATTACCTCTACGTGGTCATCGAAAAATGAAAACAGCGAAATTTCGCAATTTCCTGATAAACAAATTGCGAGGGAGGTACCGAAGGCACCCGCCCCTAGAATGCCGATCTTAGATTTAATCATTCGTGTACACATCAAACTTACTTAAATCCGACCCATCTATTTTTTCGAAAACTATTTCTGGATCTTTTATTTCTACTCTCTCGGGAATGCGTTCTCTGTGTAAGATTGCCATAGTATGCGGAATATTCATTTGCTCAAGAATTTTATCCGCTGCGATTGGAGTAACTGGCGCCATGTATTTCGTAAGTTTATAAACTTGTTCCAAGAGAGTAAAGAGAACCGCATTCATTCTTGACACATTCCCATCTTTCAGTAGCAACCAAGGTTTCTGCCTATCTATATACTGATTAGAGATCGATGTAACATATTCCAGCTTTTCTAGATATTTGCTGAAGGAGTACTGTTCTATATCATCCTTGGCTTTCGTTAGGGCGGAATTGACAGTATCGACATAAATCGCATCATCCGGTTTGTATTCTGAACTGAGCGGTTTCGTCACTACGCCATCTGCCTGATTTTTGATGAAAGACAGAGTTCTGTGACACAAATTACCGAAGGCATTGACGAGAAAGGCGTTGTGTCTGTTAATAAATCCTTCGAGTGAAAAGTTTCCATCGGCTCCAAATGGTAATTCTCTCATGAGGTAAAATCTCAAAGAATCGGAACCGAAGAGCTTGCAGTATTTCACCGGATCCTGGACATTTCCAACCGATTTGGACATCTTTTCCCCTTCACTCAACCACCAGCCATGGGCGACGACTTGTTTTGGAGGCTGAATCCCGGCCGCCATCAAAAAGGCCGGCCAATAAACTGCGTGAAATCTCGCTATTTCTTTTCCGACTATGTGAACCGAATTCTGCCAGAATATGTCATTATTCTGGTCATAGTTTTCTGGATACCCATTTAGGGTCAAGTAATTGACGAGGGCATCGAGCCAAACATAAACGACATGTTCTGGATCTTTCGGAACCTTAACCCCCCATTTAAAGGTAGTCCTCGATATTGCTAAATCCTTTAGTCCTTGTTGAATAAAGCTGAGAACTTCATTTTTCCGCTGGATCGGTAGTATAAAATCTGGATGATCTTCATAAAACTCGGTCAACTGTCTACCGAAGGTCGATAACCTAAAAAAGTAGCATGGCTCCGTCATCCGCTGAACATCGCCACCCAAGGGCGATTTCCCATCGACTAGTTCTTCTTCTGAAAAATACGCCTCATTCCTAACATCGTACCAACCGGAATACTCTCCGAGATATATATATCCATGCTCCTTTAATCTTTCCCAAAAATATTCGACCGCTTTTTTGTGACGAGGTTCGGTCGTTCTTATAAAATCATCGTTCGTTATATTCAGGGTCGGTAAGAGATCACGGAATAATTGGGAAACCTGATCCGTAAAGAGCTGGGTTTCGATTCCAGCTGCCTGAGCACTCTGCTCTATTTTTTTTCCATGCTCATCAGTCCCAGAAGTAAATTTCACATCCATATGCTGTGAACGACAATACCTAGCACAAACATCGCAGGCGATCGTCGTATATGCGTGCCCTATATGGGGCTTCGCGTTAACGTAGTATATTGGAGTCGTAATATAAATCGATCTCATGCCAGAACCTCTACAATTCAAGATCAAACACAAATTAGCACGAACACAAGTAGGAAGCGTAACACAAAATTTCGATCTAGCACACAACCTTTCGATACAGACTCAACTCTTATAAAAAAGCTAACTCCTTGGCGCTTGGTCAAAGGGACGTCTTGCGCTTCTGGAATTGCTTCCTCCATAGGCCGACTAGGCTTAGATAAAATTTACACTCTGATTCTGGGTTTGAAAATGCGCATACTTTCTGGTGATAACGCTCTGCATCTAATTCATAACTAATTTTGATACTGGCTTATCGCAATGATTCTGATATAATATCGCTCGTTGATTCAATTGTTAACGAAATCAATTTGTGGAATTTAGGTATCTAGCCTTCTTTAAAAGTGTATGCTCGTCTGGTTTTGTAGAGAGTTGCAGAGACTTTCGTTGCAGAATAGATGAAGGCTTGATGATGATCCGAGATCTGCAAGAAAATTTATGTCTCGTGTTATTTTCTGACCTTGCGTCTCCATCCATGGATACTTTGACAGTCGATGGCTGCAATTTTTTGCCAGCCGTAGACCATCTTATAAGTCATTATTCCGATGGATATCTAGATGTTTATGGCAATAATGGAGATGATGTTGCGTTGAAAGTGAGGTCAACTTTCAGTTACGGAAAGCATTTATTGCTTCCATGCATCACTAGGATGCACGACTCTGGTGACCTTGATGACTCTGGCATCGAATTGATGACAAATAAGAATGTATCCAAAATCGGGAGTGTGGATTCCCACATTGTGTTCAAAAATCTGATGGCTATGGACCGGCTATTCTTTGAACATAAATGGAGCTTGCAACTTGAGCAAGGATTGTTTGCAAGTGAAGGTTACTTGGTAGATACGGGGAATTATCCTAAAAAAATTGAGGATTTATCATCGCATTCCATTTTAGGATACGGAGAGACATTCGATCAAGATACTTATCGAATTTTAAATTGGCATCTAATTGATCAATATAAACTCGAGCCATCGATGTTAATTAGCTCCCCTAGTGTAATTATCGCAGCCGTCGAGGCCAATCTTGGAATCGGTCCCGTTATATACGATCATGAAAAATTTGGCTACGATAAGTTATTTAGAATTATCCCGGAAGTTTCAGGGCCGCCGGTTACTCTCGATTTTGCAGTTAGAAGAAAATTATCAGGTAAGCTCAGGGAAATGGTGGAAAATCTAGAAATCCTATTACTATCTGAAATTGAGAGAATGGGGTTAAAAATTGCTTTCGTAGGCTTTAATAAAATGGCAGGCAAGAAATTATGATTAGTAATTTACGAAATTTCATTATATTCGCGGAAGAAGGTTTGAAATCTCTTTTGATCCCGGTCAGCAGATTCATTGAAGAGATGCGCGATTTGGAATCAGACCTGGGGCACAAACTAATTATAGTGATCGATTACACGCGAATTGTGCTAACTCCTTTTGGGAGTAGCTTCATTTCTCATGCAAAGAAAAGCTTGCGGGCCCTGGAAGATAGCATTGTGACCTCGAACCTTTTCAATACTTGTGATTTCGACCAACATCTAGCGATTGGAATAGCTAGAGATAGTATAACAACTTGGGCGGTAAATTGCTTAAAGAATTTCAATAAAATGCATCCGGGTCTCCGGTTATCTATCATTGCCGATGATGAGTTAAGCGACAGCATGTTACGCCATTCTACGATTATATTTTGGTGCAGCGAGGCTGGATTGCAAAATTTTGACAAAATATGGTACGTCGAGTATAAGTATGGGCTTTATGCTAGTGAGGCTTATGTGCAACAGCACGGAGAGCCGTCCCTTAATTCTTTGGATCAGCACAAGATTATAGCATATTCAGGATATGACAATAATGCCTCTATAACGAATTGGCATTTAACTAACAATTATAACCTACCGCCGTTAAGGGCGAGCATCTTTGCGCAATCCAGAGATTTAATAGTGAAAATGATATCGGAAGGTCTGGGAATTGGGTCGACGTGCGAGAAACAGGAGGTGTATTATGGATACAAAGCTCTTAGGAGAGTATTAAAGGTTATCGAAGGCCCAGTATTGCGAAGTTATTTTATGATTAGAAGTGGAGTTAATGCAAACGTTTACTGTAATGTTATATTATTCGATAAATTATTTCGGGGGTTTTTTAAGAGGCATGGAATTAATGTTATTGAATGCGGTTAGTTATCCGATTTAAGGCAAAAATTTAAGGCAAAAAAAAAGAAGAAAATAGAGAAAATTGTGAAGAGAGTCGTCGTAATTGCAGGACCAACGAGTTCCGGAAAGACAAATTATTCCATCAAGTATGCGGAAAATTGCGATGCCAAAATGATAAACAGCGATAGCATTCAGATGTATCGTGACCTCAAGATATTGACAGATTTCCCTACGGCATACAAATCATGCGGCATCGAGCACAAACTCTTTGGCTTTCTTGGAAGCGATGAAAAAATCACAGTTTTTGATTGGGCTACACTGGCAGCGAATGAAGTAGAAACAACATTTCAGAAAAATAAAACACCAATCATTGTCGGAGGGACTGGTTTTTTTATTAATACATTAATTAATGGAATATCGCCGATTCCGGAAATTAGTCAAAAAGTACGTCAAAATGCTAGCATGTTGGCTAAAAATAATTATGACGAACTGTGCGAACACATTTACAGTCATGATCCACGCCTGGAAGCAGCTATTCCACGATCAAAGCACCGACAGATGCTCAGGGCCTACGAAGTTATGCTTACGACAGGGAAATCAATATTACACTTTCATGAGACGGCCAGAACGAAATTTATTCAAGAGGTTTTTTATGATTTTAGTATCATGGTCCCTAATAGAGAAAAATTATACTCTAGAGTTAGCGATAGAGTTGATTCCATGATGAAAAATGGCGCCATCGATGAAGTGCAAGCATCGCTTTCTGCTCTTGGAATCGATAGGAGTTGTCTTTTTCAAGAATTAACCGCGCAATACCCAATATTCAGGGCAATCGGAGCAAAAGAGATCATAGAATACCTTAATGGAAAATGCGCATATGACACGATGGTAGAACTCATAAAAAAGAATACAAGACACTACGCGAAACGACAAATAACTTGGTTTCAAAATCAGGTACGTGAAACAGAGAAAATTAAAATTCAATGGATCAATGACTAGAGAGAATCGTCTGAAGCTAAAAGAGTGATATAAGTCGCCAGTTCTTTAATCTTTTGTGAAAAAAAATTATGGAGATTTGCACTTATCAAAGGCACGCCATATCGGATGAAATTCGGATGAGATTTGGGGAAAAAAAGCTCGAACCTCATCTACCGGGTAGACAGGGAAGTTGGGGAGGAATAGCCGTCGATAACCGTAGGCGCTCTTTAGGGTCCTCGTTTTGGTTCCTCTGTTCCACAGCTGGAGCTGCTTCTTCGTGGATCCATCCCCAATGTGTTGCTGGGGACCTAGACCCTAAACATTGGGGGGGGGATAACTTTGTGGGCTTGAACCCCGTGCCAATTAGCCCAGGGATCTTCACCCTCTGAGCTGATTGCAGGAAGAGCTCCGCCGGGCTGCTCCCAACCCCACTTTATGTATCTTGGCTCGGCCCCTGTGCCGGCGGATCCCACTGGGAAGGCTCGGTGTGTCTGTCGCCTCCCCGCCGCGCTCCTGTGGGTATGGGAATCTCTCCCCAACGTGGTTCTAGTGCCCCTGGGCTCCTTGCCGAATAACTCTTCTCGGATGTTCGGCCCCAGGCCCCATCCGAGGCTGCCTCCTCCTACTCTCGGAGGGCGGAGGGTTGGCCCCCGAGGAATCATCACTGAGGGGCTGACCGAGTTTCCGGCTCAATGATACCACGTCCATTTTCAATTGGGCGATAGTCTTCAGGGCCTCTTCAGTGCGCTGATCTGCTGCTTCCACTTCCTCTCTGAACCGTTCCGCTAATTCGTCCGCACTAGCTGCACGCTCTTTGAACATATCCTTGTACTTTTTGCCTCTCTGGAGTGCTTCCTCCAGCTGCCCCTTCACGGCCTGGATCTGGGCTAGGGTCGCCGCTGCCTTTTCCGCTAGCTGCCCCCCTCGCATGGCGCTATCTCGTATCTCGGAGTAAACTTCCTGTATATGGTTGAGTTGCTCAACTAAGGCCCTCCACTCCGGCTCCTTCTCCCTCCTCTCTGCTTCCTTGTTTGCTAATTCTTGCGTCAATCTCGCGAGTTGATCTTTCTCTGTCACAGTGTACGTCAACTTACGACTTATTTCGAGGAATTTATCCCTTAATTTTTGTTCGTCTCGGGAGATTTTTTGCTGTTGCCGCTGTGCGTGATCTAAAGCTGCTCGAAGTGCATCTAATTGTTGCTCTAAGTCATGGAACCTCGCTTCATTCTCTATCTCTCCTCCTTGAGAGCCTTGGCCCCTCTTCTTTGCCCGACTGACGCTTGCTCCAGGTTTGAGGGCAATTAGGTCTAGTTGCCTCTCGAAGTCGGCCCTCCACTTACTGTCTTCCTGTCTAGCCCGCATTTCTGCCATCAGAATTTCTATCCTCTGGATGTGCCCCCCTAAGACTGTTGGGGCCGTCCGGGCTCCAGTTGTTGCTGCCGTGCTGAAAATTTCGAGGGCTGCCTGCATTTCTCCTAGCTTTTGGTCTCCGTCTTGAACTTGCCGCTCCAATTGCGTTACCGTTCTACGATACTTAGTTACTTCCTCCTGCTGTGTCCGAATTTGCGTTTCCTGCTTAACCTCCTGCCTTGCTTTTTCTTCTTGGTCCACCTCCCTTGCTCTCTTCTCTTTTTCCAATTCCTTCACGAGTTCTTCTTTCTCTTCGTGTAGTCTCCGGGCCTGCTCCTCTTGAGCTGCAACCTGTGCTTCTTTTTCCTGTACTAATTTCTTTGCTTCTTCCTGGAGGCGAGCCTTTTCCTCTCCTTCCTGCTGTAATGCTTTTTCCAGGTTTTCTGCTGCCAACTTGCTGGCTTTCTTCTTATTTTGCCACTTCCCCTTCTTTTCCAGCTGCCTCTCCTGTTCTGCTTGTTTCTCAATGTTCAAGGCTGTTATCTGTGCGGTGAGACTCTTTCTTTCCTCTTCCGCCTTCACCTGTGTTTCCTCAATCTCTTTCTTAACCGCTGCTATGTCTTTCTTCCTGGCTGCTACCTCCTGACTTAGTTTGTCTTTATCAGCCTCGAGGGCCCTTACCTTTGCTGCCTGGGCTGCCACCTCTCCCTGTGCAGCTTCTAACTCCCGATTCGTTTCAGCATTGCTCGCGCTCAATCCCTCG
>JAIRWL010000011.1 GCA_031268935.1 Holosporales bacterium | reverse complement strand
TTCAATGTTAGATATTTGGGAGACCGTTTTTTTCTTGAAGTGAATTCGATGAAGAGGGATCGCAAAGAGATTTGCTAACAGAACGAGATCGTTTGACACCGCGGGGCAAATTAGGCTGGGGAACTCTTTGGTCGGAAAGCTTCTGTCGACTCTCTCTAAGTATAAAATCCGGATCCTGTCTCGACGACAGGATCGTGAATGGGAGCCATTATAAGCAATGGGTTAAGTTGGATTCAAGATCATTCCTTCCCTAACCGACGGGGCTACCTGCTCTGGTGATGGGTGGTATTACTGCCACCACATAGAAGGTAATGGTGTTTCGCTCGGGGCCGTTGCGACTGGACCAAGGACGGTCTCGTGAGACCCCTCTGGAAGGGCCCCGCCTCGATGCAGTCCCTGCTCCAGACGTTGACGTCTTGCATAGACTTCTTCCCACTTGTGGTCAATCCCTTCCCTGCCAAGCCTTAATAAATATCTCCCTTCATCCAATGGACTCAGTGGGACTGTGGCGATGTCGCCCACTCTCCCCCTCTCCCTTTCAACAGCCGGCTTAACTCCGACACCCCTTCCGACTTTGTACGGAAGGACTTGTTGTCTAAATACACTAGTGATCACGGGAATCTCGGGTCCGTATATGTATAAGTCAATTATTATGTTCCTCCTCCCACTTGATATGAGGACTATACTACCTGGACCGAGAAGATATACTAGCCTCCCTTTGATCCACCCGAACTGTAAGTCGAACATTTCATTCAACCTCACTAGCGATAATGCTCCCCAGAGTCTGCTCTTGTATGGGTCGAAACCCGTCAGGATTGCGTTCCTTAGAAGGACTAACTGCACTTCCCCGTTATCAATCGATCTGATTGGGAGCATGTCAATGGTGCATATTTCCTGTGGTCGACCTTCAACCACCCGAGTGCCATAAGGCAGCTGTTTAATCCTGACTAACACGTTCCATAATTCCTCAACCGCTCGATAGTACCCGGCCGCTTGACTTGTTTCAATGCAAATGAGAGCGGACAGCATTGCGCACACTAAACCGCTGACTGATTTAAAAACTATCTCTATGTATTTCGCCATCTTCCCAGAATTGTGATTATTGCGTTTGCCTTTGATTATCATGTTACAACTCCTTCTTCTTGATTAAATTAATGAAACTTCCAATCTGTGAGACGAGATACTCAAGCTGGACTTAAATTTGAGTATCCGATACTCTGCCGGAAGGTGATGGTATTGTAACAAGGGCAGAGGTGGGATTCAAGTCAAACTAGAGTCCACTTGCCTTATCTTGTCATCTCATAACTGCATCTACAATGAAATATACTTCAATTATTAATTATTTACCCTAATTTAAACCTTGTTAAGATTGTTTTTTTAAGGAATGAAATGACTTTTACACTGGAAGTATTTGATGTCTATAATTAGGGGCGAATATAATCACTCATCGTGTAAAGCCCGTTGGTGGTTGTGTTTCGAAGCCAGGTAGCTATCCTTATGGCCCCTCGTGCAAAAAGTTCCTTACTATTTGCTTCGTGCCTGATCGCTAACCTCTCAAATTCGCCAGAAAAACTGACTTCATGAGTCCCGACGATATTTCCTCCACGTTGACTAGCGAATCCTATTTCTCCTGGTTGTCTGACTCTAAAGTGATGGGCTCGATCTAAAATAGCTACTTCCTGAAAGATCTGATTTCGGGTCGTGGCGATGGTATTCCCAAACATCAATGCCGTCCCCGAGGGGGCATCCCTCTTCCCTTTATGATGAGCCTCAAAAATTTCGGCATCGAACTCGTTTGTATCTAGCATTCGAGTCGCAATCTTTATCAATTCATTCATAATGGCAACGACGATACTCATATTGGGGGAATAAAAGATGGCCGTATGTCGAGCGACATCTTGCATCAATTTGTCATGTACCTCTCCCAGGCCAGTCGTCCCGATCACCAGCGGGATGTTGGATTCAGTTCTACTGGAAAATGCCAACATATCGACGGTCCCAGACGGGGATGAAAAATCGATGACAACGTCTGTGTCGAGGAAAAGATGTTCGACGTCGCCCTTGCTCGAGACCATCCCGGTTACGATCAGGCCCATCCTTTGAGCCTCAGATATTACCAACCTACCGATCCGCCCTGATGCTCCTAATACCGAAATCTTCACGAGACGGAATTCACTACTAGTACTAAGGAGCTAAAAAGGGAGTTCTTCATCCAATTGCATATCTCCCGGAAGACCGTCACTTCTTCCATCCGAATCACTCTCCCCCCTCTTTGGATCTAAAATGACTATTTCTCCACGGTATTTCCCCAAGATGATCTCCGTTGTATATCTCTCGGTTCCCGATTGATCGGTCCATTTTCTGGTTTGCAATTGTCCCTCTACGTACAACTTGGTACCCTTCCTGACATATTTTTCAACTACATCTACAAGTCTTTCATTAAAAATAGAAATCCTGTGCCACTCGGTTTTATCTTTTCGTTCTCCCGTTACCTTATCCTTCCAGACATCACTCGTGGCCAGACTAAAGGAGGTTACCTTGGATCCATCTGGCATGAAACGGATATCCGGATCCTTTCCAAGATTACCGATCAAAATCACTTTGTTTAAAGAGCCGGCCATACAAATATTTCTCTTCATTAATGAACAAAAAGCTTATCACGAGAACATTATACGAGAATTGCATATGAAAAGGCAATGGAGTTATCGTCCGAAAATTGCATAATATCTAACAATATAGCATCCTGCTATTTTTTTTAAATTTGCAAAGGTATAAGATGCAAGATTTAATAATATTAGACTTATATGCGCACAAGAGATATGGCAAAAATTAACTGAACGGTGTATGCATAATTGACATTCCCAGCATCTAACATGTACAATGATTCGTAGCTCATGTAATATTCAAAAAAAGAAAGGCGTTTGTGAAATGAAGGTAGCTAATTCTGTAAAAACTCTGCGCAACAGGCATAGGGCGTGTAAGCTCGTTCGTCGCAAGGGGCGACTATATGTCATCAATAAGCAGGTTCCGAAATTTAAGGCGAGACAAGGGTAGGTTGTTTGCCCGGCATTTATGTCGTCATCGTCGCGGCCGGGATGGGACGTCGCTTTGGAGCGTCCTTACCCAAGCAGTTTTGTTCCATCTCTGGGAAGAGTGTTATCAGGCGATCCGTTGATGAGTTCTTGAAATTCAAGTGTGTTACGGGGATAATCTGCGTGATTCCGAGCGGTTTTCTCGAAGAATATAATAAAAATTTTCATGAAGAACACGATGAGCGGCTTTTAGGGCCGGTATATGGTGGTTCATCGCGCTTCGAATCGGTCAAACACGGATTGGATCGGATTTCCGAATTCTCTCCGGATTACGTCTTGATTCATGACTCGGTTCGTTGTTTTTGTCATTCATCGGTTATCGAGCGCGTCATTAATTCCGTGAAAAGTGGATTTCGGGCGGTTATTCCCACTATCAAATCCACCGATTCGATCAGATTCTCTGGTAAAAACGTAGATCGCTCACAGGTCGAATTGGTCCAGACTCCGCAAGCTTTTAATTTTAATTTAATTCACGGTCTCTATCAGCAATATGCGGATCTTTCTGCGATCAACGATGATGCATCGATCTGCGATCTGGCGGGAATTCAGGTCGTCTCCGTCGAAGGACACAGATCGAACAGAAAAATTACATTCAAAGAGGATATCGAGAGAGTGACCATGAGAACTGGATTTGGATTTGATGTACATCGTTTTTCGAGTGATCCGAATAGGAAATTATATCTGATGGGGATTTGCATCGATGGATATCCGGGCTTAGAGGGACATTCAGACGCCGATGTAGGAATTCACAGTATCGTCGATGCCATTCTGGGAGCCCTTGGCGAAGGAAGCATTGGGGAACATTTTCCAAACGACTCAATCGAATGGAAATCAGCTGATTCTAAAATCTTTTTGCAATATTGCAGAAATTTACTCAGGCACAACGAGTCGACGATAATAAATATTGATGCGACGATAGTATGTGAAGATCCAAAAATTGTCGCTTATTCGAAGCTGATGAAGCGGACGATAGCCCAATGTCTCGCGATTAGGGAGAGTGTCGTTAATATCAAAGGTAAATCCACGGAGGGGCTGGGATTTACTGGACAGAGAGAAGGCATCGCCGTCTATGCCCTCGTCTCACTCGAGAATGGTATCGAGGCCGTCGCCTAGAGGTCGCCACCCGTAGCAACAAGAAGAGGCTAGTAATAGGAGTAACTTGCCACGAAAGATTCCGCATTGTGGGGCCTCTCTTCCACCCCCACCATCCAGGTCTCCTCCGTACCCTCACTTCAGCTGATCTCCTCCATTCGGGCCTCTTCCTAGGATTCACTACCGCAATTCGTACGCTGGCAATCTTGGGGGCCCCGGCGGGCCAGGGATGTCTGTAATGGGCGGGAAAGGACCGGGGGCTGGATTGTTCTCAGAGCCCTCCAGCATCCATCCTATTCCTAGATAATCCTGAGCACGTAGTGGCCCAGCCGATCGCTCGTCCGGCCCCTGTGGGGCACCAAACTGCTGGCCCGAGATATCTGCCTCGCGAGACACCTCCCCTGTCTCGTCCGGCCCCTGTCGGGCAGCAAACTGTCGGACCGAGTTATCTACCTCTTGATGCACATCCCCTAGATCGGCCCGGAAATGTGGGACGCCAAACAGAGGGACAGTGAAAGCTGCCCGTTGAGGGGCATCCCCTCGTGAAAGGCCCGTGAATGGACCTCCCAGGGGTGGTAATCCGTCTGGGCCAGCCGCCACGGTCTGGGGAGGTTGGAACGGAGGGGCGGCCTGTTCCCTCTCGTCCAATGACCTGACGTTCCCAAGCCTGTCTATATATTCGAGTAAGCGCCCGGTTAACCCGTAACGGACCCTGGACCCGTCTTCCGGATTCAGAACAAGGATGCTCGCCGCCAGTGGCCTGGGTTGGAAATATCTTTTGCGTTTCTGATTTGCTTGGGCGACATGCAACCCAGCGAGAATATATACAATCATTATGAAAATTTGCCTACCGACCATGCCTCACCCCAAGGGAGAATAAAAACTCCAGTAGAATTAGGATAAAATAATTTCATTTCGTCGAGCAAGCTCCTCTGATCCAGAAAATTTCCCATTATAACGCATAATCGATAAATTGACTGGATGCCCCACATGAGTTAATTTGCCTAATTCTAGAGTTGAGATACTTCTGAGACTGAAGGAGCCCTATCACCGTGGAGAATGGGTAGGACCGACCCACTGTATCCTGTGATGTAATCTGCCGTCAATAGATTCCCAAACAATGCAGTAACTATTTTTTTATCTGTGCATCAAGAGAATTGGTTAAGCCTGTGCATTTCTGTCTATCCTGCTTTTAATTTATGGAAAATAATAATAAACTTAATCAAGATGATTAAATATGCTGGGTTAATTATAAAACGACTTGAACTTCACGATTGAGGAGTATAATATATCCCCCAATAAGTTACACCTTAACTCATTCAGCTCAATTGAAGCAGGAGAAGTTTTAATGAATAAACAAATCAAACCTCGGAATAACCTCAAACCGTCACGTATCCTGATTGTAATGGCAATGGTAGCTAGCTGTCATATAGTAACCCCCGCCGCGCAGTCCCCAGATAGTGAGATCTTTCGCGGAAGTGTCTTGCAAGTACACACTCCACTCCATTTCCCACCGGGCACACCCATTTATGCCTTGGGCCCTACTCGAGTCCCAGTAGTGTGCGTCCGTAAAGGGGGGAGTTTGCCAATGGAAGGCTTCGTTGCTTCCATTCACTTCTCCAAGCGGGTAGAATGCTCAACCTACATCTTCAGGAGAGAGCTGGGATTCTTGCTCCCCGAATCCCTAAAATCTTGCCCTGGATGCTCAATTTGCTACCTGGGATTGCCTCCAATTGAACAACCTGTGAATGGGGAGCCAAGACCTGCTTCGGAACAGACCCCCTCGTGGCCCGTCATCACTGTGAGAAAAAAAGACATGTTCAGATTCCTCCAGGGGGACCAAGTAGTAATGAGACTGCGAAATGTAAATATAAAAGGCAATGAGGACCGTGCCTTTCCTGTCGCCGGGATAGCGGCTGAGTTCTCAGCTGAATTATTAAATAATTTTAACCAGGCCGCTGGAGATGTGCAAGGTATTGGGCCAGGGCCCGCTGTGCTTCCGGCACCTCCTCCGGCCCCTCCGAGGAAAAAGCCTAGCCCTCCGGCCAGACCCATCGCTGACTTCTGTGGTTCCGATGATGAGAGCGATCCAGTTCAGTCTCCTCCCCCGAATCGGCGGAAGCTACCCGTTGCTCCGGCAGCTGTCAGCCCACTTTTATTGCGAGAAAGGACTCCCTCTGGCTTTGCTAGTCAGGTAAGGGATGCAATGGATAGCCATAGGTTTGATTTGTTTGTAGATATGCCCCAGAGCGAAATGTCCCCTCTCGTTCGGCATTTACGAGAGCTGAGACGGCTGCGTATGGAGGCTCCGGGGACTAATACAAGCGCGATTTACCAGCTTCGCATCGGGTCAGGCAGAACCTTCTTAGTCAGTCTAAAAGAACATACCCCAGTGATAGAGACCCTCAGAGACTGGAGTGATCTCCCAATCGATGAATCTGATCCCTACGGGCTCACACCTGTCTCTGAATTCCAGACTCGGGCTAAGGCCCACCTGGCCCAATTCGCTGGCCAACCTTGGACTGACATTTTGAGCACTGATCCGAAAGCGTATGAGCTTAAGAATAAAATCACCTTTGTTACCTCACCAGATCCTCTGCGCATAAACCTTTATCTCGGGATAATTGGGAATCGGGCCCAAACGAATGCTCTGAGGCAAAAGGTACGGAAACTATTGGCCGCTCGTAGAGCCCGTCAAGGGATCATAGATCCTACAATTGAAGTGCGTCATCCAAACGGGAGTGTGACTTTTGTTAATGATATGGAGATCCTCTTCCAACATTTTGACTGGCTAGACAGTCAACCCCCTCAGGAACTCATCGTCACGGCCCCCTAAGGAGTGGCACGGGTCTGGATTGAAAAAAAGACAGAACGGAGAGGGAGGGATCTACCGTCATCCGGGGGAGCGGCGAACATGATCCCTCTCCCCCTCCTGATCTTGCCTTGGAATATCCAAGCCATTTGTGGAAGGGAACTCAGACCCTCCCCGATAGATATAATCCTTCCGTGTCCCATTCGAGTTATTGAACAGGCCTCCCCGATAGCTATAAACCTGCCGTGACCCAGTCGAGTGATGGTATAAGCACCGAAAAAAAAATCCCTGCCGACGGAGCCCTTACATCGCCTCCTCATCAGCAAGACCATGCGGAAGACGGCTCGATACCACAACGTGACGCAATGCTTCAGCCGATGCGGGCTTCAAAGTAAGCTTTCACTTCGGCAGGCTATAACCGCCGTCGCACCTGAACCATCTGGCCACCCTTCCATCTTAAGATCTCATCTTTGTATCGTTTTACTTTTTCGCCCATACATCTTAGCACCGGCTCCAAATCGTCCAGACCTATCCGTTCCACGTCTGCATCTAATTCAATCGCCTTGTTCCTGCTCCAGGATTGTAATCTCTCGGAGAACGCGTCCCTTACGGTATCCCCTTCGAACTTTGCTGTTAGGGATTCCGAGTCGACTCCGATGGCACCTCCACCCTCCACCAGATTGTAAGAATTTTCGAGTTTTTGAAAGCCATTGATATTCAAGCACTCTAACAGAGATTTATTGGCCAGGCGCAACTTTATAATTCCAGGGAAACGGAATACCGCTACCTCCGGCACTCGCAACCTTCCGGAGACAAAGAAAGAACGTGGGTCTGCCCTTCTCGGATGCGCTCCTGACTGATCCGGGGCGGGTTCGGCAACTTGGGGCCTTTGAGTTATCCACCCCGCCTCATGACTCCCCAATATTCTGTGACCTTCAGCCAGCCTCTTCTGCAGGGCAGGACTATTTTACCATCCCTCTATCACTCCTCCAATTCTCGAATTTGCTTCTTGTAAAAAGCACTCAAGATCCTATTGGGAAAGGATCCCTCCTGCTGGTGAGGCGGTCTGTACGTCCCCTAATTGGGAGTTTCCTCTCCCACTTCCTGGCTGCCCGGGGGAATAGCTGGAGACAGATTCCCACTGTCCTCAACCTCCGACTCTTCATCCGAATCATTCCTAACAAAAGGGATTATTGTTCGTGGGGGCATATCCTCTATAAAGAGTTCTTCCACCTCCTCTTCTTCCACCTCTGCTGCCACCTCCTCTTCTTCCAAGCCTAGCACGGAGAGATTTTTTTTCCTTGGACCGAACACGCCCCAATGACCGCCCCACTTACCACTTCCGCCCAGTCTAGTTGTCGGATGCAGTTCGCTTGGCTGATCCTCAAACCCTAAGACCCGAGGAAAACTGCGATCCCCAGGGAAGAAGGTACAGGTAAAACCTTTTGCTCTTTGCTGGTTATCTCCTGCCACTTGTGTCTGAGCACCATCTCCCGCGGATGGAGTACCTGGGCAATCTACTGCCTCTCTATCCCCCTGAGCGGATGCCGAGATAGCTAACATTCTCGGTTCAACTGGCATTCCCATCCACCCCCTGAAGGGATGAAGTGCTAGGCTCGCGGGGACCGCACGGCCGAACCTATCCCATCTGCCGGCCCAACATTGTGCAAAAAAGCCCTGATCTCCACTGGGCGAGCGAGATACTCCTCCAGTTGATCCGCGGGACCTTTCCATTTGCCAACTCAACACTAATGATAAGGAAGGGGATGGAGGAGGTTGGTTCCCGTTCTCCTTTACAAACCTCCCCCCTACTAATCTCCATACAACTCGTCGCCCCGGTGACGGAACAAGCCCTTGCGCTCTGCCGGGAGATGTATGCTCAGCCCATTGACTCCTGTGAGAGATCGAGGCGAGCTTGGGGACGTCCACTGGATCCCCTGTATACCGCAAACCGAATCCCCTCTGCCCTGCTCCTGCCTGGTCTCTCCCATCAAATAACCGAAAAATGTCTGGGTCTCGCCTGTGTAAATCTCTATTCCTTCCCCCTTTCCTCCCAAGGGCTAAACATGCTGTTCCGGGAACGCTTCTTGGATCCATTGTATACATTAATACCAAGCTTTCCCGAGACCCCTCTCTCCAATATGACAGAACACGAGCTACTTCTCTCCTGGGGGCGCCCGGGAGAATTTCTTGAGGGAAACGGACTCTCTTAACAACTTCTCCCAGCCTGCCCCTGGGGTTGGAATCGTGATGTGTGAATCGGGATTCTTTGGACTCAGAACCGTCCTCCCCTAGCCCTTCCTCCC
The DNA here is from genome assembly GCA_031268935.1 of Holosporales bacterium. Classification (GTDB taxonomy): domain Bacteria; phylum Pseudomonadota; class Alphaproteobacteria; order RUG11792; family RUG11792; genus JAIRNI01. Next base: position 48,277 of record JAIRWL010000011.1, on the reverse strand, counting down.
CGAGAAATCCAGACTCTGTTGATACTACTCTTTGTTTAGCTGTGCGCGATTCTTCACAATCCGGCAAGTCGCTATCACTTCCCTCATTTTCGCTCTCGGCTTGGGGTTCGACTAGGGGAACTATGCCACTTCCCTTTGTCAATCCCAGAACTGCCCGCCGACTGCCCAGTGCCTTAAAGTTATCACTATGTTTTTTGCTTATAATTCCCAGCTCTGGGTCAGTATCCGAGGCTTGCAAAGGGGATAATATGACTGACATACTGAGTAAACGATTGATTAAAGACGAAGGTTTCATGGGGCCCTCAGGACCAAAGATTTTCTACTCGGGCGAGGATATCTTAACTATTATTAATAATTCGTTAACGGTCTCTGTGGAAAACTATTGCTTTTTTGTGGATAGGAATTGATTAGGACTTGTAATTCCCTACCCCCAGCCAGGAGGTGTGAACCATCCTGGATTCCCCATGACTCTGGGACCTGGGCCTGATATTCACATTGCCGGATCTCAAGCTCCTTTTTCTTCTACCAATGGGCCGTTGCTGCGAAGCTTCAGTGCCCCAGCAGAAATACCTCGAGAACAGATCGAGGTGTCACCCGATGTGACTCCTTTTCCTGTTCCTTACCCCTATCACTTGTTTGATCCCATATTGGATGAACGTGACGCTGAAACTATCCTTGATATTTCTCACCTCAACCAAGCTGATTCCTGTGGCTCTGCCGCCTCCTCTCACCAGTTCCGATTATCCTGCGCTGTGGCCGTTTCCGCCGGGGCCCTTTCTGAGTCTCTACGGGGCTCAGCCTGAAGAACCGGTGGAGCGCCTATGTGTGAACCTCGGGACAATCCTGGTAACCGCACTTGATCCGATGTATCCGTTGGCATTATGAATAACCGATTGTTGTATTCCGGAGGATCTAGGGACCGTTGCACTGACCGAATAAGGCGTTGTCTTTTGCTTTCATATCGAAACCTACGCCGACAACTATCCTCTGTACGGTTGTGGAACTGCCAACTGATTAGACGCCAAGCGGGCCGCCCGATCTGCTCTATATGCCGATTTACAAGACCGATTAACAGGTCTGTGTCTTCTTCTGTCCACCTTACTCCTGTTCCAGCACGTAATGGATACTGTCCAGCCGTTACTATCTGCCCTGAGATTATCATCAGCTGAATGATTACCATTGGGACCCACTTGAGGATCGAATGTTTCATGGGATTTCCTTGCGATTCGATGGACTATGCATGAATTAGTGTATTCCTGAATCCTTAATAATTCATTAAAGATAATTCATTAAAGTCACCCTAATTATCAGACGGTTTATCAGACCGTGAGAGCCGGTTTATCAGACGGCTAGGCCCTCGGATAATTCATTCTATGAGGAGACGGTGAATCCCTCAGATAATCCATGAAAAACCTGAAAGAGCTAGAGTTGTGAGTAGACAATACCTAGCCCAAGCCTTTTTTTTATTCAGCCATTCAATTTGTGAGTAGACAATGCCTATTCCCAGCCTTTGTTTTGTTAAGCCATTCAATTTGGAAACCCTTAGAGGGCTATGCTCTAAGGGGATTCTAGTCATTGCCAGCAGCAGGTGATAGAAATTTAAGAAGTCTTTTGGCATCCCCATTAATCGGCACGACGGTCACCCCATCAATCACGACCGGGTGCACTCTAGTCCCAAATCGCGATAGATGTTTATCTCTTAAGCTCCAAGCTTGTCCATCAGTCAAATCCACCACAGTACGTCGATTTCCTCCAAAGGCTCCCTGTCCCCCAGGGTTCTGGGCATTACCTCTCATCCCCTGTGGACCTCCTGCTCCAAAGGCTCCTTGTCCCCCAGGGTTCTGGGCATTACCTCTCATCCCCTGTGGACCTCCTGCTCCAAAGGATCCCTGTCCCCCAGGGTTCTGGGCCTTAATTTGCTCCGGTAATTTTATCGACGGGCCGGCAGGAGCTGGATTAACAATTTTCCTAGCGACACCGCCCGGGATTTTGCTAAGTAGACTCTTAATCCGACCCAGCGAGGCGCCAGATTCAACGAGTTGTTTAAACGTTGCGAGATATTCTGTATCCACATCGGACAGGCCCTGAGGAAGTACAGGATCTTGTCCGCCTTTAAATTTTTGATATAAATACGATGTAGTAATTTCTTTAGCTAGCCAAGGATTCAGGCCGCCGAATATATAATTGTCTCCTATTTTAGAGGCATTGCTTTCGCTTTTCGCAATATCGGCCTGCAGTGACTTTATTTCATCACTCACGGCGGGTTCAGCTGCTCCTTGCGATATAGCAGTCTCAATCTTGACCAAGCTCTCGGCTTGCGACGGGTTCAAGCCGGTACAAAGAGAACTGATGGGTGAGCCTGAATTTATTCCATCTTTCAATTTGCTATAAGTAAGGAATGAAGATACTGCGGGTGAATCATCCGCCGCCGAGTTAGATTGCGACTTTTCCTTAGCATGCGACGCTTTCATTTGTTCCATTCTTTTCACTCTGGTTACAAGCTGAGCATTTTCATGTTGAAGCTTGGTCATTTGATCAGATAATTTTCCAGTCAATTCCTTTTGTATCTCCTCTATTTGCTTCTCAATTTCATCATTTTTACTCCCCAATGCCGCGATGTCTTCCGCTGAAGCACCAAACTGAGATAATTTTTTAGTCAACTCTAGGATACTTTCATTTGTCTCCTTCATATCTGCTTGTATCTGCTCTATATTTTTCTTAAGTTCATCATATTTACTTCCCAATGCCGCGATGTCTTCTGCTGAAGCTCCGGGCTGAGATAATTTTGTAGCCAAATCCTTTTGTATCTGCTCTATTTGCTTCTTAAGCTCATCATTTTTACTTCCCAATGCCGCGAGGTTGTCCGTGAGCTTCTTCAATTGGGCTGCTGAGTCCGATGAGCCGAGCGCGTCCTTCGCTACATTCTTCGCCGCATCAATAAAGGTAGACGGTTCAAACGCCGCAAATGAACGGCTCGCAAGGGCGATTAAGCCGCCACATAAGAGATATTTGGAAAGTTGCACAGCTTATCCTCCCCCGTGAAGATATGACTCTTTAGATAAAGATTATACGAAGCATCCCGTATTTACTCTAACACAACATTTGACAATACACAATCCATTTTGGACAATGACGAGCTCAGGACTACCTTATTTTTAGTCATATTACACATAACGTGAAGGATATTCTTCCAAAGATGTATGCCTGGGATATTAAATCTTTTCAGTTATTCATATTTGCTGATTCACGATCTGCCTCTTAATGGCACCTTCTAAACTCCGTCCGTAGCCCTAGCCCAATGCCAATTATTAAAGATGAACCCGACGATAACATTTACGATTAGTGCCTCAGGAGAGCCGGATCTGGAACACCCAACTCCGCCAGGAAAGATAGATAGCGGGCTTGTGAGGGAAAGGTCCCTCTTCAGGGTACCATAAGCGCCCTCCTTCCCAGCACAAGGTGATTAATCCATTTTTTTTACGATCCAAGTCCGGATGGTTTCTTTCGGCCCCATATTAGGTAACCGGCCCCTATTCCCCCGGCCAAGGATACCACGGCCACGGTAGCTCCGACCGCAATCGATATCGGGGAAATCTTTTTGACGGGCACCAAGGCCCTAGAACATGCTTCTTGGGTATCGGCTGGGTAGGTCGATCCTGGTCCGCCATCTCCCGACAATGGCCCGAGCCATTTTCGATCGTCTCCAGGTAAGGCCGCCAAGACCGCCGCCGCTATCTCATCGCTAGATATTGTAGCGGGGGGGGGACCAAATCGGGAGGACTTCTATTTGTCTTATAGCGTTAAAAGCCTCTAGAATCTCCTCCCATTCCTGGGTCGTGCCCATGACTCTCCAGGAAATCTTAGATAAGATACTCGATATCATTTCGCTAATTGAACCATAATCATCACCGTATCCCGCTGAGGTCGCCATTTCCTCGATTTCTGCATGATCACTGGGATCTAACTCTGGAAATGCTGTCCCGCTCAGGACCAGTTCTGAAGTCACCTGACTCGGGATCAATCCCTCAACTCCTTGAATCTCTGGTTGGCCTGGCCTTATGAGGTCTCCCATATAAATCTGATTAGCTCTATGGATTGAGGACCAACTCCCTCCCGTCACTTGGGTCAGGATTTCAAGAATTCGCAGGGGATGATCCTTCTGTGGGGCCTCAGTGGGGACTAGTGCCAGTATTGTCCGGGCCGGAACCAACTTGGAATGAAGATGGTCTTCCGAGCTCCCTCTATTTTTCCATAGGTTGGCTATCGACCGGACCTTATTGTAATGAACAGAGGCCACGTATTGCCAGAGCTCCTCCAGAGCGGGAGTGTTTGCGTATTGGGAATTTATAGCTGATTTGACGGCCCTGATCCAATCTTCCATCCGGTTTTCCCCTTGAAATAGGTCGGTGATCATTTTCATAATCGGTTGAACTCCATCTGTGGGATGTGCAGGGTATGGGAGCCATCTTGCTGTTTGTCCTAGGGATGTGTTGGAAATTTCTATGGCATTGTCGGGGATGGGGCGCTCGGACGCTAGGTATATCGTCGATCCGAAAGCCGCCACCTGATTGAAGCAAGTAATGGCTATCGAGATTTGGAGCCATTTTGGAATATGTCTCATAGATTTCCTCCGATTGTGTAAGGCCCTGTGTTTCCCCTGACTAACTATTGGGCCTCGGGCCGCCAGATTTCCTTAGATTTTATAAACAATGCCTTACTTAATCGTTAATATGGGTCCTTCCTATTCGTCATCCCCCCCCCCCCCCCGCCGCATCGTCTTAGGTGGGGTCGTCTACATTTTGCCAGACAAACTATTAATCAGATAACCTGATCTACTTCTGATTCTCTTTACAAATCGAACTCGCCAGGCATCAGCCAATTTACCCGTTAAGTATACAGGTTACTATTGACAAGAATGAATAGTATATATTACCATCCCCACACTAAACTAAGTTCAGTTTAGGGATATCCATTTTATAAAAGGGTGTAAATCATGAAAGAAACAACATTAGAGCACGGCCGAAAGGGCCACAGTCTTAGAGGATTAATAATTACCTGTATTGGCCTAATGGTAGGCACTAGCCCCGCCAGAGCAGCCGGATGGATAGTGCAAAGCTTCCAAGAGGACGAACCGGCTAGCGATCGTGCAGGTCCATCCCCACTTAGAGGGAATGTTAGATGGACAAGGAAAGGAGAACGGGACGAAACAAACGATGCCATTTTCGCGGACTGCAGGCAGGAACTTAATAATAAGCAGCGGCAGGTGATGGAAGGGGAAAGATTCTGGGCATTAGTGTCAGGAGCAAAAATAAAATTTCGAGTTGACTTAAATCGGGATGTCATCATGTTAATATCCACAGCAGTTGCTCAGCCGTGCCAAGCAACCCGCTCTCCTTTCCCCTTAGTCCTAAACGAGGAAGACCGAACAAAAGGGGAAGTCCACGTTACCACGCCTTCAATCACCATCTTTAGCAGGGGCACTACTCCAGACCAAGAGGCGCTCCTGGAACAGAAATTAACCCGATTGAGGGACACGGCCGTAGATCAGGTTAGGTCAGCTTGTGTGCAAGGGCATTGGCAAGTCGGTCCCACTCCCTCGGCACCCGAACCCGCAACCCATCGAGGCCAGCGCGACCAGGGCGGTACAGAAAGAACACATAACTTCCGCATATCACCCATAACCTTGATTGGAAAGTACCAAGACCCCGAAACAATAGACGAAGTCACAAGGGAGATTGGCCGAGCATGGGAAATCCTCAGACCAGGAGCGCACAGAGCGGCGACGAAAATCCTCGGGCCGGAAGATCAGGGCTTGTGGGGATAAGCCTATTAAAAGCACCCCCTCTCCCCCTCCACTACCTCCAGAGGATCGAGGAGGGCAGCTCACCCCACGCCGTCCTGAAACTGTCTCTTTCTTTTCCCTGTTATCGCGTGACTCTGGCATTTTTTTTAAACGCGCTTGGAGGTGGAGAATTTTTTCACCACTTCACCCCTTGGGTCCCAGAGTGGAGCAGTTCTCCCCCTGCCCTGTTGCTTGATCTTTTTTTTACAGATGGGATAGATCCAGTTATTAAACAAAAAAAAACCCGCGTGGGGCTGGAGAAAGCTTTCACCACTCCATCCCTTGGGTCCCCGAGTGGAGCAGTTCTCCCACCGCCCTAGTACTTGATCTTTTTTTTCAGCTGTTATCCGTTCCAGTTATTAAACAAAAAAAACCCGCGTGGAGGTGGAGAATGTTTTCACCACTCCATCCCCTGAGTCCCCCGAGTGGAGCAGTTCTCCCAGCGCCCTGATACTTGATCTTTTTTTTACAGATGGGATAGATCCAGTTTTTTAAACAAGAAACCCGCGGGGAGGTGAGATGGCCTCGCGACATGTGTTCGGTTACCGACTCATGAGGGCCTGTATCATCGCATCGTCCGATTGAGCAGGGGACTTCAAAGCCTCGGCCACTGGTGCAAGGAATTTCAAAGCTCCAGGCAAAGATGCTCCAGTCGAGCCGGAGCTCGGAGCCGGGGAGGGGGCGCTATCCAGTGAGCTCAGGGCTGCGAGGGCCGCCTTCTCTTCGGATGCAGTTAGACCAGGGATAGTGGGTACGACCGGTGGGATGGTTTCCCCAGGAGATCCGGTAGACCCAACGGAGGGAGTACTCAACGGCACACCGGAGGTCGGAGCCTCAGCCGGACCGATCCCGATGCCAGGCAGGGATAGAAGAGATGCCGCAGGGGTCGGGGCGACTTCTGAGGGGACTGCTGGGACTGCTGTAGCCTGAGAGGTAAGGGTTACCGCTTCATTGGCCTCCCCTCCTGCTCGAAAGACTGTATCGTTATTCCAGTACAAGGTAAATGGGGTCTCTAACTGCCCGGCCGCTCGGACAGCATTCATCAATGCCTCTATCCCGGCCGCGGTGACTTTGCTACCTGTCAGATTGAGATATCTGAAAGGCCCGATGCCGTTAAGTTGAATCGATTGTATAATTTTTGCGAGGCCAGCATCCGTGATGGGAGTATTAGCTAGATTAAGTCCAGCAATTTTCTGGAAATTCAGGGCAGTTATCAACTCATCGGTTATCGTTTCGTTGTTTGCTACATTCAGCAGCAACACCCTATTGTCTTCGCCGCAAATTTTCGTCCATTTAGTGACTAACTCTAAGGGGACCTGAGTATAGGAAAAATCAAGATATATATTGGTAGACAAGGTGCCGAAAGCATTAGTCCCTGCTAAGACTTTATAAAAGGCCCCCACGGCAGCATCCCCGTTCTCCCCTAAATCCAGGCATCCGGAGAAATCTACCCCATTAACTTTATCCATTATGCTACTCCTAACAGCGTCTTCGCACCTTTTAGCTGTCAGCATCTCCCGACTAGCCGGCTCCGAACTAAGATGGCCGGCATCCAATCCAGCTGGGGCCCCTGTCAGCGTAAATGTAGATCCAGCTCCTGGTTGACTTCTTGTAGGAGTGGGCATCCCAATCTGAGGCAAGGGAGATCCATCTCCTGGTTGAATTTTTGGAGTAGTGGGCATCGCCCCGAGCATCAATATCTGGCTTAAATCGGCTGCTTTCACCCCGCTTAAGACAGAGACGAGTAATATCGGCGCACACCCAACACATAATCTTCCTAATCCAGATCTCCCCATATCTCAAAAACTTCCCCAGAGCTTACTTATCGATTTAACAATGTTATGATATACAATAAAAGTTGAGAAATAATTAACGTTGCGCTATGAAGAATAAACTTATCGTTAAGATTTATTATAAGAATTGGCCGTGTTGAGGGCGTCGTCAGTTGGAGCTCTCTCCTTCTTCTGGAAAGGAATTTTGAATTCGGGGATCTGAGACGACAGGAGTGCCATTTTGTCAATATTTGACAATTCCGGTTTTCTTTCTCGATTCTCGGGAGATTGGGAGGCTATGGACTGGACTCCATATTCGTGAATGGCGTAGCCAATTAATGTCCCGGAAATAAGAAACATTATTCCCGAGCCTAGAATGCCAACAACGAAAATCCATTGCTTCATCGATCCGCTAGATCCATATATATACCGTGAGCCCACTTCGAAATACTCCCGGCTCCAGCAAATAGAATGAGGTCACCATCCGTTAAAATTCTATTCTTTATTGATTCATCTACAATTGAGGCGACTCTTGACTCATCTTCGGCAAAGAGCACATTCTTCCCGGAATGGTACAAGGCGTCGTAGAGATCTCGAGATGAAATGTCGGACGTTTCCAAATCATCGGCTTTATAAACCTCTGTTAGGACTATTATATCTGCATCCTCAAAACAGTCGCAGAATTCCTTGAATAAAGTAATTAATCTGGTAAAACGGTGCGGCTGGCAAACAATTAGGATCTTTCCATTCGTTTTTTGTTTTGCGGCTCTCAGGAGCGCTCTGATTTCGGTTGGATGGTGAGCGTAGTCATCGATAAAAGTAATTCCTTGAACGACTCCAATGGTGGAGAACCTCCTGCCGACCCCAGAAAACGACGCTAAGGTAGTTTTAACGATTTCTAAATCAATTTTTAATTCGGTAGCTGTAGCGAGCGCGGCCAAGGCATTCAAGATATTGTGGTCACCCAGCAGCGGGATATGAACTTCTTTCAGAAAGTTATCACAAGTTTTCACATCAAATGTTGATCCCTTAGAGGTCTTTTTAATATTTATGGCCCGAAACATCGAATCTTTGGTAATCGAATAGGTAATTATGTTTCTATCGGTCATATCGGTGACAACTCGTTCGATCGATGAATCATCAAGACACACAATTCCTGCACCATAAAATGGCAAATTGCTCAAAAATGATTTAAAGGCTAATTTTAAATTCTCAAAAGAACCATAATGATTTGAATGTTCGTTGTCGATATTTGTTACAATTCCAATGGTTGGGAATAGAGTTACGAAACTTCCATCGGATTCATCTGACTCGACAACGGCCCAGTCGCCATCTCCCAATTTTGCATTCGTCTTGTACGCATTGATAATCCCTCCATTAATGACCGTCGGAGACATCGATGCCATCTCCAAAATGGATGCGCAGATGGATGTCACGGTAGTTTTTCCATGAGATCCGGCAACGACAATAGATTTTTTAAGACGTACGATCTGAGCGAGCATCTCGGCCCGAGTTAGACACGGAATTCTCAATTCTCTAGCCCGGATTAATTCTGGATTATCTTTTTTGATGGCCGAAGAATAAACGACTATGCCAGCATTTTCGACATACGTTTTATCGTGACCAATAAAGGCCGTAATGCCGAGACGCTCAAGGCGATCGATGTTTTGAGAGTGATAACAATCACTTCCCTGAATTTTATACCCGATAGAATGTAAAATCTCGGCGAGACCACTAATTCCAATTCCACCGAGTCCTATGAAGTGTATGACTCTAGAGTCGTCACGAATGTCGAACATTCAGCCTTTAGGGTTCTATATTTTTGGTATTATATACGCAGATCATCAACGGTGGTGATTTAATTTTTTTTCACATGGCCCCCTCTACTCACGTGGAAAGAAGATGTAGTGTGGCTTACTGGATACATCACCCGGGGGCGGCCTGCGCAATTTTTTTTCTTGGTAAAAAAAAATTGCAGGCAGCGTTTCGCTGCCACCAGCTTTTTTTTCTATAGAAAAAAAGCTGGGCAGGCCGCCCCCAGGGGGCCAGCACCGTGAATCTACTACGCGGCTTAGTCCCTATATTCGAGGGCGCAACTTACATTTTTAAAAACCGACCAAGTTGTTGGGATTTTGGCTGCCGAAGCTTTTTTTTCTTATTATCTGAAAGGGGTTTAACTATTTGCGGTGGCTTCTTGCTATGGGTCTCGAATGCGATATTTCGTTTCGGGCCGACCGGGGAACCAGGGCCTATCCCTAAGATTTCTTGAAAATACAGCTGAGACCATGTCCGTCCGAGTGGATCCTTCCTCCTCTTGCAGTGCTTCGCAATGTAAAGCGACAATTTAAAGCTATCCGCGACCAGTGTTTGCACTCTTACTTTCGATGGTTTGTATTTATGCAAATCCAGAACTTGGGCTGCTCCATATGAAAGATCGATGATGCGGCCCGTATAACAATAAGGCCCCCTATCGTCGATGATAACTATAACCGACCTTCCGTTCCTTAGATTGGTCACCTTAGCCACCGATGGAATTGGGAGCGTCCTATGAGCAGCCGTCATGGCCATCTTATTGAATCTTTCACCCGTAGCCTTGCTCTTTCCATGAAAATCATCCCCATACCAAGATGCGAAGCCAACTTCATCATACTCATAAAACGTCTGAGGATGGTACCGGGACCCCCTGACTACATACGGTTTACATGAGACACACGTTGGTCCAACCGGAGTTTTAACAGAGCTGCATCCAGCTAAAAAGATACCAATTCCAGTAATCCATTTAGAGGAAATCTTTGTAAAGATTTTCGATTCCATTTACATTTCCAATAACCGCTAGAGTGGGATTGGATCCAAAAATCCGCTTGGCGGCTGCGGCAATCGATCCTTTGTTTACGGCGTCAATTTTCTCTGTTATTTCCTTAGGAGTAAAGAATTTATTTTGCTGTAAGAACTGATGAGCCATCCTTTCCATTCTAGAGGACGAGCTCTCAAGCCCCATTAAGATTGATGCCTTGATCTGAGTCTGGGCCTTTCGTATTTCGTCCTCATCCAGAGTATCACAAAATTTTTCGAATTCGCTTTTAACAATGTCTATTACTTCCGGGGTCTTATCATCCTCGCAACCAGCGTAAATTCCAAAGGTACCCGTATCTCTATAACTCGATGTAAATGAAAAAATTGAGTATACTAATCCTCTTTTTTCGCGAACCTCTTGAAATAGTCTCGAAGACATTCCAGATCCAAGAATCGTCGATATTACAAACAGATCGTATCTCATGGGATCTGTACTACCGAATCCCTCAAATCCCAAGACCATATGAGTTTGCTCCAGATCCTTCTTCTTGAATATAAATCCACCCTTATATTTTTGTGTATCAGGTTTTTCAACTTCAAAACTTGGCATTTGAGAGGAAAATTCTTCTGCTAGAGAAACTACATCATCATGTTTTATTCCTCCACTTGCACATAAGATCATCTTATCTGCCGAATACTTTGATCGCAAATAATTTGCCAAATCATCAGGAGTATAAGAATTAATTTCTTCTTCGCTGCCTAAAATTTGCGTTCCAAGTTTTTCTCCATCAAAACATTTTGACTGAAACATGTCGAATACTAAATCATCTGGCGTATCATTTAATTGCTTTATTTCCTGAATAACGACCGATTTTTCCTTATCGAATTCTGTTTTATCGAACTTAGAATCGGAAATGATATCAGTAATAATATCAATTCCAAGATCAATATTTTCTTTCAAAATCTTTGCGTGATAAGCGGTAACTTCCTTACTCGTATATGCATTCATATGTCCACCAACTGACTCTATAGCTCGTGAAATTTCGATGGCCGTACGCTTGGTGGTTCCCTTAAATGCCATATGCTCCAGAAAGTGCGATAACCCAGTTTGGAAATTCGATTCATTTACCGAGCCAATATGAACAAAAATACCAATCGATGCAGTTTCAAAATTACTGATACTATCGGTCGCGACCGTCAATCCATTCTTTAAACGTAATGATTGTATATACAAATCTAGCTCCCCCTAAACATTAAACCTAAAATTCATTACATCTCCATCTTGAACAATATACTCCTTACCCTCAAGCCTTAATTTTCCATGTTGTTTGGCTCCATGTTCACCACCGTATTCGATGTAATCTCGCCAGGAGAGAGTTTCGGCACAAATGAATCCTCTCTCGAAATCTGTATGAATCACCCCGGCGGCTTCAGGAGCTTTCGTTCCCTTCTTTATGGTCCATGCTCTGGCCTCTTTCGGCCCCACCGTGAAATAGGTCATCAGTCCGAGCAAATCATATCCACTCCTAACGATACGACTTAGTCCCGTCGAATCCAATCCTATGCTGTTTAGAAATTCTATTTTTTCTGCTTCTGAATCGAGTAAGGCGATTTCAGACTCAATAACGGCAGAGATTGTAACTATCGGTCTACCATAGGCCCGATCAATGACCATTTTAGTATAAGCATTTCCTGATATCACATCGGACTCTGAAACATTGCAGACATACATCATCGGTTTCGTAGTGATTAGCTGTAACTGTTTGAGAATATCCCCCTTACCATCTTGAATTTTAGCACTACTAGCCGGTTGTCCGGCTTTGAGGACCTCATGAACCGCAAGCAATACTTCTAGAAAATCTTTAGACTGTCTATCTCCGGATTTTGCTTTTTTTTCAAGATTTGGCATTCTTTTTTCGGTACTTTCGAGATCGGCTAAGAGGAGTTCCGTTTCGATGACATCCACATCGGAAACTGGATCTATTTTACCAGAAACGTGGGTGATATCATCGTTGTCGAAACATCTAACGACATGAAGAATCGCGTCAGTCTCCCTTATATTGGAAAGAAATTTATTGCCCAATCCTTCTCCTGAACTAGCGCCCTTAACGATTCCGGCTATGTCGACAAATTCCAATTGAGTCGGCAAGATCATTTTGGACCTGGCAACTCTGGCCAATTCGGACAACCTATCATCCGGCACAGCAATCCTGCCAAAATTCGGATCGATCGTACAGAACGGGTAATTAGCAGCCTCCGCGGCCGCCGTGGACGTCAAAGCATTAAACAAGGTCGATTTTCCAACATTTGGAAGACCAACTATTCCGCAGTTAAATCCCATATTCGAAGCTACTTTATCTTGTTCTCTTTGAAGATAACATGTTTCCTGATTTTTGGATCGTACTTTTTGAACTCTAGCTTTTCAGGTTTTGTTCGCGGATTTTTCTTAGTTACGTAAAAATACCCGGTATTGGCTGAACTTAACAACTTAATCGTAATGACGGGACCTTTGGCCATATGAAATACCTACAAAAAAAATTAAACTTAAAAGAGCGCTAGCCCTTTGGAGCGGGTGAAGGGATTCGAACCCTCGACCCCAACCTTGGCAAGGTTGTGCTCTACCCCTGAGCTACGCCCGCATACTGCCGAGTTTATCATAGAGTCGAATTATCCATCAATCACTTTTGAATTTTTTATCTTTGATAGGCTATGCAAGAAGTTTTTTTGTCAGCAATATCTTCGCTGATTGTGAAAAAGCTTTTCACGCGCTTTCGCGATGATTATGGTAGGAACTGGCGTATCTCACATAAAATTGCAAAAGATTTTGAGGGCAATCATTTAAATTTTTGAAATTATCTGTTAATATATTTGGTATAGCGCACTAACGTAAATGCTGGCTTGTTGAGGGGGGTTATATTTTATGAGGTTATTGATCGTTGAAGACGAGGTCAGTATAGCGCATAGAATCGAATCTGCTTGTTCCGCTGATGGATTATTGTGCCATCTCGTTACGACTGGAACTGAAGCCTTGGAGATGTTGAAATTCTATGATTACGAGGCCGTCGTATTAGATTTGGTTTTGCCAGATATTGATGGTTTTGAGATTATTGCTAGAATTAGAGCGATTAAAAATATGACTCCGATAGTTATTTTATCTGGATTGAGTTCGATCGACGATAAGGTAAAATGCTTGACGATGGGAGCCGATGATTATTTGACGAAGCCGTTCAGTAAGGTTGAATTGTTGGCGAGAATTTATGCGATTATTCGAAGGACTTCTGGGCATTCCTCTTCTGTCATTAATATTGGCCCAATAGAAGTTGATTTGAAACAAAGATGTGTGAGAATCAACGGCAAGGAGATGTCATTGACCGGAAAAGAGTACTCTATTCTCGAATTGCTAGCCTTGAAAAAAGGATCCGTTTTGGCCAAAGAAACTTTCCTAAATCATATATATGGAGGCATGGATGAACCAGAGGTGAAAATTATCGATGTTTTCGTTTGCAAACTCAGAAAGAAGATTGCTGAGCTAACCGGCGGCCTCAATTTCATCGAAACAATTTGGGGGAGAGGGTATACGCTGCGTGACATCGACAACGAACCTATCGATCAACGACCTGAAATCGAACCTTTCCGCCCTGTTGATTCTTTGAAAGTGGGATAAAATATTTATCTGGCGAAATCAATGTTTCAGCAGATCTTCGATTTTCTTTGCATACTCCACCGATTCGTCGATTTTAAATACGAGGTTGGGAACGAACTTCAACTGCATCTGCTTTGCTATCAAGCTCCTAAAATAACTTGTCTGTAATTCGAAAAATGTTAATGCCTCAACTTTCTTAAGATCGTCAGATAATGTGAAAAATACTGTTGCATACTTCAAATCTGGCGATAATTCGACGTACGTTAGAGTAATCTGGCACGGAGGTATCGAGGCATTCTTCTGCCGAGAGATCACGGGAAAGTCACCGCGTAACATGGACATAGCGAGACATTCACGAATCTTCGTAGCGACTTTATCGTTTCTTTGTCCGTGTTTTTTGCTTTTTTCTGGAACGAATAACTTCAAATCGATTCCTCACGAATACATTCACTAAGCGGATAATAGCACGTAACGCAGCCGCTCTGAAGTACTCAGATTTCCATGCGTCTTAGTCTTGGAGATTTCATTTTCCGAATGATTATTCAAAAAGGAAACAAAGAGATATGAATTTACTTGATTTTTGAATAAAATCAGCTTGCACATAGAGCATGCTTTTAGGTTTTAACGGAAGAATTATGAGCAGCAAGTTTGAGCAGATTTTTCCGATTCCGCTTGGTATTAATTGGCATGAAGGCATGCTCCTTTCTCAGCATCATTTCCAGCAAAATGATCTTCGGAATTTCCAGATCTTAGCGACTCATGTTCGGTTACTTTCTTCGAATCATTTTGGGATTCGGCGTCTTAGGACCGATAAGGTAGCCCTAACCGACGGATTGTATCGGATTAACGAAATTGAGGCCGTTTTTCAGGATGGGCTTGTTTTCAGCTTCTTCCCGGAAAAATTTAAGGGACTGAAACCACTAGAAATTGACGTTGCTGAGTTTTTACCTGAGGGAGAGTCTGAGGCCACCATATTCCTTGCAATCGCCGGTAGTTCGGATGGTATTTCTCCGGTCTTGGGAAACCCGGCTCGTTTTTATTCTGTTGAAGGATATCCAGTGCCCGATGACAATATTAAGGACAATTGCGTCAAGATTCCGAGACTTTTCCCAAATGCCTTTTTGCATATCGGCAAGGAGTTGCCAGAATTCTGCATAGGGTTTCCATTGTGCAAGATCATATTTTTCGATGGAGTTTACGGAGTTAGAAACTGGACCCCACCGTGTTTTTTTATAGAAAAACATTTCCCACTTTGGCAGAAATGCCTGTCCTTATTACAGATGCTCAGGGAAAAATCAGTATTCCTGGCAGAAAAGCTGAAGAATGTCGTTTCAGACACGGTAGCATCCGACACTCAAGGTATTCTATCACAGATAGTGGCCACTCTACCAGGGTTTGAGGCATTGGTATATAGCAACGAAATTCGTCCATACGAATTGTATCACCAATTAGCCGTTATCTTGGGGCAGGTCGCGACTCTAATTCCTACGGAAATTCCTCCCGTAATGCAGCCATACGATCATTGCGATATCGATGATCGTATATATGGCGTTATAAGATTGATAGAACATTATGTTTCTGTCGTCGAAAGAGGATTTACGGTCATTCGATTTAATAATAAAGATAGATTCTTCTATCACTACTTATCTGCCGGTGAGCTCGAAAAATGTACGTCTGGAAAAATTTATGTTGGAATACGAGGTGATAAATCGGCAAATATATCTGAACTCGAAAAATGGATGGAAAATGCCGTGATTGTCTCTGATTTTGCGCTTGAAATTGTCAGGATGAATCGGGTTAAGGGTTCAGAAAGAGCGCTTTTGAAACGAGAAATTGTATCAAATATTTTGCCGGGTGTTGGGGTCGCCGTGTTCGAGATCGACATAAATCCGAGATTTATCAAAGGAGAACAGAATATGCATGTGTTTAATCCTGGAGATAACTCAAATTCAAGACCAATCGAAATGATTTTATATTTGCCTAGGGAAGGAGCCGGAGGAAGTTAAGTGAGTTTTGCTGCTAGTGAAAGCGCCATCGTGCACGGGTTCCAATCATTTTATTATGAATTATTACGCCAAAAAGAAAGAGCATTAAGCCTTTATTTCACTCCTCCTTCTCAAGATCCTCCCGATTCTGACAATTGTGACAGCGAGAGCGAATTAAAAATGCAGAATGAAGTCGAGGGATCTATCGTTACGATTCAAAAAAAATTAATAACAGTTATAAGTTCAGCTTCCGAAATGATTTCCGTGAAATCAAAACTACCGCCTCATTTTATCACTGATACCAAATATATCATGACAATTCTGGCGGATGAAGTTTTTATCAATCTGAGATGGGATGGAGCAAAATATTGGAGATTTTCTCTTCTGGAAAAGCAATTATTTCAATCAGAAGTAGCCGGAGATAAATTTTTTAAAATGCTTGATGAAATTATTTATACCTTAGATAACGATGAAATGGCATTTCTATACTTAATGTCATTAAGTCTCGGATTCAAGGGGCGATATAGAGATCTCGATGGCTCAAGCGATCACATCGCCTGGTATAAGGATCGCCTTTATTCCGTTCTTCACAGCAAATCATCAAGATTATTTTATCCTGGTCGTCATCGGATGATCGAGTCGTGTTATGAATATACAGATTCTGAAAATAATAATGCAGTTTTACCGGATTCGAGGTTTTGGTCATGGTGTATAACGACAGTCATTTTTATCTATATAATCATTTCATACTGCATTTGGTACAGTATTACCGATGAAATTGGAGACATTCTCGAAAAAATAATCGATCAAACAAAGCATGGGTCGCTGATATGAATTTTTTAGATAATTTTACGAGCTGGATAACGGACGGCCCTTTTTCGCTACCCGTTTTAATAGCCGTCATTCTATCGATTGCCTTCTTGGCGATGCTTCTCGTCACGATATTTACACTGATTTCAATGAAGCGAGCGGAAGTAAAGGCGAAGAGGGTGGTCGATTTACCACCATCTGCAATTCGAGATGAAGGTGCTAAAGATGAAGATCCTCAAATCGATGAAAATGCTACAAAGCCGCCCCCGATCGGAGAATGGTTAAATCAGTATTTCATTAAAAAGGGATATATAAAGGTTAATAGCATAGTCCATTCCTTCTTCAAGACTATGGATTTTCTTAAATCATCGCTTGGAATAGGCTACAAATACAAATTGCCATGGTATATGGTGATTGGAACGGAAGGATCAGGGAAATCGTCACTGCTGAGCGGATTCACACACGAGGAAATTCACGATGATGAAGAGGGAAATTCCAACTGTACCTGGTGGTTTCTAAAAAATGGCGTTCTCCTTGACATCAAGGGATCCGTCTTTCTCCCAAAAACTGGGTTTAATGCTGACGAGAGAAGTTGGAGCATTATCCTTAATATGCTCACTCGATATCGAAATGCAAAACCAGTAAATGGACTGATTTTAACGATTCCGGTTGATGAGCTATACGGAAAAAGTAAACTTTCGCCAGAAGAGATAAAAAAACGTGCTCTTTTTATCGCCAGGAAATTAAATTTTGCCCAAAATTATTTGGGAATGAAATTACCGGTGTACGTAGTCATTACGAAGACAGATATCGTGCCAGGATTTCAGAGTTTTTGTTCCGAAATTCCTGTTAGAAATAGGACGAATATGCTCGGGTGGTCTTCTCCATTCTCGAGTAATACGGTCTTTACAACTAGAATTCTCGAAGATGCGTTTGCAAGCTTTGAGGACGAACTCAACGAAATTAGGATGGAGATATTTTCGGAAAACTCTGTGACAACTACACGAGATGGAATTTTTGTTTTTCCCAGCGAATTACTGACAGTCAAAGAATCTCTAAAATGCTATATCGAAACAATTTTCAAAGCATCTTCCATCGAAGAAAGATTTTATTTTCGAGGATTCTATTTTACCGGTGACAGTAAAATGGTCCCGCTTCTTCAGTTCGATCATCTGAATCACACTGGAGAGACTATGGCGATTATGGGCACTCCAGATGCCGATGTTAATGAAGCCGGAAGTACGACGGCATCTGTCGTAAATGAGCAATTTGCTCCAAAAAAGATTTTTTTCTTTGAAGATCTCTTACTGAAGAAGATTTTTATGGAAGACGGGATGGCGACTCCAGTGCTATCAAAAATCCATCAAACCAATAAATCAATTTTTGTAGCTAAAATTTCGACGGCAGCTTTTGTAGTGATTGGTAGTTATGGTCTTTTTAGCGCCAAAGATAAATTAAAACATAGCAAAGATTCGTTATATCCTTCTCTGTTTAAAATCTCCTCACTAATCAAAAGCGCGAGCGATTTAACTTTTAAAAACTTGGATGACAACGGGAATGAAATACTTGCCGAATGCACGAGTCAACTATTATCGATGATGCATCAAATTAATTTTGCCAGATTTTCATCGATATTTGTTCCGGCATCATGGTTTGGATCAATCGATAGTAACCTTAAAGAAACTCTCAGAGTATCGTATCAAAAAGTCATCGTACGGACGATATACATGAACCTTTTACTGCGAGCCCGGACCCTTCTTAATATGAAATCAATTAATCGTTCAACTGATATATCAGAAGTCCTCAACCCTCGTAATAGCAAAGAATACACGACTCTAAAAGAATATATTTTCGGATTAATTGAACTTGAAAAAAATATAAAGAGATTCGATTCTCTCAGGACATCAGCAGATCCGCACGATCTAAGTGATTTGATTGAATACACTTTTCATGGATGCTTACCAAAAGAATTTTTGGAAAGTTATCAGCAATTTCGGAAGATTTTAATGAATACACCATTCCCTCCGATTAATTTAACACCGTATAGACAGACGGCTTATAATGTTTTAATCAATTTATTTCAAGCATATCTCGACACAATTTTCACGTCTAAATCTGAAAACAGTATCATTTCGATGCTTAATAGATTCATCGATCAATTAGCTCACCAGCAAATCAAGAAAGTCCCAGACCTTAGCGAATTACGAAATTTTGCGAAGGACTTAGAGGGGGTGTGCAAAGAACTTGGTGAAGAGGGAAAGACTTGGCTAGATAACGACATATTTACTCCCGACAAAGAATTCGACGGCTTCTTGGATGGGATAGAGGTATTGTTCGGGAAAGATATTGCTCAAAAACTCCTCAATGTTACGGCAATTAATTTTGGATATCTTAAATCAAAGATCTCTGAATTTAATGATATGCTGAATCGAGATTCGGGCCTTGTGAAGGTGGGTAAGGAAGATAAAAAACAACCCAGCAGCGGGATATTCCTCATGGAGCGTAGCTTAACGGCACTATGTTCTGAGCCATTCATGGAAGTCCCAGTTAATTATCGATTGGTTACTGAAATTCCAGAAGGAAAAATGTTTTTCTGGGACGATGAGCTGGTCCAGCGAGCTCACGAAATTGGGCAAAGTTTCGTAAAATTTTCTACAACAACGATTAAAGATTTTCCAAGATCGATGCAGGAGGGTATTCTTCTCGCGGCGAAGGCCAATATGAGTGCAGTGATCGCCGGTACGATTGCAAAATCTCAGAGCATCGTCGATGCTCCGGCCGCCATGACTTCCGAATTAACCTCTGAAGAAATTTTACAAAAGCAAGTCGCTGAACTCAAGGAAGTGGCTCCGAAATTCGTAAGTTTGCTGAAGATACTGCGTGATGATAAATTAAGTTTTGTCTTCGGAAATTTGAGAGGAGTTTTAAACAAGGTTGCGTTTTCTCTCTTGAAACATGTCGATTCCCTTTTGGACAAACAACGGCCATACTGCCCGCAGGATCTGAGTTTCAGGTATTGGAATGGTGAACAAGGAGCTGGATTTCTTGCTTTTTCCGCTGCCGATTCAGAGGAATTGTCGCTTTATATCCAATTACAACGTAGTGTAATCGAAAGATTGGCTCTAGATTTCGCAGGAATTATCGTCGATTTCTTGAATTCAGAAGTAATTTATGATCAAAATTATGGAGAACATACCTTTTTGACTAAATGGACTAGAATTGTTGAAAACGTTAGAAGTTTCAGAAAAAAGAATCCCGGGAGCGCTGTCGCGACGATGGAGAGATTTATTAAAACTACGTTAAATGGGTATACATTGGACAATATCACTTCCAAGATATCTCGCGAAGATATTAATGGCCGCTCTGGTGATTATTTTCTCAACATAATTAGGGAGATTAAAAGAGGTATATTGTCGCGAGCTGAGATCTTAATTAGGAGGCGCAATATCGAAAGATACAAAGCTTTGCGAGATTACTATACAAAACACCTTGATGGCCGATTTCCGTTTAGTAATTACGCTAAATCTCAAAGAACTTCAAATGATGCGGACTTAGACGCTGTTCTGGAATTTTTTAAGATGTACGATGAGTATGGTGGATTTCCTGAAGCTATTCTAGATCAAATATATCAACTCGGAGGGGATGCTTCGAATCCATATGAGTTTTTGAAAAAAATCCATGAAATTAGATTATTTTTCGGAGATTCTTTGGGACTTAATCAGAGAGATGGAATCAAGATCAGTCTCGAGATAGATTTTGCAATTAACAAACGAGAAGAAACAAATACAGATTATTTGGTCGATCGTGTGTTTAGACCAAATAATGATGCCAAGATTGAGCCAATAACACCAGATAAAATGGCAATTTGGTATTTTGGGGAACCAATAGAAATTTCCTTTAGATGGGCAAAGGGCGATGAACAAGCTCCTTACCCCATTTACGATCCCAATGATCCAGACTTAATATTGAATGAAACGAGTTCTACGGTGCAATGTGTAGGAAATTGGGCCGTACTACGGTTTCTCCAAAAGTACAGAGCGGAAGTTTCGAATCCAGATCAGGCATCTCATAATCAGGTGGTATTGTGTTTTAAAGTTCCGTTAAGTAATGCGAAGGTTTCTAAAATATACGTTGGAGTTTCGGCATGTATTCCCAAAAAACCCGGAGATCCATCTACTTCGGTGGTTAAGATTCCGCTAGCACCGCCTGGTAAAATGCCAGAAATATCTAGCTCGGTTATATCTGTCGCCAATGAAGCAGTTCTGAGCACGCGTTTTTCTGAAACAAATCTCGACAATCCGGATATAATTCAGCAGGAAGCAGAAGTCGTCGGAGAGAATGATAGCGAGAGTAATCAATTTACAATTAATGATAGCGAGAGTAATCAATTCGCAACTATTGAGCAAAAAAATATTAGGCCAAAAAGAAAAAAACCAAGAAAAATTAAAAAAAACCAAGAAAAATCAAGAAAAATCGAAAACAAAACAGAAAGTAAAAAAGATGCTACGCACGAAAAAGTTGAGCAGATCCTTGAATCGACTGAAAATTCGCAAGAGGACGAGCCATCTCTAGTCGAAATATCAGAAGAGCCACTGGAGTAAAAGATGCAGAGGTTGAAACCTCACTTCGAGAGAGAATTTTTATCCAATTCTGACCTAATTTGACTTATTTTCAACGCATGCCAGAGCTTTGATGAGTGGATTTCCGATTCTCTCTTGCCATTTACCGAATGTAGAATTAGATTGTATCCAGGATATTTTAATTTTGCAGTGAACATTATGGAAGGTAAAGGTTCAGGTAATTGTTGCAAGTTCGGAACAATAGTATCGATTTTGGCCCTATTGGTCGCAATCGCGGCGTATTTTTGCCCGAAAAAGGAAAAGGCGCCAAGTTTGGATTCAGGTCTTGATGAAAGAATTAGATCTGGCGTGCTCGATATCATTAGACAGAATCCTCAATTATTGATGGATGCTATGGGAGAAGGAATCGCGAAGAAAAGAGAGGATGCCGTTAATCAACTTGCCGCTAAGGTATTGACTCAAAAAAATGATATCATCAATAAAGCGTTATGTTTCGGAAAAACAGACTCTAAGCAATTGGTAATCTGTTTCTTTGATCCAATGTGTAAACATTGTATCGAATTCCAGAATAGTATGATCAAACTCATAAAATCTGGCACCAATGTAAAATTTGCGGTGCTACCTGTTGGTGTATTGGGAGAAGATTCAGTTCTGTTAGGTAAGGTGTATTACGCCGTTTACGCAAAAAGCCCAGAGAAGGCGTTAGCATTCATCGAGTCCGTAACGAGTAATGGAGAAGCTACCGACAAAGATGCGATCGAGAAAGCGCTAAAAGTTGTTGGTCTCAGCTTTAAAGAAATTGAACCATTGCTATCAGAAGGAGATAAAAAGATAGCCAGTAACGGTGTCATGGCAGAAGGATTAGAAGTTCCGGTAGTTCCGGCTATATTCATTAGCACCGCACCGAATAAGATGGAGATGGTTCAGACTACGGATGCAGTTCAACTTGCCGCAAAGCTAGATACCTCATCCGCTGCGAGCGGTTCAGACGCCGTGACTACTCCAGAAAAAATCGATGCCGCAGAGCCTGATAAAAATGGGAAGAAGTAGGTATCGAATTTAAAATTGATGTTTTTTTTGAGGAGCTCTGAGGTGATTTTTATTACATTTTTTGTACCTCGGTCTCCTCTTTTTGTGCTTTTTATGGTAATATAGTTTTGTGATTATTTTTCCTTTGGCCGCTGCATTGTATGAAGAAAGAACTTAATCTCAAGGGCAGGGCTTATTATCAGAATTTGAGGACTAAGTTCTTATTGGCTGCTAAAGATGCCTCTTTGTCGGGCGATAGGATTCTATCTGAATACAATCTCCAAATCGCAGAGCACTATTCAAGAATCATTTCGGAGAAATTCAGCAATTTTCGAGATCAAAGGAAAGTTAGAGATCATGTTGCGCAATATTCTTCTGAAAAGATCGACAAAATTGAGGATAAAAAGGTTCAAGAGATTCCTGTCGATCCTCCACCCGTGAATGAAACTCCAGAAACAGTTATTAAATTATCGAAGAATCGTAAATTTCGCGCAAAGTCTACCGAAAAAATTAATGAATCGGTTGCGCCTGCCGATCGCGAATCGGTCGTGCCCACTAATCAAGAGGCTAGTGATAATACGGTCGTTAAAAGACGTCGAGTTCCCAAGAAAATCAAAGATGAGCTGAATGCGTGAATAACGGCGCGGGATATTTTGTGTGGTAATTTTTAAATGTTCCTATCGTTACTGCACTTCCAGTTATTTTGACGATATCTTCAACGATTTCGATGTTAAGTGTCCCCGTGCGTCGTGATGCCTGAAATGCCCTGAATTTGGATTTTCCTAGAATTGACTTCCAATAATATGCCAGCCGACAATGCATTGATCCACAGACTGGATCTTCATATATACCAACTCGTGGGGCGAAATATCTGGAGCTAAAATCAAAATCGCCATTCCCAGCACTGGTAATTGCGATTGCTCGAGATTCGATTTCTTTAATTGCATCAAAATTCGGCATTGCCCTAATAATATCATCAGCAGAATTTAAAACGATTACGTAAATTAGATCATCTTTTAAGATTTCGACGTACTTTTCAATACCAAGGATTGCTTTAGTTGAAAACGGCGGATTATTACATTTATATACTGGCTTAACGGCAAATGACAATGTAATAAATTCATCACTATTTAATACGGCTCCGATTATACCAGAATTGTATTCAAAAATTATAGAGTTAAGTGGCGCCATTCTACGAGAAAATAATATATGTGCAGCGGCTAGAGTCGCATGACCACATAATGGAGCCTCATCGGCAGGAGAAAACCATCTTATGTAAAATCTGTTTTCGGTTAAATGCTTCACGAAAGCTATTTCAGACCAATTATGATAAGTCGACAGTTTCTGCATTTCGAAAGAAGGAGGATAATCGTCAACAATGCACACTCCGGCAGGATTCCCTTTAAAGGGTTCATTCGTAAACGCATCAACTAGGTAGTACAACATTCTAAAAAAATGGCGAGAATCATGAAATGCACATGTCACATTATACAATGGTCGATTCTGAATCGCATTGTATTCACATTGTCTAAAGATCTCAGTCGATTTCATTTTGTCAAATAAATCTAATTAACTAATTGAGTTTAACAAAATATTAACTAAATACTGGATAAATAAAGATTGACCGTGAACTAATCGCATAGTAGGATTTTTTTAATGATGCATTGTTGCATCAGAATTAATTACAGGGGAGGCAATCAAAATGAAAAAATTAAGTTTAATATTCTTATCACTAATTCTCACTGGGAACGTGACGCGAGCAGGAGCCGCCGGAGGTGCATGGTCATATTGTTCTCCAGGTATACCTCCGGCACCTTCCACATTTGGTCTACCGATGAGTTCTAATCCGCCTGGAGGCCCTAGCTTTGCGTCTGCGTTCCTGCAGCCATCAGTTGCGGGAAGCTCTCCAACCCTTACTCTCGATGAGATTAAGAGGACTCAACTTGAAAATTCGAGACTACAAAATGAATTACTGCAGCTTAAAGATCAAATGTCAGCGCTTACGGCCCAATATCACTCTCTAAGCCAAGATTACTCTCGCCGTATGGACGAATTGCAGAAGAATGCTAAATCTCAAATTGATGCGCTGAATGAGATCATTAAGAACCAGAATACCGAGAAAGGGAAACAGGATATAGCGCTGCGGGCCGCAGACATGCACCAACAAAGAATGCAGAAACAAATTGATAGAACGGAGCAAATTGAAGCAGATCTAAGAGCCGCGCGAAAGGAAATTGATACCCTGGAAATACAGCGCGACACTCTCATTTTGGAAACAGACAGGCTTCGACCGATTGAAACGGCCCTCGAAGCTAGAGATGCAGAGTTTCGGAGAATGGAGTCTCTGTATGTGGACTTACAACTGGAAAATCGTAATGCTAGTGCTGAATTGGAAGCGCTGAGAAAGTTTGCAAATGATGTAGGATTCGCATCCAGAGGTTGCTGATATTTTACTCAAACACAACCTAAGTTTTTGATGAATTCCCTAGGGGGAGAGGCGCAGGAATGTGCTACCTGGCCTCTCATCCGCTCCCGAGGCAATTGGACTGGACTGACCTCTTCGGGCCACAATTAGATTCATCGCGGAATAGCTTTTGCGACGCCGATCCCATATCGATCCGTTGACCGTTCTGAATCTAGCATCGATTAGAGAACGGTGTTACAATGAGTGCCAGTGGTATTATTTATAAAATTCCTGAGAAATTATTATGAATTGGCATATTATCTGGAAGAACGTAAAGGAATGGTTGCTGGTTTTAACGTCTTTTTCCCTATTTTGTTTTTTCTTATATCAGCCGTTCAAAATTCCATCTGGCTCAATGATTCCTACCTTATTAGTGGGGGATTTTTTGCTTGTTAACAAATATTGTTACGGATACTCGAATGATTCGTTCCGCATCGGAACGTTCACCTTTCCTCTACCAAAAATAGGTAGAGACTTACATTCTGATAAATTACCACAACGGGGTGATGTTGTCGTTTTCAGGAATGAGAAAGACAAAAATCAGAACTATATCAAACGCGTTATTGGATTGCCGAAAGATAAAATAGAATTAAAAAATGGAATAGTTTACATTAATGATAAACCGGCCGAATTAAAGGAAGATGGAGAGTATTCGATCATCGAGAAAGATGAATACGTGATATATAGAAAGTATATTGAAAAGTTACCGAATGGACGCGAACATGTAATAATAAAGAAATATGCATTTGGAGATGGAGCACTCGATAACGTTGGCCCGTATTACGTCCCAGAAGGATGCTATTTCATGATGGGAGATAACCGGGATAACTCTCAGGATAGTCGCGTCCTGGAAGCCGTCGGGTTTATTCCTTTAGATTGTATCCTGGGACGCGCTGAGTGCTTGTTCTTTTCCTCAAGCTGCGAGATCTATGAAGTCCTAAAGTGGGTCTTTTCAATGAGATTTGAGAGATTCTTTACCGCTATACGATGACAAAAGTACGTTTTGAACGAGGTAAATTTGCTGAGTTAGAGCAAAAGCTTGGCTATCGATTTAAAAATAAGGGCTTATTATCTAAGGCTTTGACACATTCTAGTCTTAAATACGGAGCTACAGACTTTGAGCGCTTGGAATTTCTTGGAGATAGGGTTCTAGGACTCGTCATTTCAGAGTATATTTATCTTCATTTCCCGACGAGAGAAGGAGAAATGGCAAGGATGCAATCGGCATTCGTCTGCGCCCAATCATGTTATGAAATTGGCCTAAATATCAACTTACCTGATGAAATTCAAACGGCCGGACAACATTTAAAATCAAACAAAACGGTTCTGGCGGATGCTGTGGAAGCCTTGCTAGGAGCAATATTCATCGAAGGAGGCTACGATGAAGTCAAAAAAGTTGTGAACAATTTGTGGAGTCCCTTAATAGTTAATTATGACGAAGATTCGATGGAACCAAAAACGGTCTTACAGGAAATAACTCAAGCAGAAACAGGCTTAATTCCATGTTACACATTGATCGAGACCACGGGACCAAGTCATGAGCCGGAGTTTTTGGTACAGGTTCAAGCTAGCAACCAAACGGCCTGTGCCAAAGGCAAATCTAGAAAAATAGCCGAAACCAACGCAGCAAAAATACTGTTGCAAAGAAGGAAGATTGGATCTTTAGAGTGATACCAATCATAATGCTAGCTAATCGCAAGATAAACACAAATTTAAGCCTTGGCTTCCGCAGAATAAAGATCTACAATAGCCGCCGAAAACAAGTATAGGAGTAGTTTAATGTTTAACCTTAAATTTAAAGAGCGAGGAAGAGCGGGCAAGCAATTATCACAGCCCAAGTCCTCCAATTCAACCCTCACCAGGGATCGCAACAGAAAGAGGTCCATCCCAACCCTGGGCATACTTCTCATGGGAATCATCATGCCCCATTTTCATTCGGTACAAGCCTCTACGGCAGCCGTATATACACATGTCACCGGCCGCCCCTGGAAAGGGTGCTCAACCAACTGTAGAAATGTACTCCTGAGCCGCCCCGAGCAGGACCACGAAGAAACCAAGGGTTATCTAGTAGAACTTGCTACCATATCAAAGCGCGCCGGCAAGCTGCTGGAGTCGAAGTGAATATAATAACCCAGCGGAGCTCACTAAGTATTTGACTTTCCGAGGGCCATAAATTAAAGTATCCCTCACACAGATAATTAGGATAACTTATCCTATGTTTCAACGGAGAGACGTAATGACCACAAAATTATTACCCGGCAGACACTGTCGAAAACGCAATAGAAAGGGCAATCAAGGGATCCGCATACTAGCGACCTTAGGTCTATCTGCTCTTGGATTGATTTCAACAATTAACACCTCAATCGGGTCCACAGGATATGACTCACCTCCAATTTCAGATTCGGACAGACAAACCATAGCACGTAACCGGCTGGTAGATTGGCTCTATTATTCTACTCACCCCCTTCCTGATATCGCACTCGAACAGCAACATATCGAAGCGGTCGGGGAGGCCCTAAAGACATCCCTAAGCGATCAACAAAGCCAGTTCGAACTACACTTCAATCCTCTCGTGGATGCCCGGCCCTCCACTTCCGACAACGTTGGACAGTTTCAAGGAGACCAATGGTACGTCCCAGGAGCGCGGAACTTCTGTTGCGTCGCCAGTCAGCACCAGCGTTTAGATGCCTTACATGATGCGGGCGCCTTAAGACAGGATCCACTCAAGCGATCCATTATCGCTTTCTCCCCGCGAGGCATTCTTTTTTGGGCAGAGTGCGAAGACCTTCTCCGCCAACTGAATGCGGAACGGGAAGTACCCCAGAGAATCTGTGACAGGGCACGGCAAATCAGGGGTTATGAGGAGTACAAGGTACGTGATCCACGAACGGATCGCCTGGTAGAGCTTTATTACAGCCTAGCACGACTAAAGGCCGAAGTACTCCTCACAATCACCCCCCAAGCAGTATGTGACGCAATTCCCCATCAAGAGACCCTGTACCAGGCAAGCTTTGGGTGGCCCTCACGCTTATACCAGTGGGATGGCGTGATTTGCGCAAGCCACACATGTTTCAGTGACTGGCATTGCAACTGGCCAACCCGATCCCCTATAGAGGCTGCCCGAGAGAGGGCGGCACACCCGAGAAAGGGGGTCTTTAGCCGGTGGAGTCCTCCGAGAGACTCTCAGGATCCAGAGGATCTTCGAAGAGAGGCAGAGGCAAGGCGATCATTGGATCGCAATGAAAGATTGTATCAGATGTATAAAGCGAGCGATACTCCAGAGTTACAGTGCATTCGGGAGAGGATAGAGGCAATGTGGGCTGAAGGGGTAGACTGGCTGACTAACCCTCCGCAGATATTCGTCAGAAACGAAGAGATTCCAGTCGACGTGCTTGGATTGGAGGATCCAAGCCAATCAGGGAGTGCTGTCACGCCAGACCCAATTCTAACGGCAGAATCATTTGTGCCACAGCCACCTTTCGAGTGGCCTCAAGGAGAGTCTCGGTTGTTTAGCGCCTTACCGATGCCACCCATAGAGGAGTACATGTCCCCTCCTTCCGACCCGCCATTCCCCTCCGTATTAGATCCTCGGGAGACCGTAACAGGATCGGATCATGAAGAGGCTGACGCAGCTTAAAAGCATAAAAGAGGGAGCTGAGAGGGACCCGACCAACCGTCAGCCCTCGAGGGACAATCCCCCCCCCCCCCCTTTTTTTTGTTGCAGCGGGCAGGTGAGGACTTGCTCGATTCAACCTTGCTGCCTCCTTCATATTTCGGCTCTAAGACTTGTGTTATCTATTAGGAGATTAGAGTTCGTGATGTTTGCTAGTAAGCTCAGCCTGTTTCATATATAATTCGAATGTCTCGATTTTCTGGGAAGTTACTTTAAGGTGATTCGTAAGATTTTTGGTATGTTGTCGACCGATATGGCGATTGACCTCGGTACCGCTAATCTCTGGTTTATGTCAATGGACGTGGAATAGTGGTAAATGAACCCTCGGTCGTCGCCGTAGCGAATTTAAATAGCAAACGAGAGGTTTTGGCGGTTGGGAATGAGGCCAAACTTATGCTCGGACGAACCCCCGGATATATCCAAGCCATTCGACCTCTTCGGGATGGAGTGATTGCTGATTTCGAGGTGGCCGAGGAGATGATTAAGTATTTTATCAGAAAGGTTCACAATCGGGGGATTTTCACATCTCCGAGAATAGTCATTTGTGTTCCTTTCGGGGCAACCGCGGTCGAGCGGAGAGCCATTCAGGAATCAGCCGAAGGTGCCGGGGCTCGGGAAGTGTATCTCATAGAGGAGCCAATGGCGGCCGCGATTGGGGCGGGCTTGCCAATTACTGAGCCGCGAGGGTCGATTGTGGTCGATATCGGAGGAGGAACCACTGAAGTGGCCGTCATTTCTCTTGGTGGAATAGTGTTTGCTTCCTCTTTGCGGGTTGGAGGAGATCGGATGGATGACGATATTGCAAATTACGTTAGAAAGATCTACAACCTGCTCATCGGGGAATCAACCGCCGAAAAAATCAAAAAGGAAATAGGGGGAGCTATATGTACAAATTCCAGCAAAGACGTTAAAATGTCCATAAAAGGGAGGAGTTTGTTGGACGGCAATCCCAAAGAGGTGGAGCTTAATCAGAAGCAAGTCGCCGAGGCCCTGGTAGATGCGGTGGCAGCGATCGCAAGTGGGGTGAAAGCTGCTCTCGAAAAAACCCCACCTGAATTAGTGGCGGATATTGTTGAAACTGGAATAACATTAACGGGTGGCGGTGCCCTCCTGCCTAATCTCGATGATGTCATCTCTCATATTACTGGAGTATCGGTGAAAGTCGCCGAAAATCCGCTGAATTGTGTCGTACTTGGCACGGGTAAGGCTCTAATGGAGACCAAAAGAAATGGATCAGTTTTATTGAAAACTTATTAGCAATATCCAAGAGAGAGGAGGTTAATAATACACGCCCTGTGCTACTACTCATAATTATAGCTCACCTTGTTGTATCAGTTATCAATTTTATCGAACATTTAATGCTTGTCTATATAATCCTCGGATGGTTTGTTTTATTCGGAGCTATTAAGAATCGAGATGGATTTTTTTTCAAGAGTTATGTCTTTCTATTATCCAAAATCGAACCGCTCTTAGCGATAATAAGGAGACTTATTCCGCCGATAATGGGGCTCGATTTCTCTGCCCTCGTCGCATTCTTTCTACTTCACATCTCGAAAAGCGTTGTGATAGCCTTAACAAATTGCCTGATACGTCTATTTCAGTAATTTCTCTCTAATTTCTACGATATGACAAAGAACTAATTTTAGTTTTATTATCGCGATTGTAATTCAAGGCGTAACAAACACTAACAAACCAAAATAGAGCGGCCGTAAGGAAAAAATTGAGCAAAGTCATAGAAAAACCAAAAATTGTCAAACTTACCTCGTCGCAATTGGGATTTTTTTTGCTCAGAAGAAGGGCTGGATTTGCTAACTCTTCCTGCGTGGGCAAAACGGTCTTACAACTTTCTGGGGCGGCCCACCAATGATTCTCAACCCCGAGATGGTATATTCCGGCAGTAAACGAGAAGAGCACCGCCAAAAACACCATGCATCGTACACAATTTCTGTTGGCATATTTCATGGCAATGGCTGATACGACCGCCGTAACTAGATGTATAAATCGCGAGACTAGACACAGCTCACATGGCTGCTCATCGAGTATAAATTGACAAAATACAGAAACCAAAAAAGCGACAAGAGACGCCAGCATTACGGCACAGTGAGCCAGCTTCATCTCGAAAATCGCAGCCAACAATCTTTTAAAGCCCATCAGCGCTCCGTGATATTCACGGTTAAGAGGAGAGTGATCACTTTTCGAGGGCCATCACGGAAGCCCTGGTGGTAACATACGGATCACTCGAAAATGACTCGATCTCCTTCATGATGTCCAGTAAACTCACTCTCTTCGCCAACAAGTCGGTTCCGTATATTATGTAATACAGCTTGTTTCTAGTATTTTTTCCGTATCTCATTAATGATATCACAGCAATGGGATCTAACCGCATATGGAATGCCTTGCCGATGGCTCCCCGGAAGCTCGTCGGCCCTAAGACGGGAAGAACGATATATGGCCCAGGTCCAGCTCCCCATTTTTTCAGAGTATCACCCAGTGATGTATTCCGAGATTTGAGACCAATTTTAGAGGCAACATCGAATGCTCCAAAGAATCCGAAAAAAGTATTAACTAGAAACCCAAAAAATGTATTGACCACATTTTCACTATCTTTTTGTAATGCAAAATTTATAACTCTGACTGGTGAAAAAAAATTATAAGCAAAGTTTTCGATTGCTTTTTGCAATATCATCGGGATAAGTACTCTGTAAATTTCCGCTATTGGCTTAAGAAACATTTTATCGATAGCATTATTTATCTGTGACATTAATCTGTTAAATGGCTCAAGAGGATCATACACTTCGGCCAATACATTTTCATCGCTCGGTGAATCATCAAAAGACCAACCGACATCATCATTTTTTGCCATACCGCATGGCGCGAGATACAGTAATACCACAAAAAGAGTTACTCTCAATCTAAATTGTGTTAATTACAAAAACCTATGGCGACATAATACATCAGATCAAAGGAATTGGGATAGATGAAATCTGTGTGCCAGGAAGGCGAAATCGAGATTTTATCGTTAACACTTGTTTAAAATTTTCATCTCACAGGTCAAAGAAGAGATCGATCTCGTTTCTGATGGATGCTGATTGATTGACAGCTCGAGGTTCTGGCGAGTAAACTTAGTGTGTCGACTTCAGAAAAGTTGCATTGTCTCCATCTTCCTTGCGCCGTTCGTCTGTCTTCGTCGATCGGTAAGAGATGAGGCCGCCAAGAAGTGGGTCAATTGTAAAATTGGGGCATAGCCAAGCGGTAAGGCAACGGTTTTTGGTACCGTCATTTCCCAGGTTCGAATCCTGGTGCCCCAGCCAGTTCGTTTTCTATTAACCTCGCGCATTTCTCAGTAACATCTTCTTCGTATAATTTCTGGAGATTTCTGGAAATTTGGAGCCTCAATTCTGCGTTATGCATAATTTTCAGGATAGATTCGGTCAGTTTTTTTTGTAGATCTGGTTCATTTTCTTCGATGACAATGGCCGCCCCTCTTTCTCTCAAAAATTCCGCATTTGCCTTTTGATCGCCGTTAACCGACATTTGAAAGGGAATGAGGATGGATGGCTTTTTAAATCCAATTATCTCGAAAATGCTCGAAGCTCCGGCTCTAGAAATTACCAAATCAGATTCTTCGTAAAGGTTGGCAATATCGACGAAAAATGATGAAGTAGAATATTCTAAATCAGAGGCAGAATATTGGGCAATGATTCTTGGTAAGTCGGTTTGCCGCCCCTGATGCCATACTCGCAATCTTTCGATTTTGGCGATTTCACAAATTGCGGAGCATACGACTTCGGAAAAGATGCGCGCCCCCTGACTCCCTCCAAAAATCAGAATTGTGAAGGCGCGATGAGTCCTTTTTAGAGGTGGTTTCATATAATTGTGTTCGAATCGTGTTGGATTGCCGATTAGAATATTTTTTTTCAGTTGTAAATTTGCTGTACTTTGAAACGATACGATCACTTTGCTGGCCATGATAGAGAGCAATTTATTCGCCCTTCCAACGATGGCATTCTGCTCATGTAATACTGTTTTGATGCGAAGAAGTTGAGCCGCCAAAACGAATGGGAGGGAGGGATAGCCCCCGAATCCGACCACTCCGTCTACCCTGTTTCTGGCGAGGAAAAAAATGCTAAGTAGGAGGTTGGTGGTCAGGGAGATGATTAGTCGCAGCCTGGAGGAATTATTTATTTTTTGAACGCATTTTCTGCCGGCATAAGATCCAAGATAACTATCTCCCCGCGAATCCGTCGCGAATACTACGTCATGTCCCCAGAGTTTTAAGCGTTCGGCAATGCATAACGCCGGGAAAACGTGCCCTCCAGTTCCTCCCGCGACGATAATGATTCTTTTTTTTTGTGAGCCAGTACTATTTCGGCTTGTCATTCTTGATATCTCGTAGTTTGTAGGTCGTCGTATTCACTCCCCTAGAGTATGAATTTTTCAAAAACATTTCACTTCTGTTAGCAATATTTTTAGTGGATTGATATTTTCGTACTTCCTGTGGGTCTGTTTTGAATTCCCAAGATAATTCGAATTCTTTTTCATTCTTTTTGTTATACTTTATTTTACCGGACGATAGAAGACGACGACATTCGCGACATTTCGGACCATAACTCTCGTTCTGTATATCGTCATGAAGCGTCTGTTTTTGCATGATAAGGGATGATATTATTCCAACTTTATCCTTGAGGTCGATATCTCGATCCATCTGCCACGCAAGTAGTAGATGAGCATTTAGTAAGACGACGGAAGCTCCAATGATTATATACCCAGTAATAGATTGCTGTAATTTTGCTATATATCTACTGGATTTTGCTTTATCTTTTTTGTTCTTCATATTTATGAACGGATACGACATATGAAGCAGCGAGACAAATGTTACTGATGCAGATTGCAAAATCTCAGAAATTTGCTCGAATACGATTAACTTATCTATCAATTCCACCAAGTTGACTACAGTAAAAATTGAGGACAACATGGCCATAATGGACAGTATTGCCATATCAATTACATTGGTAGTTTTTCCAATTTCGTCGTTGTCGACTTCTTTGCAGGCTTCTTTTTTAAAATACAATTCAGAGAGGCAGAATATGATGAAACATACGATTGTTCCAGAACATACGTGGACAAAGCTGCCTGAGAAATGGCCGAATGATGATACTTTGCAGCCGATGAGGGCTGAGAATCCGTAATTTTGCAATCTCCAAACGTTGAAACAGAAGTAAGAATACGAAACGGCCGACAGGAGCCTAAAAAACAATACCATACAAAATTACTTTGCAAAAGACGAGCACGGACACCACTCTATACTACTGGTATAGCAACGACAATCCTAGCTTTCCTCTTTTTCAGAAAGAATTTCGATTTTCAGTTGTGCATCTTTTAATTTTGCTTCGCAAAATTTCCTTAATTCTGAGCCGCGCTCAAAAGCTTTGACGGCCTCCTCTAGCGGCATCCGGCCATCTTCTAGTTTTTTGATAATTTCGTCAAGTTCGGAGATTGCCTGCTCAAATGTCATTTCATCCATATTATACAACTTTTCTATCCTTGCTTAATGTGGTAGGATTATAGCACTCTCATAAGCAGAGATATATTTTACTTTTTTCATTCGATAGAGCTTGTATGACTCTCAACATAAAGAATTTGGCTATCATTGCGCACGTTGATCATGGGAAAACCACTCTAGTCGACGCGCTATTTAAACAAAGCGGGTTGTTTCGCG
Organism: Holosporales bacterium; assembly: GCA_031268935.1. GTDB lineage: Bacteria > Pseudomonadota > Alphaproteobacteria > RUG11792 > RUG11792 > JAIRNI01. The sequence continues at coordinate 13,967 of JAIRWL010000011.1, read as the reverse complement.
ATAATCAGCAAATCGAAACGTGCGCCATGGATTATAATGATCTCGAACGAGAACGAGGAATCACGATTCTGGCAAAATGTACTAGCTTTACATGGAACGGAACGAAATTAAATATAGTGGATACGCCTGGGCACGCCGATTTCGGTGGAGAAGTCGAGAGGATTCTGAGCATGGTAGATGGCGTGCTTGTTTTGGTCGATGCCGCCGAAGGACCGATGCCGCAGACGAAATTCGTCTTATCGAAGGCGTTGGCTTTGGACCTGAATCCAATCGTCGTCATCAATAAAATCGATAAAAATGACGCTCGGGTTTCTGAGGTATTAAATGAGATTTTTGATCTTTTCATAGCGCTGGGAGCTAACGACATCCAATTGGATTTCCCGATCATATATGCCTCGGGGAGAAATGGTTGGGCCGTTAAACATTTGGATGATGAAAAGAAGGATTTGACGCCGTTATTAGAGACAGTGATGGCGCACGTCCCGGAGGCTTCGATCATTGAAGGGCAGCAGCCGTTGCGGATGCTCGTATCGATGCTCGAGTATGATCAGTATCTTGGGCGAATTTTGACCGGGAAAATACTAAGTGGGACGGCTAATATAAACGATCCGGTTCACGTTTTAAGGCCCGGGCAGGAATCAGAAATAGAAAAATCCAGACTGACCAAGCTATTGGCGTTTGAGGGATTGACTAGGATATCGATCGAATCGGCCCAAGCCGGAGATATTATAGCCATCGCTGGCCTCGAAAAAGCGACCGTGGCCGATACGATTGCATCGATGGAGGTGACGGACCCTTTGGAATCGATTCCCATCGATCCGCCAACGATTTCGATCACATTTTCTGTGAACGATTCTCCTCTGGCTGGTAAGGATGGAAAAAAATTAACATCGCGAATGATAGGTGATCGGCTTTTCAAGGAATCGGAGGGCAATGTCTCTATCAACGTTAAAAAGTCACAGAGCGATGAATCATATGAAGTTGCCGGCCGCGGCGAGTTGCAGCTCGGTATTTTAATCGAGACTATGCGGCGCGAGGGATTTGAGTTATCGATTGGCAGACCAAAAGTGTTGTTTCATAAAGATGAAAAAACGGGCGAGGTTAAGGAACCGATAGAGGAGTTATATATCGATTTGGATGATGACTTTACGGGTATCGTCGTCGAGAAAATTATTCAAAGAAAAGGCGAAATGATTGATATGAGGCCATCTGGGGTTGGCAAAACCAGGATTAAATTTCTCGTTCCAACTCGCGGATTGATTGGATATTACGGTGAATTCTTAACGGATACTCGCGGTACGGGAATTATGAATAAATCATTTCATTCCTATGTTTCACATAAAGGGCCGATAGAGGGCCGCAATAAGGGGGTCTTGGTTTCAGTGGCGAATGGTAAGGCCGTTCCTTACGCCCTGTTTTTCCTCAAAGAGAGGGGGACTTTGTTTGTTCCTCCCGGAGATCCCGTTTATGAGGGAATGATTATCGGGGAAAATAGCCGAGAAAATGAGCTGGAAGTGAATCCCACCAAGGAGAAGCAATTGTCGAATTGTCGGGCCTCGGGGAAGGATGAAAACATCAAGATACCGAATCCCCGCTTCATGTCGCTTGAGCAGGCGATAGCTTATATCCAGAGTGATGAGTTGGTGGAAGTAACTCCGAAGGCGATTAGGCTCAGGAAAAAGTATCTCGATCCTAACACTAGGAAGAAAATGAGCCGAATTTCTGAAAAATCATAATTACTATATCCGAAACGGCGAGGGGGATTAAACGACTTATCAAACTCGATATCCTATCATACAAGGTATCTTAATGGGAGGAGTGATCGATGAATAAACTGGCAAACATGCTAATGGTTGGAATGATTGCGCTTGGTTTCTCATGTCGTCTGTGCCGAGGGGCAGCCCCTGAAATCGATTGGTTGGCGAGATACGCTCCTGTGGGCAACGAGCTAACCTCCCTGTACTCTATCTATTGTCCCAGGAGCAACCAGGGTTACGGGGTTGAGTCCGGTAAAACTCATTTCGATGAGACGACCTCCCCTACTGCTTTTGAATCTTTCTTCTCGGCCGGGTTGTCTGCCTTCCGCTCTGAACCTATTACCGACGACCCCAGACAATTGTTGCCTCCCGTGCTTCCGAACCTGGCCGTCGATCATGAAGAAAATGCTGTCTTACCCACTGACTGGGCTTATTCCTGGATGGACAAGCGCAAAGACCTGACCCTTGCTCTAACCGATCCCGCTTCACCATTTGAACGCTTTGCCTCACCAGCTGATGTTAATTATTTGTTAACCTTGTTTATGGCTTCTTCGAACGACTTAAAGGATAAACTAGTCCTGAATTGGGTCTTTTCTGATGATGATACCCACCCTCTGCCCGACCTACTCCGGACTTACCTGTCCCGATCCGTTTTCTATGTCCATTCCTGGGTCTGGGGATGGCATGCTGGATGCATCGAGAGACTTATGAATCACTCCGCGTCGGGACTAGAGGCTGTTCGGCACTTGCAGACTCTCCGGAATGCTTTACTTTATTTCCCTGAAAAAGAGACCGTGTCTGACCTACAGTTTGTTTATGATCTCCGGGAAAAACCAACCAAAGCCTTGCGGAAGGGGTTGGCCATTGGGGCTGGCGTGACGGGAGGGATTGCCATTTTGGCTACCGTGGGATATGCTGTATGGAAGAAATTCCATCCCCATAAATGCAGTATTCCTAGCTAGCGAAATAATTCTGCGCCCGATATATTTGGGGGCGTGCCCGTTTTTTGCTTGTATGACCGAATGGATGGGATCCATGTATTTCCCTCTTATTCTTGAGCCCGGAGGTGTAAATGGGATATAGTGGATCTCGGTCGAAGTGGGAAATCTCAGGGTACCTTATCTTGCAACCCGTTATTCACAACTTCGTCAGACGGACGAGAGGTTATCTTCGGGCATACATCCTCGTCGCGACGATGTTGTGTTTCTATATTACTTATGTAATTCTAGCGAAATCCAGAAGTTCTTTAAGTTCGACTTGGTTATTAGTGGCTTTGTATATCGATATCGTTCTCGTTTTGGTGAGTATCTTAATAATTGCAAATCAAATTAAAAGATTACTAAAATTGAGAAATCTGAAACAAAAAGGAAATAGATTTCACAAGCAAGTTATATTTTTATTTTCCTGTGGCACCATTATTCCGACGAGTTGTATCTTCGTTTTCGCGGTGTTATTTTTCAACGTCGGGATCGATAATTTATTTAAAGCACCAATCAAAGATGCTATCGATAACGCTAGTCACGTCGCTTCGATCTATGTTAGTGACATGAAAGTAACGATGGAGAATTTTGTAAATGGGGTCGGAGAAAGAATTGAAAAATGTTCAAATGGATTTATCATAGATACGGAGAAGATTGAAGAAATCCTGGAAGAGGAGACCGCGAGACTAAAAATAGAGGCTTCCGTGGTGATGTCAGTAAATGGTAGCAATTTTACCGTTTTAGCCAAATCTCCATTTTCTTTACCGGCGTACCTCGAAAATCTACCGAAAGAGATTGCTAGGCTCGAGAAGGATCATATCCTTTCCTGGGAAACGGAGGAATGTGTTATGGCGGCTCAGGTGGTGAATTCCGAACTTGGGGTATATCTTGTTGCATCGACAGGCATCGATCCGCTAGTCCTCGATCATAAACACAAGACGAAGGTAGCCGTGATGGAGTACACAAACCTTGCTAGTCAAAGAACTGGACTTAAATTTACATTTATCGCGTTCTTTTCGGTAATTGCCACTCTACTACTTTTGCTTTCCATTTTTGTTGGTATAATATTTGCAAATTGGATTTTAAAGCCAGTAAATAAATTGATAGTTGCTACCAAAAATGTCGGCTCAGGAACGTACGATTCTCAGGTTATTTCGAAGAAATTTAATAACGAATGGGATACACTAATCGTTACATTTAATAATATGATTTCTAAACTAGAGCAACAGAAGCAACAGTTGATAATCTCAAATAAACAAAATGCTTGGCGAGATATTGCTCGAAAAATTGCTCATGAGATAAAAAATCCGCTGACTCCTATACAACTTTCGGCCGAGCGTCTAAGAAGCAGATATCGCAAAGAGGTCTCCAGCTCGCCTGAGATATTTGATTCTTGTGTCGATACGATTATAAGACAGGTTAATTGTATTGGTAATTTAGTTAAGGAGTTCTCTGATTTTGCAAGAATGCCTGCTCCTAAAATGGAAAAATCGGATATAATCAGGGTGTTGAAAGAGGTTGTATTTATTCAGTCGACCGCTCATAAGGATATTGTGTTTCACCAGGATTATGATGCTCAGAAGTTTTTATGTAGTTTCGATCAATCTCAAATGAATCAGGTTATGATGAATGTTTTGCAGAATGCAATAAATGCAATTTCTGAAAATAACATGCCGAGAGCTGATGGCATTATCGGAAATATTGAGGTAAGTTTTTATACAAAAAGCGGCAGGATATATATATCGATCGAGGATGACGGCCCTGGATTTTCTGAAATAGCAGTAGAGAGGGCTATGGAGCCATATTATACGACGCGAGAAACTGGGAATGGTCTAGGCCTTGCAATTGTTTACAGAATAGTCAACGACCACGGTGGTGATGTATCTTTGGAAAAATCAGAAACGTTAATGGGTGCAAAGGTTATGATCGAAATGCCGTATTATAGGAGGGATATCGGAAGTATCGATATCGAGGAACAGAATGGCATTTAATATTCTTATAGTCGATGATGAGGCGGATATAAGGGAATTGGTTTCCGGAATCTTATCGGACAATGGATATGAAACTGAAGCGGCATCACACTACGTGGAGGCCGTAGCCTCAATTCAGAAAAAACGTCCTAATCTGGTGATTATAGACGTATGGCTTGGAGAAAACGACAAAGATGGTCTGCGTCTCCTTGAATTCATTAAAGTCGAGTATGAATACGTCCCGGCCATCATGATGAGTGGCCATAGCACAATAGAAACCGCGGTTACTGCAATTAAGCACGGGGCTCATGATTTCATAGAAAAGCCATTCGATTCGCATAGATTGCTAACGTCTGTAGAAAAGGCTATCGAAATTTCGAAGCTAAAAATGGAAAATGCAGATCTCAAGATAAAAGCGCGATATTCTGAGGCCATTTTAGGAGATTCTCCCAATTCTGTTTATGTGAGGCAGTCGATTGAAAAACTTGCGCAAGTCGCGGGGAGATGCGTGATTTTGGGGCCGAATGGATCGAACAAAGAAGCCATCGCTCGTGAGATTCATCGATTGTCTAAGCGTTCGAGGAGTCCATTTGGAGTATTAAATTGTAAATCCTTCGGTGTTAGGCAATTGGAAAGCGAATTTTTGGGATCAGAAATCGTGGAAGCCAATGGAGTAAAGATAAAACAGGGGATGCTCGAGAAACTTAATGGTGGAACTTTGTTTATCGATGAATTGGGGGTGGCTTCTACTGATTTTCAATTGAAATTTTTGAAAATTCTTAAGGAAGATACCTTTTCTAGAATCGGCTCTAGAGAGAAATTGCATTTAGGGATAAGGATTATTGCTGGCCTGCCGTTAGATATAGCTCAGTTAGTTAAAAATGAGAAATTCATTGATGAATTATTTTGTAGATTAAATGCAAACATGATTAAGATCGTCCCATTGAGTTCTCGAAAAGAGGATATACTAGTATTATTGGAGCACTTTATGGAGCGCTCTGCTAAAGCTCATGGCGTTGCTCCCAAAAAGTTTTCGAATGAGGCAATTGGAGTGTTAAAGGCTTATTCTTGGCCTGGGAATGAGCTACAGTTAAAAAATCTAGTCGAATGGGTTTTGACGATGTCTGTTTCGTCGAATGATGATGATATCTCAACGATCTCGGTAGATGCATTGCCCAGCGAAATAATGTGGAACAAAAAACATGAAATTACCGAGATTCCATTTATTTCGGCGGTATCCGAAATGTCTATCAGGGAAGCTCGAGAAACTTTCGAAAGAAAGTACTTGCTCGATCAATTGAAAAAATTTTCCGGTAATATTTCTCAAACGTCCAAGTTCATAGGAATGGAGCGATCCGCACTGCATAGAAAACTGAAATCTCTCAACCTTACTGATATCAGGCTTGTATTTGATGAGGACGAAGGATGATATCGGTTGTTCTTGAAGTATAGAAGATATTGTCGCTTTATAAATTGATTCTTCAGGAATTGTGGTGAGATTTCCAAAATCGCCTAGTTTCTTCTATTATAATATCTCGCAAATTGATAATTCCTACCAAATTTGTTAATGCCATGATTCCAGTAAAAATGTCTGCGATCAGAAGGATAGTATTGATACTAAAAAATGGACCGGCCGTTACGCATGCGATGTATAAAATCTTGAATGGAGTAATAGCTTTATCTCCGAAAACGTATTGAATGCATTTTTCTCCGTAGTAATTCCATCCTATAATAGTAGTGAAAGCGAAGAGAATGATGCCGATATCGACGACATATTCACCCAAAGCTGGGATTCCGATACCGTGGCCGAAGGCGCAAGAGGTGAGAGTTACGCCCTTAAGGCCACAAGAATTACTGAAAATTTCGGTCGCATCGCGGGTGAGGATTAGTACGAGACCAGTCATCGTGCATATGATCACACTGAATATGGAGCCGGCCATAGAAACGAATCCTTGCCTTGCGGGAGAGGTAGTCTTAGCCGTCGCCGAGGCTATGGCAGAGCTTCCCAATCCAGATTCGTGAGAAAATATTCCCCGGCGAACACCAACACTCACGATATGGCTAATTGAAACCCCCACTCCGCATCCTAAAACTGCCTCTGGGGCAAAAGCACTGGTCAGAATCAGATAAAATACATGCGGGATATCTGATATATTAAGCAGTAACACCAGTATTGCTGAGCCAACGTAGAAGATGGCCATCGCGGGGACCAATCTTTCTGAAACGGCTGCTATGCGACGTAATCCACCGAATGTTATGATAGCTGCCAGAACACCAATGACAATGGCCGAAAAGATAGTTGGAACTCCGAAGGCATGAAAGGCCATGGATATCGAATTACTCTGAGCGAAGGTCCCCGTTCCGAGCAGAGTAACAATAGCTCCGAAAATCGCAAAAGATTTAGCTAAAATTTTTGCAAGGGCGGCATTTTTCTTCATTCCTAGTTCGATATAATACATCGGTCCACCGGAGATTGTGCCATCCTGCCCTATTTTTCTGTATTTTATTGAAAGTAATCCTTCGGCATATTTGATTGCGAAGGTGAAGATTGATGATATCCACAACCAAAAAAGAGAACCTGGTCCACCGATAGATATTGCAACCGCAATTCCCACTATATTTCCTGTTCCGATAGTGGAAGATAAGGCCGTACAGAGCGATGCGAATACGGATATATCTCCATCGCAATCTTCGTGACCTAAAATAGATTTCATCGATAATCTAAGACTGGAAAAGCGAAGGATGCCAAGCTTAAATGATAAGTAGATACCGATGATCATGATGGACGCGATAAGAGGCCATCCCCATACCAATTCACATGCAGAACTTAGAAATTCATCTATTGAAGAGTCTGGAAGCACGAAAAGCTCGCAAAATCTAATAGTAACGCATATCGGAAATTATATAACAAATTTGTATCACTAGGCACGCCGAAGATTAGACAATTTACAGAGTTATACAATTGCCCTTTTCATGGACTTTTTACTTTGAGTAAGGCCATTTATAATAACACTTCCTGGGATACGGAGATCGATATACTTTACAGTCTTGCGATTAATATTGTTTTGACGCATTAAAATGGTCAATGTTTCTAAGGCTTTTTCCACTCCCGATTCTGGCAATTTTACCTTGATTCCGGAAACCTCGATATTCCATCTTCTCTTTCTTACGAAGACCAGAGTTTCCAATCCTTTGTGGGTTGATTCATACTGTGAAATTAAATCGAGTACCGATTTTGCATTCACATTTGCCTCGTCCCCTACGACGAGTGGCAATTTTGGTGGTTGATCGGTGACGTCTGCAATGATGGATCCTTTATCATCTATTAAAATCAATTTTGAATTACGCTGAAAAATTGCGATCGGAATCTTTTTTGAAATTTTGACACTAATTACATTGGGTAATTTTTTCCTGACGATTGCATCCAGTATGGTGGAATCTTTCATTATATTATTATGAATTTCTCGTGCAGATAATTTGAAGATACTATCTCCTTCTTTGATCCCAAGCAAATTTATTATATTTGAATGATCAAATACATTCAGCACACTGCGATCTGGTAGTTGCTGAGTACGTTGTATCTGTTGAATATCGATGGTTTTAACGGTAAATCCGGCAAATTTCAGAGAACAATCGACCGCACTCCAGAAATACGAGGTAATGTAGCCAAATGTTAAATATCCTCCACCGCTCAGCATCATCCCAGACACAACTACGGCGATAAACTTTTTATTCTTCGTCTGCTTTTTTTTGAACTTGCTCTTCTTCGCCATTACCAGTTTCTTCTGCCTGACCACTTATCGTATCCTGCGTCGCGAATTTTACGCTAGGCAGTGTACCATGACAATGCTTAAATCTCTTTCCAGATCCGCAATAGCACAGAGCATTTCGTGAGACTATAGGTTCATTAACCACCTCATTAGTCGGCAGATATTCATCATCATCAAATTGATCGTCATTTTGATCAAAATCAAAGCTATCGGTAAATTGGCTAACTCGATCCTGAGGGTCAACTGCGGTGAAGCTAAATATCCTCGTTAATACGTCTACTTGTACTTTTTTCAGCATATCCTGAAATATATTAAAAGCCTCGAATTTATACTCATTTAAAGGATTTTTTTGAGCATAAGATCGTAGATTGATTCCGCGTCTTAGATGCTCGAGAATGACGAGGTGATTCCTCCATCCCTGATCCAATATCCTAAGAGCGGCATCTTTTTCGTAATATCTCATTATCAGCGAATTATACCCTTTTCGCTTTTCCTCATATGCTTCGATGGCTAATTCTTCTAATTTTTGCCGCAAGCCTTCCTGAGTTAGTTGCTCGTTGGATGCAATTTCATCGTGCGAAATATCGATGTTAAAAATAAGTCGCATAGATTCTAATAAGTGATCCCAATTCCATTCAGATGGCCCCAAATCGGGCGAAGAATTCGTCAGCACGAGATCATCGACGACGTTATAGATCATATCGGTTATATATTCGACGACATCATCCGTATTCATAAGGATGCGACGCTGCTCGTAGGCTATCTTCCTTTGATCGTTCATGACGTCATCGTATCTCAGGAGTTGTTTTCTCACATCAAAATTATATGCTTCTACTCTTTGCTGAGCCTTTTCGATGGCCTTCGAAATCCACCTATGAGTCAGATCTTCATCTTTTTGTACCCCCATTTTCTGCAATGTTTTGGCAAAATTTGGAGAACCAAATTTTCGAATCAGATCATCTTCGAGAGATAAGAAATATTTTGAGGCCCCTGGGTCACCTTGCCTACCAGATCTTCCTCTCAATTGATTATCTATTCTTCGATTTTCATTTCTTTCGGTGCCAATGACAAATAATCCGCCAACTTCGACGACCAACTTATGATCTCTATCTATTTCTTCTTTTATTTCTTGGATTCTTTTTTCTCGTTCAAGGGGGTCGATGATAGAGGCGCACTCCTGCTCTACTCGCATCTCGAGGCTTCCTCCGAGCTTAATATCCGTTCCGCGACCAGCCATATTGGTCGCGATCGTCACGGCTCCTGGAGCTCCAGCTTCGGCCACGACATACGCCTCTCTTTCGTGCTGCTTAGCATTTAAGACATTGTGCTTAATACCTTCGGCCATTAATAGCTGAGATATATATTCTGATCGCTCGAGACTGGTAGTTCCGACTAATACAGGCTGCTTTCTCTCAAAACTCTCTTTGATGAGTGCTATTACTGCTCGATCCTTTTCTTCCATCGAAAGATAGATTGAATCATCATAATCTTTTCGGATGACTGGACGATGAGGGGGAATGCTCACAACCTTCAGATTATAAATTTCTTCGAATTCGGCTTCTTCGGTCATGGCGGTTCCGGTCATCCCGGATAGTTTCGGATACATCCTGAAGAGATTCTGGTAAGAAATGGTAGCGACGGTCATACTCTCGGTCTGAACCTTCACTCCCTCCTTCGCCTCGAGGGCTTGATGGAGGCCTTCTGAATATCTCCGGCCTTCCATAACACGTCCCGTAAACTCATCGATGATTACGACTTGACCATTACGGACCATATAATCAACATTTCGAGAAAAGATCTTGTGAGCCTTGAGGGCGCAATTGACATGATAGACAATGCTGATGTTACTCAGATCATATAACCCGGTCCCAGGAGGCAAAAGATTCAGCTTAACCAATCCTTGCTCGATTTTTTCGATTCCGGAATCGGTCAGTGTTACGACTCTACTTTTCTCATCTTTCTCGAAATCTTCATCCTCGACATCCCGAACGACGGCGTCGACGGCGACGTATAATTGCGAAGCTCCTTCATCGGAACCAGAAATAATCAGAGGAGTTCTCGCCTCATCGATCAGAATACTATCGACCTCATCGATGACGGCAAAATTGAAAGGTCGCAGAACCATCTCGGATTCCAAAAACTTCAGATTATCTCGTAGATAATCGAATCCGAATTCATGGTTAGTTCCATAAGAGATATCTGCCCCGTAAGCCATCTTTTTTTCTTCATCACTCATCCCTGATACGATTACGGAAACCGTTAAACCAAGAAATTCATAAATCTTCCCCATCCAAGCGGCATCGCGTCGGGCCAGGTAATCGTTGACGGTTACGACGTGAACTCCCTTGCCAGCGAGAGCATTCAAATACACGGGAGAGGTAGCGACGAGAGTCTTCCCTTCACCCGTCTTCATTTCAGCGATTTGACCTTTATGAAGGGCGATTCCACCAAGGAGCTGAACGTCAAAATGGCGTAACCCCAAGACTCGCTTAGAAGCTTCTCGAACCACGGCGAATGCTTCGGGCAAAATATCGTCGAGTGTTTTTCCAGAGGACAAGGCATTTTTAAATTCTACGGTTTTATTCGAAAGATCAGCATCTGATAACTTCGAAAAGGCGTCCTCAAATTCATTGACCTTCTTGACTAATTTATTATAAGCTTTCAGGACTTTTGTGTTAGAACTCGTAAAGGCAGAATTAAGAAAAGATAACATAAACCCCACGCGGAAATGGGAACAACACCTACTTCTATCATAATAAGGGAAACGAAACATTCAGGGCAACAATTAAAGGCTTCCAGACTCAAAGTTACAAATCCAAATGCGGTCTAATTAATGGCAGAGAGTCCCCGGGTTGCATCCGGTGAAGGGGAAGCTCATTAGGTTCTAGATCCGAGTTAAGTCCGCCCGTTTCACAATCACAAAAAATTAACCTAAGTCAGGTACGGTTTAAAAGAAAACCGTCAATATTGGCCCCAGCTAGCCATAACCAGGCCTAACTGAGCCCACACTAAGGAGGTCATCAATGAGATTCCAGAGGAACTTACTCGTCATCATAGCGCTATCCCTGACGGTAGCCCCAAACATATCCCGGGCCGCCCTCGCCCCTATTACCGCGGAGGAAGTATGGCCAGTTCTACAGGAAGTCATAACCTTAGAGACCTCATTAGCAGGGGTACAAACCTATCTCCTGTCCATACCGAAGCAAGAGATCGATCTGGCTCCTTACTCGGCCCACTTTCAGAATTTGTTCATCGGGGATGCAGCCCAGACTAGGTGGGAGCCAGTGGTGAGTGCGGCTTTACAGCCCAAGGCGCCCCAGGTGAGTAATCTATTAGGGGCGGCGCAAGCCCTAGGACTGGCCTTCGTTAAAGCATTCGCGGAGCTCGGGCAATCCGCTTCAATCTGGGCCCAGCCAGAGACCCTAGTCGTAAGCCTGTACTCCGCCCTTGACATCGGGGCTTATCGGCCAGCCCTAGCCCCCCCCCCCCCGGCAAGTGAGTCGGAAGTAGAATGGGATGCTTTGAGTGTGGTTCAACGCCTAAACCACGAATCTGTAATTCTCCTTGCAGAGACAGATAAAGGCACATGTGATGGCAGCATTGTCCTCCGCCCGACTACGAACTTGTTCCCGTACCAGGAAATCTGCGGAGCAAACGTTAAAATAAGAGAATTGCTAGCTAATGCAGGTAACATAACTGCAGAGCTCTCCTCCGGGGGGCAGGAAGAATGCGAGGTTTTCATTACTGCTGCGACCGATCCTGATATCGAAGGAGTAGATGATTTAGTTGCGCTAGTGCTGGCTATGCCTGCCTCCTCTTTCTGCACAGAAGCGACCCGCGCCGCCTATATCGCACTCCTCAAAAAACATATCCCCTTACCGACATATCGTTTCAGATTTGGGGACCCTGCACCTCTGCCCCTGACGGATGTTCAGTCAATTGCGACCTTGTCGACCGAATACCTTATGAAGGAATTGTTACGGGCTCGTCCTGGCTGGCTTGGCCCATTGTCGGGGGATGGCGGCCCGGGTACAACCCACCCGGCCGATACTCAAGAAGCGTGTTCCCGGGCCTTGGTTCCCGTCAAAAAGATTTCTCCGATATCGATTGCGGTCGGGGCGACGGTCGCCGTGGCATCTTTGGCCGGAGGAATCGGGGCAGGGTACCTCCTCTGGGGCCGAAAGAAAACCCCCGCACTTGCCTCCTAAAAAGAGGGTGGTTTGAGAAAATACGTCTAATGGGCAGGTGAGCGCCGCAAAAGATATAAGGGGGCCCCAATTGGCCCCCTGGGGAAAGATATAAGGGCCCCCTGGATCCGGTGACACCTAACCTGGCAGGGTATGTGGGAGCTGTTGCACCTGGTATGCTCCGAGGCATTCACCTTACTCCCTGGGTTACGGAAACCGGGATGGAGGAGGATTCTGGCCTGGTCCGCCGAATTGTGGCGAATAGCCTGGGAGCCGAGGAAACCCAGCCCCTTTACGGATTGCAATCCCCGGGACCCACTGTGCTACGGAACCCGGTGTGTCGAAAATCCTTTCTCTGGACAGCAGTCAATCCCTGTTCCCATGGCGTACGGATCCGGGCCTGGAGATGGGGGCTGTCCTTGGCCTCCGAACTGTGGAGAATTTCCTGTGAGTGGCGAAAACTCCTTCAATTGGCCGTAGCCACACCCCGTTCCCATGGTGTACGGATCCGGGCCTGAATCTGGAGTCTGCCCTTGGCCTCCGAACTGCGGAGAAAATACTGGGAGTGGAGGAAACCCATGCGCTTGGCCGACTACAAACCCTATTCCCATGGTGTTCGGATCCGGGCCTGGAGGCTGCCCTGTTCCGCCGACCTTTGGAGTACATCCTGGGGGTTGAAATTGACTACAAGATCTCACAACCCACCGGCCCTCTCCTTATCTTATAGCTGGGGGGACCATCGACCTAACAGATCATGAAGCACTTTCCGGTTGGCAGACCTTTTTAAGGCTCCACCAACTCCAGCCGGCCAATCCCAGCAGCCCGGTCACGGCCATGGCCCCCAGGACCAATCCCGAGATCAGGTAGGGGCGCAGCTTTCGAAATATAGAGTCTCGAATTTCATCGATCACAGGGGGGAGATCCCGGGGCAGCCCCGTCATACCTAGCCTCTCCCAGTATACATCCATGGAAATATCAGTATCATACTCCACTCCAAGGGGAGGGACTGGCAGGGGATTGGTGATTGGCGCTCTTATCCAGAGCTGGTCCTGCCATAGCCAAAACAAATCCTCAGCCGATAGACTTGCCCCCAAGCCAGCCCTAAGTGCTGGGCGGCGGTGTGCTTGATTGGTTTCTAGGAGGACTTCAGGCTGCAGGGAGGTAGACGGCAAGTCTGCGGCCAGGTCAGGAGCAACTAAAGTGATGAGAGGCCACAGGATAGCGAATAAGTGGGCCCTACTGCGTCTGGGACCGCTCAGGTGGGGGGGGGGGGGCCGGCGCCCGGGGGGGGGGGGGGGGGGGG
>JAIRWL010000001.1 GCA_031268935.1 Holosporales bacterium | reverse complement strand
ACTTCACTCCATTTTGCTCCAGAATTATGAATGGTTTATGAATGATCTGGGGAAGGTTGCTTCTGATCTCCCGACCGGGTCGCTTTTTTTTGTACCCTTCGAGTCCGGGAGAATGTCCTCAAAACCGTATGAATTTGTGATAATCTTCTAGTCGATTTTGGTCAGCTTAAGCTCTATACGCCCAATTAATGTCGAAAATAAATTCAAAAACCACAAGAACTATAACCTTGGGGTGCCGGTTTAATTTCTATGAATCCGAGGTGATGAAACTATCCGAAGACTTGGTCTCGGACGGCGAAGACACCATCATTATAAATACGTGCTCCGTAACCCGAGAAGCCGAAAGGCAATCTAAACAAATTGTAAGAAAAGCCATCCGGGAGAATATCGGGGCGAAAATCATCGTGACCGGTTGCGCCGCTAAAACCGCCCGTGATTATTTCGAAAATTTATCGGGAGTGGCGAAGGTTGTTCAGAACGAGGATAAGGGGGATATGGATATCTCCAAATTGCAAACCGGGCAATCCCATTATCTTTTCGAAAGCAGGGCCCGGGCCTTTCTTCAGATCCAAAATGGCTGTGATCATTTTTGCTCTTATTGTATCGTTCCTATAACCCGGGGACGTTCGAAGAGTGTACCTCCCGACTTCATCTTAAAACATATCGATTATTTCGTGGATCGAGGATTTAATGAAATCGTATTATCGGGAATCGATATTACATCTTACGGCAAAGATAGTTCCGATTTGTCTGAACCGTACGATTTACACGTAATTCTCGAGAAAGTCCTCGAAAGAACTCACCTCTATAAGACCCGTTTGAGGTTATCTTCGATAGATCCGGCCGCCGTCAATCAGAATTTACTGAATTTATTTCTGTTCGAGCCGAGGATGATGCCTTATTTTCATTTTAGTATACAATCTGGAAATAATGAGGTGCTGAAGGTTATGAGACGAAGGCATTCGAGGGAAGATGTAATAGAATTATGTTCTCAGATTCGGAAAAATAGAAACCAATCAGTAATAGGGGGCGATTTGATCGTAGGCTTCCCGACCGAAACCGATGCTATGTTTGATGATTCTTTGAATTTGGTAGATGATGCCGGATTGTCGTTGATTCACGTTTTCCCATATTCTGCGAGAAATGGGACGCTCGCGGCGCAGATGATTAACCTTCCCGCGACGATCATTCGAGAGCGCGCAGCCAAACTAAAAGAAAAGGCCAATTTTGCAAAAACATCCCTATTACGAACATTAATCGGGACGACCATATCCGGACTCATCGAAAAACGGGACCATACCGTATCGATTGGAAAGAGTGATTCATACCTCCCATTCCGGGTGAACCATCCGTTTAGATCTGGCGAAGTCGTGCATGATCTTAAAGTAATCGATGTGAATCAGGACGAGCTGGTAGCCGAGTCAAACAATGTTTAGTTTTTCAAAACGCTTTAGTATAATGCAGACCAGTGGTCGATCGTGACTAATTTTTTTTGTTCGAAAAAATGATCTCTGTTCCTAGATATCTGGATTATGCGGCGACGACCCCGTGTTCGGGAGAAGTCCTAGCGGCAATGATACCGTTTTTTACTGAATGCTACGGAAATCCAAATTCATTGCATATCTTCGGTCTAAAAGCTCTCGATGCCCTGGAAAGCGCTAGAAAAAGTGTTTCTGATCTGATTTCAGCCGAAATTGAAGAAATTGTCTTCACGAGTGGAGCAACCGAATCGAGTAGGATGGCCATAGAACGTACGGTCACTTACCTCGCCTCAAAAACTGGGCGCAATAAATTCATTACTACAAAATCTGAACATAAATCTATTTTGGATTGTGCGGATTACCTGAAATCTAGAGATATAGAGGTAATATACCTAAAGGTAAAGAGTGATGGATTAATCGACTTTGATCATCTTGTTGATATTTTAGATGAATCGATTGGGCTAATGTCGATCTGTATGGTCAATAATGAAACCGGTGTGTTGCAGGATATTGGGAGAATCGCCGACCTTTGTCATGCAAAAGGCACTCTACTACATTCGGATGCAACTCAAGGTTTCGGTAAGATTCCGATTAATGTTAAGGATTTGGATGTAGATTTCTTGAGTGCCTCTGGACATAAAATATATGGCCCAAAAGGAATTGGAATTCTTTTTTATAAAAAAAGTTATAAGAAATTTATAAGAGTTCCATTGGCAAATCGTGATGTCGAATTTGGATTGAGGGCCGGGACGGTACCCGTTGCCCTGTGTGTCGGAATGGGAAAGGCTTCTGAATTTGCTAAATCAACAATGGCTACCGATTTGATTAGAATCACAAATCTCAGGAAATTGCTGCTCGATAACCTTTTTGAGGCTCTGCCCGAAATCCATATTAATGGATCTGTCGAATCCAATTATCCGGGCATCGTTAACCTTAGTTTCAGGGGATGCGAAGGAGAGGCCCTCATGATGGAATGCAAAAGAATTGCCGTTTCTTCGGGATCCGCCTGTACCTCCAATAAATTATCGATTTCTCATGTCTTGGAGGCAATGGGAACGGCACCAGATATTGCTCAATCTTCACTCAGGATTTCTATCGGAAAACCGACTAATGATTCTGATATTTTAATTGCAACAGAAGATCTAATTTCGGCAACTACAAAATTAAGGCAAATGAGTCCAATTTGGGATATGATAAAAGCCGGAATGGATATAAGCAGTATATTTGAAGGAAAACACTGCGCTTATGCTGTATAGCGAAAAGACGATTCAGTATTACGAGAATCTGAAGAATATAGGCGAATTGGATGATAAGTTAAAGAACGTTGGGACTGGGATTGTAGGTTCGCCATTGTGCGGAGACGTTATGAAATTACAGCTATATTTCGACGAAAATGGATTAATTCAAGATGCGAAATACAAGGTTTTTGGCTGCGTTTCTGCGATCGCTTCGATGGAATTGGCTACGACTCTTCTGAAGGGGTTGACGATCGATGAAGCCTTGAAAATAAAAAATGATTATGTGGCAGATACGCTCGAGCTTTCAGAAATCAAAAGACATTGTTCCGTCCTAGCAAAAGAAGCTATCGAGGCCGCAATTAACAATTATTTAGCAAAACAGAGAGATGAGGTGAGAATGATTACTGTAACCGCGGGGGCTCTTGAGAAGTTGCGCGAACTTATTAAAGAGCAAAATGCCAATGGAATTATTATTACGGCTGAAGAGAATGGATGCTCTGGATTTCAGTATTCTCTATCATATGAAATGGATCTCGATGCAGATGCAAAGAAAACGATCGTCGATGGAATAACTTTTGTTTACGAGGCGGACGTAGAACCGCTGATCGATGGGCTCAACATCGATATCGTCGAAAGTATTTTGGGGCCGGGATTTACGGTAACAAATAAAAATCAGATGACGTGTCAAAATTGTACGTGTGGTCGTAAGAGGGAATGATTGCAAAACTGCATGGAGTCGTCGATTCGATTCTAGATGATTCGATAATTCTCGATGTTCATGGTGTTGGATTCCAGATTTTTACTTCCTCCAAGTGTCGAGATACGTTAAAGGTCGGAGATGATGTAAATCTTAGGATTCTACATATTTTTAAACAGGAAAATCAGGTGCTGTGTGGTTTTCAAAATGACGAAGAAATCGGAATTTTTAAAGCATTACTGGATGTTCAGGGTGTCGGAATCAAATCATCTCTCTCGGTATTATCGACATTATCGATCGAAGAGATAGCGATGTCAGTTATTAACCAAGACTCTACGATGCTCTGTCGGGCCGAAGGAATCGGCAAGAAAACGGCGGCTAGGATATTACTGGAATTGAAAGACAAAACTCTTCCTAAGCTGAAGGACGTTGGCCTTATCAGAAATGGTAATATAGGCGATGCAATTCTAGGGTTAATCAGTCTGGGATTTCAGAAAAATGGCGTTATAAAAGTTGTAGGTGAAATTGTTGAGGAATTGGGGCAAGCTGCTACGGCGAATCAGATAATCGTGCATAGTCTTAAAAAGCTGAATTAGTATTGTTATCTCACGATCTGGGCTAAATTACGAAGTTCTCCAGGCCATGACTGTATTTTCTGCATTAAAGCGTTATATTTTTCATTATTTTCGCCTAAAAGCTGTTTTTCTGATCGTATTTCATGAACTAATTCTACGAAATCATCAACCTCTTTCTCAAAATCGTCTGATAAATTCATTGGTTCGATTTGCTTTGCTCTTGCCATGACAAGAGATCCATCCTCGATTATACCCAAGGTTTCGGCTAGCTGCTCTGTCACGAATGGGATAAATGGATTAGCGGAGCGTAAAAATTCTGCAAAAACAAATCCAGCTACAGTTTTTG
This sequence comes from Holosporales bacterium, assembly GCA_031268935.1. Lineage (GTDB taxonomy): Bacteria > Pseudomonadota > Alphaproteobacteria > RUG11792 > RUG11792 > JAIRNI01. The sequence goes on along the minus strand of JAIRWL010000001.1, from coordinate 13,501 downwards.
TTTCGTCGTCATCCTGAAACTTCATGGCTTCGATGAAGAAGTCGCAAAACATCTCCCGCAGAAAATACTGAATATTCCTAGTTGCATAATCAAATCTATATTCTGCGATGTTTTTGTTAATTTCAATTTTAAAATTCTTTAATTTTACAAGAATCCAGTGGTTAAGTTTGGAATTAATATTACTAACAGATCCAGTAAACAAAACTCCCTTTGATTGCAAGAATCTCCCAGCATTCCAGATTTTTGTTATAAAATTCCGACTAATTTTGACGTGATCTCTACCAAATTTAATATCTCTCCCTGGAACAGATAAGAAAGCCAGCGTGAACCTCAAGGCATCTGCTCCAAACTCATCAATCAGATCCATAGGATTGATGACATTCCCCTTTGATTTAGACATTTTCTGCCCTTTTTCGTCGCGTACCAGAGCATGAATGTAGATATCCTTAAATGGAATTTTCTTCATGAAAAACAGGCTCATCATTATCATGCGAGCAATCCAGAAGAAAATAATATCGAAACCGGAAACCAAAGTAGTCGTCGGGTAGTACCGTTTCAATAATTCAGAATTTTCTTTAGGCCATCCGAATGTAGCAAAGGGCCAGAGACCCGATGAAAACCACGTGTCTAAAACGTCAGTTTCGCGCCGCAACTGTTTTATTTGGATACCGAGTTTTTCGGCTACAAGAAACGCCTCTTCTTCGGTTTTTTCGACGATAATTTCTCCATTCGGACCATACCATGCTGGAATTCGATGCCCCCAAATGATCTGCCTCGAAATACACCATGGTTCAATATGACGCATCCAATCAAAATAGGTATTCTTCCATTTATCAGGGAAAAATCTTATTTCATTATCTTCGACGACTCTAATAGCCTCTTCGGCCATAGCCTTGGCATCGACGAACCACTGCTCCGTCAATAAGGGCTCGACGACGGTCCCTGAGCGATCTCCGTAAGGGACCGAGTGAGTTATTTCTTCTTCTTTTGTTAGAGTTCCATCTTCAGTTAGCTTTTCGACAAGAATTTTCCTGGCTTTTTTGAGATATAAGCCCCTTAAAAGATCTGGTACGTAAGCTGATACCAGATGACCATCCATATCTATTACAGAGATCATTTCGAGATCGTGTCGTTTACCGATCGCAAAGTCGTTTGGATCATGCGCTGGCGTTACCTTGAGGCAGCCCGTACCCTTCTCCATGTCGATGTAATCATCGGCAATGATCGGAATAGAGCGATCAGAGTAAGGAATTATGGCCATCTTCCCGATGAGAGATTTATAACGCTCATCATCCGGATGAACCGCGATCGCCGTGTCTCCGAACATAGTTTCCGGCCTCGTCGTAGCAATCGTTACAAAATCAGAAGAATCGACTATTCTGTATTTGATGTACCATAAAGTTCCCTTTTCTTCCTTATTTTGGATTTCAAGATCAGAAATTGCGGTCTTTAATTTTGTATCCCAGTTAACGAGACGCTTATCTCTGAAGATCAATCCACTCTTATAAAGGGTAACGAAAGCCTCTATCACAGATTCACAAAAACCATTATCCATTGTGAATCGTGAGTAATCCCATGCCGCGGAACATCCGAGAGCTTTCTGTTGATCGAGTATGTTATTGCCAGACTTATCCTTCCATTCCCAGATTTTATCGATAAATTCATCCTGAGATAGAGATTTCGGATCAATGCCGGCGGATTCGAGATCGCGAGCAACCACCATCTGAGTCGCAATCCCGGCATGATCAGTCCCAGGCTGCCAAATCGTATCGAATCCAGCAATCCTATGAAATCTCACCAATATATCTTGAATGGTATAGGTCAGCGCATGACCTAAATGAAGACTCCCAGTAACGTTTGGTGGCGGCATGAGCAAGGAGAAATAGTTCTCACCAGTACCGGTTGGCCCAAACAAATGAGCAGCTTTCCGGTACCCATCATGCTCAAAATCTTTCGGATTATAAATCTTGTCTAGGGACTTAACGCTCATAGATTTAGAGACAATTCCACCAAAATATTAACCATAAACACTAATACCCATCTCGTGCGAAACGCTTTTGATGCACTTTTCTGGCGCGTCGAAGAGATTCGACCCTCTTCCTCGCCTTCTTTTCGGAGGGTTTTTCAAAATGACGATGAATCTTCATATCTTTATAAATTCCTTCTCGCTGCATCTTCTTTTTCAGAATCCTAAGGGCATGATCGACATCATTCGAATTGACCGTAACTTCCATACTATCACCCCCTTAATCACCAAACGCACAACAAATCCAAAAACCCACCCTGAGTCTAGCATCGAACAGACTTCAGATCAATACTCATCGCTCCGTGTAACCTTAATCTTTAGGAAATTCATGGACCATAATTCCAAAAGGATGGAGTGGGACGAATGTATTTCAGCTCGTCCATCTCCCCCTTGTCGGGTTCCTCGTTCTTAAGTCTAAATTTTATTGCTGCTCTGATTATGTTAATTCACAGTATATAAGAGTGCGACTCTGACGCTACAACTCCCTGCCTTCGTCTCAACTCCTACCTTTTCTGCTTTGGCAATCCGCTTCATAAATACCCATTTTGCGCCTACTTCCAGCCGGATACCATGACAAATCCAGATCGCTAAGCCGCCTCCTACGCATGGGGCCAACTTCGTCGCATTGTGTTTCTTGTAGATACTTTCCTCTTTCTTGTCTAAGGCCTTTGTTTCGATTGGAGTCTTCTTACCTACTGGAGATGCATTATACTCTTCGGTTACCTCCCGCAGCCATCTAGCCTTGTCTAGTATGCCATGAATTCCTGAAGTATTGATGATATATCTCGTTGCTTGGACTCCTAGCGTACTGTATATTTCCATTCCCGGAGTCACCATCAATCCAACCCTCAAGCCTCCGCCAATTGCAAACTTCGGTTGGACGACTATGCCTCCTTTCGTTTTGCCGCTCCCAGCCGGCTGCTTGTCATTAAACTTAGCCTTCCCTCCGATATATAATGTACCATCCAAATATCCACCTAGCCTGACGTCATTAATCCGGTGATTGTAGCCAAGGATGATATCGGCAGCAAATCCCGTGGCCTTCTTGGACGCCACGTTGTCCTTGCATCCCAGTTCCTCGCATTCCTGAGCTACTACCTTCTTAGCAAATTTCCCTAAATTGTCGCATATGAGAGATGGTTTCCTATACGACTTCCCGTCTTTCGGGTTAAAGAATATTGACTTGATCTGAGGATGCTCACTTTCTCCAGCCTTGGCTATGAATAGATCGAACACAGAGTTGACCTTTGCACGATGATAGGCGTACTGAGCTCTAGCTTCTTTGATCGATGCGCCAAAATTAGGGGGATACAAACTCGCTACTTCGACAACGATAGCATTCCCTTCCTTGTATCGTTGAGGTTCGGGTGGAGGTGGAGCCTCAGGTCGCTGAGGACGTCGTCCTCCGGCTGCGTCGGCCGGAGGGACGTCTGCGACTGCCTCTGGAGGCTCCTCCTCTTCGCTCTTTCCTGAGGGATCCGGGGAATTGGAGCCGGCATCATCGGAAGCTTGACCCGACCCCGCCCCATCTCCCGCATCCGCTTCGGGCCGCGGGGCCGGGGGCACTACCGCAGGCTGCGCGTCTGGGTCCAGCAATCCTCCGCCGAAGAACTGCCGCGACGCTCCCGCAAGCCCCTCCAAATCACTACCAGCGTGACTCTTGATCATTCTCGTGAACCCCTTAAATAACTCCTCGCCTTGTAAGGACGTTTGGGCGGAGATTTGCTGCCGGAAGGCCTCGCTCCTAAGTAGAGATGGGTCCGCTTGCGTGAGCGCAACTGTAGTTTGCACAAACGGAGATCCCTCGATGAATGCTCTTGCTTGTGGTCTCAAGCCTCGGGGCGGATTCGTACAAATCGCAACTAACCAGGCGATGGACCCCCTTGGGGCCCCACCTGCATCTACCGGGATATTGTACGCTAAGACCCTACCTAGCTCCGGGTACTTTTGCATCAGGAGATTGAACTCCTCGGCAAACTTTTGAGCTATCTCCCTGGCTTTCGCCTTCAGTTTCTGATGGGCTGCGTCGTAATCCCCGAAACTCTTTTTCAATTTTTCAATGATATCACCTGACTGCTTCTTGAAGGCCTTGGTATGCTCATCCTCATCTATTTTGACTTTAGTTCGGTGAAAAACTGCTCCGAATCCGGCCCCAAAATTGAAGCCACTTTGCGGACATGCACCGAGCGCTGGGGTTCCTGCGATTAAGCCTAATGCTGCTGATGCAATGAGTCTTGATGACTGACCTTTCATGTTTTACTCCTCCTTGTTGGTAGGACCTGACTGCTCCTTGTATGATGTTAGAATAATAATCTCCCCCTATGTGAGGTTTCCTGTCTCGGGTCGGATGATTGTTGTTTTTTTTGTGACTTCAAGGTGACACTTTGCCCTATTTCCTGCCTCACTGTTTGCCTTCCTATCGGCCTGAAATGCAGGGTTCTTCACTGTTTTCTTCGTATGTGACTAGTAGCGACATAAGACCTAGAAGTGCTTGACTTAAATTAAATTTTGTTTTTTATTTACCGTGGATTTAACGGAAATCTCGTGAAACCCCCGGTAAGCATGCCCTTTCAAGAATTCAGGGCGTAGGTGAACATTTTCTTCTTAATGATCTTAATTGCTATGAAGTCTGTATTATGTATCTTGGTGTTCCAATGGAGAGGATTGTTCTATTATGCTCTCGACAAGAATACAGTTCGTGGGTGAACGTTATCTCCTTAATAATCTGATTGCTTATTAGGTCTGTATTAATGTGTATTGCTGTTCCAATGGAGAGCATTGTTCTATTATACTCTCGAGGAGAATAACCTCTCGACAAGAATTCAAGGCGTAGTTGAACTTTTTCTTCTTAATGATCTGATTGCTTATTAAGTCTGTATTATGTTTCTTGGTGTTCCAATGGAGAGCATTGTTCTATTATACTCTCGAGGAGAATAACCTCTCATGAAGAACGGATATTGAATTCCTAAACCGGGTGCAAAAAGGTACCGGGGGCAAGGGTGGGCAACGCGATGAACCGAACCAATAGCCAAGCGGTACCGTTTTGAAAAAAAATGGGCACGACTTATGCTTGCTGCTATCTAGCACCTATGCCGTGATCCGATGCCCGACGGGGGAAAGCCGGAACAGCTAGTTCGAAAACCTTGCTGCTCCACCTCCCCCAGTCTAGAGAAAGCTTACTTAACCCCAAGCGACATGCTACTTCCTCTGCACGGAATTAGAAGTGGCGTCTATAACCAACCTCTATGATCCACTCTTGGAGTTTCATATTAACTCCGTGCTTCTCAACTTTCGCTATCTTCGTTGGTAAAATGAACTTGCCACCTAGGTAGATGACGTCATTCGGAGTGACCCGGAACCCGAGTTCGCCTCCAACGAAAGGCATAAGCTTGTTGACTTTATGCTTCTTGAAGACCCCAGCAAACCCCGCCTTTATCTGTGCAGCGGTCCCCTGATCCTTAGCTCCACTACTCTTGAAGTATTCCTCAGTAAGGTCGATCACCTCTTTCACCAGCACTTGTGGCAAAGCATTCGTCGTATCTACTTTAAATCTCTGGATTGAAATCCCGCCCTTGAGAGCTAGAGTGAATCTATCATTGAATAGAAAACCAATAGTCGGTCCGAAGTAACCCGCGAAGACCTTCTTCACCGTAACCCCGTTTTCCGTTGCCTTTTTCTTATCCTTCTTATCTTTTTTGTTCTTCTTAACCTTCGTATCTGGACAAACATCTTTGTTGGCCTTAACCTTGACCGTACCTCCAAACGGAAGTTCAACCTCTGCTTCAAGACCGAGCATAAATTGATCAATCCACCATAAGTAACCACCATTAACTGCTATGCCAAATCCGGTCGCCTTTTTCTGTATCCGGCCCTCGTCATCGAGATTGAGCCTATCACATGCTTGGCCCATGACCGTGTCGCCCACGTGTCCAAGATTCTTGAAGATGGTGCCAATCTTCAACATCCGCGCATTCTTATCTCCCTTCGGGAAGAAAATAGACAGGGCGGTCGGGCCGAGGTCGTCTTTCACCGAGTTAACCACTGTATCCAGAATTGTGTACACCTGCGTCTCCACAGCATGGAACGTACCCTGGGTCGCTAAGAACCCTCGCATCGCCGCGGGGGTGGGGAGCCCCACCGCTCCGACGGTGAAGGGGCGAATAACGGCCAGACCACCGCGGTCTCCGTGGCGGACTAATCCTCTATCCTGGAAGAGGAGCACCTCGCCGTCAGCACCCTGAGGATAGAAGGCATCTAGTTCTCCTTTTTTGATGACCCTAGTAATTGCTTTAACGAAAGTCCCCTGAGGAACCTGTATGCGCCCTCTCACCCTCTCCTTAATGTATGCCACCTGCAGCAACGACGGATCCAGCTCGATGAGCGCTGCAAAGAAGATCCGAAGTGGATTTTGCCCGGCTGCTGGCGCTTCTCGGTGCCATCCGGTCGCTAAGGCCATGTGGCCCAACGATCCGGTCTCTACCCCGGGAACCTGCCCCTGATAAGTCGCACTAAGACACCCTCCAATATACTCCCAGTCTTCGGCCGAAATCCCGTTAAAAAAATTCACCAGACACCTGTCCGCCTCTACCGCCGTTTGCTTGATTGCCTGATGGTTGTCCGCGAGAGCCTGAACCGCTTGCTTGAATGGCTTAGTAGCTTCATCGATCAGACGCTGCAATTCTTCCGAGATTCCTTTCTTCGGAACATCCATCTTTATCTTCCTGAAACCAGCTTTAATAGATGCTCCAAGGGTCGCGCCCGAACTGGGACAACTTACTGCTCCGCACGACATTACCGCCGCCCCGGCAATCCCTGTTAACAAAGCTTTCGCTGTATTCATCGCCATTTGTATTTCTCCCGATTAACTTTAATACATCCTTTACAGGGGTGATTCTAATCCATTGAAGCTTGCTCGTTACACCAAATTGCCGATCGTTCCAGAGAGGAATGCCGATATCTGTGGTTTTTGTGACACTTCTCATCAGGATCGCCCTACGAACTTGTTGTCAGAGAAGAAAAAAAAGAAGAATCTCCTGTGCTTTGTTAGTAGTTGCTTGCCTTAATTCCTGACATGCCCCACGTAGATTGATAATCGTCTTCTGTGGCCTGAGATCTTTGATGCGGTTCGAAGGATTCCGTATCGAAAGACACAATCAGCAGAAGAGTTATCAGCAGAAGAGTTGCTATGTAAATCCATTTCTAGTAGAATTTAAGTACAGTAGACTTACACAAAGGTGGAACAGTTGTGATTATACGCTCTCTTAAGAACACATTACAGAGTTCAAATAAAAGATCGGTTTGGATCAATCTCTTACTGACAGGATTCAGCCTCTCATCCCTCATGATCGGAACTGGATTATTTGTCGAACCAGTGCGAGCGGAGCCAATTTGGGGGGATCCCTACTCCCCAATTGAGGATGCCGGGGACCTCTCTCCCAGTGTGTTGGAGAGTCATCGACTCGATCCCCACGAGGCCCGGCTTACGACTGAAGATACGCGGCGCTGGGTAGGCTGTCCCTTGAATCGGGGATTGCTCCCCTATGAGGTCTTCCTGGGCTTGAACCCGTCCCAATGGGGTTTCTTTCAGGAGCTGCGCATGGATATTTACATCCTGGATGTTGAAATGCTTCAGGCTCATACTCAGGAAGAGAAGGATATGCTCATACAGGAGCTCGCTGACATATTACCGAGATTACGGGAGCGCGGCGCTACTCCGGAAGTGATGGCTGCTGCTTTATTATCCTTCTTCACGTACAGGGACGACTTCCAAACCGAGGCAGCATGGAGGGAATGGGTGGACCGGTTCAGCGATCCACAAAGACCACTGATGCAACATTCTTCGATCATCCTCCAGCTGTCGCTTATGAGTTTGCAGGCAATTGAGGCCGACTCAATCCCCTTTGGAAAGGGTATCGCCAATCGGGATATTGTACCAGGGCGCGTCGGAGGCAATTTATTACCCGAGGAGGAACTTCGCATTCCTCGGCGGGATTTGATTTTCGTTGACCCGCTACAGGAGAGTGCGGACGTATCAGTCTTGCGCGGGATAGTAGCAGGAAACCCGGATGCTTACCCTGAGCTCGCCGCTTTCTATGGATTGTAGGCTGGAGCTGCGCTGTGATATAACGCTACGGTTCTTTAATCTTTTGTGAAAAAAAATTATGGAGAGTTGCATTTATCACAGTCACGACATATCGGGTGGGGTTTGAAAAAAAACTCGAATCTAGGATCTGTTAACAACCTTCTTGTTTCAGAAGGGCCATTGCTAAGAAACCGCAGAACGTCGTATCTAATTTCTCATCACGCATTGATAATCTCCTGTTTTCCTTAATTCTCTGGAAGAAATTTTCAACTCTACGCCGCCATTTATAGACAGTTCTATCAAAATCATGTTTGATCTTTCTATTCCGTTTATTAGGTATACAGGCGACAATGTTATTGCTTTTTAGAAACTCTCTAATTTTATTAGTATCATAGGCCTTATCTGCTACCAACTTCTTGATCTCTTTGAGATTTAAAGAATACAGCATCTCTGACACTGGCTTGGAATCATGAACCCCAGCTCCCGCGAGTGCCCGCGTCAAAGCACACTTGTGGCAGCTGTACATCAAAGAAGGTCGATTTGCATCGATGAAAGATTCGGCGGAGAAGAAGCAGGTGAATGAGTCCTATGCTAGACGAATTATTAACCTGAATTACGTGTCTCCACTGATCAAAGAGATGATCATCGATGGGAAATTCCCACGGCACATCAGTCTGCAGGACATCCTCTACGACACTCCAATCTTGTGGTCCAATCAGGAGAAAATTAGCAGATAATCTAATCAGAAAACTACACACTTGGGCAAACGGCCTTTCAGACGAACTGGATGCCTCTCAAATTGTATAATATGCAAAAAATGATTATAATTGACGCAATATTGCATGTATAGTCCGTTAGTTTTCAGATAGTTGCTATTTCACTATTTATGCAAAATTTTATTGAGTTCTCCTAATAAGTACCTTACCAGACCGGTGGTAATGGTGTTTTAAGGGTGGTTTGTTGTGAAAAAAGGCATGTTGTTCTTCTTGTGCAGTTTCATGATTGCCCGTGGGGCGGATGTTCCTCAAGAATACTCGAAGGTGAAGGAAGATTTGGTCGTTTTTAAAGATGACAGGTTTAAGGTATATAATGGTGGGCCCATTGTGAAAAGCAATGGCGGAGTCCAGTGGATTATGCCTGTAGTTTTTGAAAATGAAGAGTTTATGCCACGAGCAGTGTATGAAATTGCGTTCATAAACTGTAGCCCAAAAGAGGCTAGTGGGTTAAGAGTTTTTTATGTAGAAGCAAATGACATAGATGTGAAATTTAAAAATCAATTAAATGATAACTATAGAGTTTTTTCATCACTCATCAACGGGAACTATGGTGAACACAAGAAATACGTTGTGATAAGAAAAACTGATATTGCTATGGTGGCCTTTCCAGATGTTTACGTTGGGCTCCAAGCTCCAAGCTCCAAGCTCGATGTAGCCAAGGATCAGGATTTAGGGCAAATACTTTCTTTTTTGGAAACAAAATGCCGAGTACGTCCTGAGGTTACTCATGTTGCGACGTCAGATTCTTTTCAATCGCCAGAAAGCTGCTCTGCTCTCCTTAACAATTCGCAGCAAACTATAGATCAGCAAAAAATTATCTTTTCATCTCCAGTAAAAGTACGAGGTAAAATTAAAGATAGGCTTTGTTCGCTTTACGTGACTAAAGTCTTTATGCGCGAAGATCCTTGGAAGGTGTATTATATCATAAGCAAAAACGATAATTTGTCTTTATTAAGGAAACATAAAGTTTTTGTTAGAGTTGATTCAGGATGCGTTAGCGGACAGATTTACGATGATGATTCGTGTGATTGTGCAGATCAATTTTTTGATTTTATATTGAAGCATGTTGCTGATGATGAAGGAATAGTTCTTCATGTGCCTTGTCACGATGGTAGAGGGTTTGGATTTGCTCCCAAGGCCGAAACTGAAATTTACAAACAAGGTGGTACGGGGCGAATACATTCAACAAAACCAATGGATACCATATCGTCTGCTAAACTTCTTTATAAGGCGAATGATTATAATTACGATATCAGGGATTACGAAGGAGTGGCTTCAATCTTAACAAAACTGGGCTGTAATGATATAAGATTGTACACAGATAATCGCAAAAAGGTAAATTCTTTATTGGCGGCCGGGATTAATGTAGAAAGAATCCCAACGGAAACCCACAAATCAACGTGTAAGCATCATATTGAGGCAAAGAAAAACAATCCACTTTTCTTTCAGTAGTTTTTTGTAGGAGGTATTTTTATGAGCAGTATATTTTTTGTTATGTCTGTAGCAGCAAATGCTATTACAAATAACGCGATACTGGATTCAGCGCTGGATCCTATTTGGAGTCTTCCAGACGTGCGTTACGAACGATTAGATGCTGGCTGTAGCTCTTGTGTACATGAATTTTTAAAAACTTGCAATGAAAGAGGAATAGTGCCTGGTTGCATTGGAATTTGCACAAAAGGTGAAGCTCAAGAAGGAGCAATTACATTACAACGTGGAGCTACTCCATATCCGATAAAACAAATATTGGAATCTCAATTTGCAATTCCGGTCGCAATACTTAACAGATTCCAAGCTTTCTCATTTGGCGCTTTTTGCCTGCTCAACAAAACTGGAACTGATTCTTTGGGGGTTATAAATTTATCTAATGGGGTTGGCTGCGGAGTTATAAAAGATGGTCAATTGATTCAAGAATATGACAGAGATATAGGAATGGGTGGGTTACAAAGGGGCAGAAGACTAAGTGATGGAAGGCAGATGACTATTGCACAGATAGCCGGAATCGAAGCCTTGCGAGCACAAGCAAGATATCAAAGATGCGGTATAGGAAAATTATTTGAAGATGGTGTAAACGATAGAAACCGCGAGAGCTCTGCCTGCATAAGGGATATTGCTCACGCAGTTGCATTGTTAGCAGGAAATACAGCAAGAAGATATGGCATATTTGACTTCTGTATTAATGTTTACGACAGTTGTGGCCTAGCCTCAGCAGACAAGCAAAGATTTGTTGACATCATCAAAGCAGAAATTCCGTCAACGTCAGAGATGCCAATTAATTTGGATTTATTTACTCATAAACTTAAAGAAGATGAGGTGAAAACTTTTGGAGTTGCAAGATTTGCCTCAATGGTTTGTCCGCCAGAAGAGATGAGGTACAGGCCATTCAATAAAATTTTTGTCGTAACGGGGTTGCCATCATCAGGTAAAAGCACGTTTATGCAAAGACTTTTGGCGCTTTTGAGAGAGAGACGGATTAATGCTGGAGGCATCATAACTGAAGAAACGAGAGGAGCAGATCGTAAACGCACTGGTTTTGTTGCCAAATCTCATTTTTCAAGATTTAGATCTGATTCTCATGAAATTGCCGTTTTAAAAACTCAAATTCGCGGCGATCGTCGTAGGGATTACGTGCCATTTAAAAATACGCCATATGCCGTTAATGTTGCCAGTATATCTCAATTCGTAATTCCAAATTTGCAGAAGGCATGTATGGAGGAAGATGTTATTATTATCGATGAGATTGGTGGAATGCAGTTATATTGTCACGATTTTCAAAGGGAAATAAGAAATATTTCTCTCAGTCTGCAGAAGCCTGTCATATTTACCGTTCCATGGAATAGTAACGATCCACTAGTAACCCAAATAAAAGCAAAAGCTCAAACCACGGTCGTTTTAGAGCCAGGAAATAGAGAGGGCTCTCAGCAACGAGGTATTGATATGCTGCTTCCGGCTTTAGTCCCAGCTCCACCAGTTTCTGAGTAGAGGTAAATATGATGTTTAGTATACAAAAGAAAATTTACAAATTCGTCGTCGTTTTTGTTCTGTTTTTAGCAGAAAGTGTAAGTTCTTCTCTGTCAGGGGTTCTCATAGTGGTTGGTCCTCCGGGAAGCGGAAAGGGGCACCTTGCTAGTTTTTTCGTTTGCAATTATCAGTGTGGCCATATAAGCGCTGGTGATCTTCTTCGAGAGGAAGTTAACAAAAAAACTTCCATTGGGATTGCAATCGAAGATATTATAACGCAAGGAAAACCTGTTGCAAATGAAGTCATGCATACTCTTCTTCAGGCAAAAGTTATCGAACAAAAGGAGAGGCACGGCCTATTTATAATAGACGGGTTCGGTGGACAAAGTAACGAAGATGCTCCATTTTTGCAAAATCTATTGGAACGAGAAGGATTGAGCAACCGAACCATCGCCGTTTTTCTCGAATCTGCGGACGAAGAATGCCAGCGGCGTATGGAGGGAAGATTGATTTGTAATACTTGTGCTCGCATTTATAATACAAACACATTTCCGTCTGAAAAAGAAGGTTTCTGTGATGTTTGTAATGAAAGATTAATTCAACGCCCTCAAGATACAAGAGAAACGATTCAAGGAAGGATCGTGCGGTATAAAACGATCATGGAGTCAAATTATTCTCAATTTTCACGAATATTTCCATATGTTAGATTTGATGTAGATCAAGGAGAATGTATCGATTTTTATCGAAAGCTGGCGACGGCGATTCAGCATTTGCCAGAGCCTACAGATCCAGATTTTATCAAGTCCCCAGGAGAAGAATGAAAATAATTTTACGAGGTCGCCCTGGAGTAGGGAAAAGCACTATACTTAAGAAAATCTATACCCTTTTAGAGTCAAAAAATCCAAAAGGGTGTATCGTTGAGGAAGAAAGAGAAAATGGAGATAGAGTAGGATTTATAATAAAATATTTACCTGAAGGCGGCTCAACAAAACTCGCGAGCACCAAGGAAACTCTATCAAACATCTATCTTTCAAAATATTCGATTAATATAGAGGCAATCGAGAGCGAGTTGATACCATATATGCTTGACATGAAAAATGACTCTCCGCATGGAGTATTTATTTTTGATGAAATAGGCAAAATGCAACAAAAGTCAGAGAGATTTATTCGGGCGGTTGATCATATCATGTCGATCTCTAAACCGGTAATCGCCACGATTGTGTACGATGATGAAATTTGGGCGAGAAAATATAAAAATAATGCTGAGAATTTTGTTATAACTGTGACAGAACGCAATCGTGGATACTTGCCTTATTTAGTCAAAGCAATGGTCGATTCTTATGAAAAATATCGCGAATATTGCTGAAATTAAATCCATACTCTCATTCTGGCTCTAACACTAATGTTCGATCTACTAAGCATGTATAATGCGCCTATCTGGACTTGAGTGATAGGGAAAAAAACTCGACGATGTAAGGGAATTATTAAGTATTTCCTGAGATAATCGTTGATATACATATGGATCGATTGATAAGGAAGTAGTAAAATGAACAAGTTAAATAAGGTGATCATCCTGGCTGGGTTATTGTTGTGTCAAAATGAAGTCCTTCCTTCCTCAGCGGGGGGGGGGGGGGGACGTACCCAATCCTCCTTGGT
>JAIRWL010000018.1 GCA_031268935.1 Holosporales bacterium | reverse complement strand
CAGCCCTCCAGTCTCCTGCCGGCGCCTCCACCCTCTGCGGCGGCCTCGGGGGCTCAGGCGGCCTCGGGGGCTGTGCCTTCCTTACCGGAGGACGCCTCTCAGCCCCAGTGGCGCTGTCGTCAGACGATAGCTCATTCGCTCTTCTGGCCCGTGCGAATCTTTTCAGACTAACCAAAGCTTCTCTATCGGTCAGCTCATATCTCCCATCCCGTGCCATGCCTGCCTGTACAGTCTCTGGGTTGCCGAATGCGCCAATATGCACCAGCTCCTTGTTGGGAAAGCGCAGCTCGGGAAGGACCGTGCTAGTGGCCGGGAGGGCGCTCCCTCCAGACATGTGATACAGTGCCCACATCGGGGAAATGTGAACATTACTCTTCCGGGCCGATTGCATCATCGCCTGCACTTGATCCTGTGTCTGCATAACGATCCCACTCACCCTCTCTTTGATGTTGCTGAGCTGTTCTTGTTGCCTTCTTCCTTCTCGTGGCAGGTCGTACATTCCCGCCTCAATAAAGCGAATTAAATACCTCCGAAAATTCTCGTCCCCCAGAATCGATTCATAATCCCGGCCTAATTCTTCTCCGATCTCACCCAGTAATTGCCACGCTATGCTCCTATATCTTGACCTAAGACTTTTCTCGACCACCTTTGAGCTCCTTAAGGCGCGAATCTCTTTTGCTAGAATTTGCCGGACCTCTCTGAGCGTCTGTTGGGGGGCTAGAGCCGGGGACGCACTCCAGCGAAAAGGTAGATCCAATATGCTAGCCTCTCTAGTTGCTCTGGCATATGCTGCCGAGTCTGCGTGCCTGGTTTGCAGGAGCTGCTTAGCCGCTTCTGCTATATCAACTGCGTCCTCGCCTTTGAACGAGCTTAATATCATATACCCGAGACGGGACAAGGCACGCATCAGCCCCATGAGCTGTATACTGTCGGATTGAGTGGCTTCCTGTAGAAACGAGGACACAAATGCCGATCTGTCGGCATTTGGCTCCAGCCAGGGGACGGCCCGCTCGCGTATCTTGAAGAACGCTGTTATCAAACGAGCCGATGGGCGCCAGTCGCTTTTCTTCCGTCCCAAAACCTGGTCCGCCACAACCACCACATCTCGAGCTTGTGCTATAGTGAGTGCCAGGGGTCTTACGTCTGAAGCCTCTAATGCCGAGCTTGTGAAGGCGAGGAAATTACGTACGAAGGAGGGATGCTGATGAGTAGGGCCAAGTTCCTCTTCGACGAACGTCATCAATTCCTGCACCCGGGCCTGGTTAACTTCGGTGGCCGCTGGGGAGACGGTCAATCTCTGTCGTGATGGCGGTAGGCCCTGACCCCTTTGGGGAACTTTCTGCTGCTTGCCGGGGAGGGGGGGCTCAATGCTCCTACTCTGTCTGGGACCCGGCCGTAAGGTCGCGAGAGTGTCTTCTATATCATCGAACTGTCTTTGTAGCTCTAAGAACCTGCCTTGTTCGCCCTCTGAACCCTGAGAAGAAGCCCCCCTGGAGCATGATCGGACAGGCAGCTGTGGCCTGGCGCTAGCCCTTTCCAGTTGTAGTCTCGAAGCGCCGATCCTACCCCCTGTAGATCCCGTGTCACTCCCAAAATCATCCCAGTTTTCACTGTTTGTCCTCCGAGAAGCTTCCGCATGGGGGATGGTGCTGGCTAATATACCGGCGAGTGTTATGGCCCCCGCCAGGGCCGCTATTTTCCTTTTGTACTTCCCTTGCGGGGTCTTCTGGTGGTGTGGGGTCATTCGATGGTGCCTCCTCGTCTAAATTGTGGACCGATTTCTAAACTTTATCGGTGGGAGCTTATGTTCTGGGGCATCTTAACAGTTATCTCCATTACTTGTCAATGTTTAACTTGATACCTGAATGTTTTTTTGGCTATCTTTTATTTGTTGTGGCTTTTTGCCCTGAATTTTAGTTGCTTTTTGATTTTGGAATGAAATGGCGGAGATGTCTGCCTTTATCCTTCTTGGAGCTCACTGCTGTACCTCTCTATTTGTCTGGGTGGAGATAAGCCTGAGACGGGCTTGGATTGAGTCGATTTTGCCTGTCTTTAAAAGATTCTTGAGATTTTCTGCATTAAATTTTTCTATATATATATGTGAAACCTACTTGCGATGCATTGTCTTGAAATATGCTGTATTATGTGCCGAATCTCCTTCCGATTTTTTGCCGAGAAAGGGAGCAATAAAAATTGAGTAGCCTCCATGTCGACATACTATGGGAGTTGGTAAGTTTTGAGACGGTTACTCCTAACGGACGCGAAGCAATCGACTACTGTTCATCTTTTTTGCAAGCTCGCGGATTTGTGTGCCGTGATTTCAATTTCAATGGTGTTCATAATTTGTACGCTAGATTCGGAGTTTTCAAAAAGAATTTGTGTTTTGCTGGGCACGTTGATGTTGTGCCGCCTGGGGATGGGTGGGCCGTGCCCCCCTTCTGTTTGACCGAAAAAAATGGGAACTTTTATGGTCGAGGGGCCAACGATATGAAGGGCCCCTTGGCCGCTTGCCTGGCGGCCATCTCGGATTTTGTGAACGAGAGGCCCAATATTTCATTGAGCCTGATGCTTACCTCTGATGAAGAGGTGATGGGTGGAAATGGGACGAAAAAATTGGTCACTGAGTTACTGCCACAGGGGGAAGAAATAACTGGGTGCATCCTCTGTGAAAGTTGCTCCCCTCATATCACCTCCGGATCCTATATTAAGATTGGATGCCGCGGGAGTCTGAATGTCGATTTCGTTTCCCAGGGAGCTCAGGTCCACGTCGTTAACGGGAAGATTTTAGGAAATCATATACAGAGATTTATATCTTTTTTGCATGAATTCTTAAATATACAATTGGATTCTGGAAGCAGTGAATTTCCAGCCTCGAGTATGGAGATAACTTCTATCGATGTCGCTAACATCACTCGAAATGTTATACCATCCGTAGCGACCGCTAAAATTAATATTAGGTTTAATAATTTATGGAATTTCGAAAAATTAGAACAATTTATCAGAGAAAGAATTCCCAAAAATGTGACTGTATCTTTCGAAAGATTTGAGAATCCCACTATTTGTTCAGATCAGAATTTTATTCATTTGATCAGTGAGTCGATTACAAAATCGTCCGGTTACAAGCCGGAAATCGGCTCCCTCGGAGGCAACTCAGATGCAATTTATATTAAAAAAATTACAAATGTAGTCGAAGTTGGATCTCCTATTTCTGGAGCTCACATAGTAGATGAATATATAAGCGCAGAAGACTTAAGATTACTTCGTAAAATATATTACGATATTATGGTGAATTTTGAAAATCATTACCGATAATCGGATTAAATATTTTCCATAAATCTCCATCTTTTTTACCAAAAATATACAATCTATCTCTAGCTCTCGTCATCGCTACATACAGTAGTCTGAAGAGCTCTTTTCTTTCTTCTTCATACTCGTCCTCCACTATAGAATTAATTTCATCGAACGAATTGCTTTTCGATGGTTTTAAGAAAAATAGATTGTCATTCCAAATTATTTTTGCCTTAGTTTTATCTGCTTTTAATTTAAAATCCAATATACAGACGACGGGCGCCTCTAGCCCCTTAGCACCGTGAATCGTAGACAATCGAATACCGTCCTTTTTCAAATTTTGCATCGAAATTTTAATGTTAGTTATTTTTAAATAATCTAAAAATTCAGAAACAATATTGGATTTTCTTTTAGAAAATGAAATTACAATATCCATAAATGCCGAAATTACAAACTCATCTTCTTGGTTAAATTTCCTTACAACCTCGCTTAAAATGAAATAAAAAAATTCGACAAATTTATGCGACTTATAACATTCCATTACATTAAAAATCCTCCTCCATTTATCATGGTAATTAAGTTTTAAATTATTAAGAATGTCGTCATTATGGCATATACAATACAAATCATCATCCGATAAAGGGTGCTCAAAAATATAGGGACTTTTTAGAACGCAGAACAGAGCATATTTATCATAATTAATACAGAATTTAGATAATGATAAAACATCCATTATCAATAAATTCTTAGATAAATTAAATCGATCTGACGAGGCTATTTTAAGCCCGGTCCGCGATAAGGACTCCATTACACGTTCACTCATCTCATTTCTACTTCTCGTTAAGATCAGGATTTCCGACGCCGGGACTTCTGCCGAGAGCATATTTATGTAATTGGATATTTGATCAGACTGCTCACTCAGATTTTCTCCGATCAACTCAACGAATTCGGCAATTCCGTCCCCATCCTCTCTGTGGGCAGCGTGAGCGTTATACTCCGCCTGATCCAGCCAAAAATTACACTCTTCGAAAATTGAATCAACTACCCTTAAAATTCTCGGCAATGATCGATAAGAAGTATTGAGATAAACTGTATTCAGACGCTTCCCGATCGAAGATAGTAATCTGGCACACGATTCGTAAAATTGTGATAATGATTTACAATCCGCCCCCTGAAATCTGTAGATAGATTGCTTCATATCACCGACAACAAAAATCGTTTTTTTATCTGTTGCTTGATCAAGTAAAATGTCTTCACTGAATATCGAAATCAGTTTCCATTGAAATTGACTGAGATCCTGTGCCTCATCGATCATAATACACTTGATGGATTCGCAGAGTCTCGACATGACAAATTCTTTTGCGTAACTTTTAGTCAGAAGACAATCGGTAGCATGCAAAATCTCATCAAAATCTATGACATTATTTCTTTTTTTTAAATTCTGATATTCATCAAGTATTCTTCTAATAATTTTCAAAAATGCAATAATTTTTCGAATTAATGTCTTTTTTTTCTTGAAAATATTATTTTCAAGTACTATCTGAGCGATCATATCTTCAGTATTAGATAGCCTTTTTCGAATAGCACCGGCACTCGTGAGCAAGACCTTTTCAAGATCTTTATCTTTGAAAAAACTGGATATATAATCGCTAAATTCTTTGGGAAATTCTGTAAATTCGCCTAAATTAAAAATGGATTCCAGTTTTTGCTCATAATCCCCCAAATTTCGATTTGCTTCAAAAAAATCGATTAATTTAGCCGGAGCAATGAGAACCTTGTTAACGAGATCTTCTAATGTGTATCCAGAAATGAGCCCGGCTAGCACTCGCACTGCCTCGATATCGGTTTCTTCCAACGATTCAAATGCTCTACGTTTTGCTATCTTCATCAACTCCATTGCATCATTTTCATCGATAATCTCAAAGTCCGCATTCAGCCCAGCTTCCAGTGGAAATCTTGATAAAAGATCTTGGCAAAAAGAATGAAGGGTCATAATTTTGACATTATGTAGATCACTCTGAAATTCGAAAAATAGGCGCTCAGTAAGTCTTAAGATTTTATCATCTAAACTTGAAATTCCAATAATCTTCAGCAAATAATGCTCTCTGAAACCGTCTTCATTTAAACAAAGTTTTTCCAGAATTGTTGCAATTCTAGACTCCATCTCAAAGGCGGCCGTCTTCGTAAAAGTCAGACACAAAATTTCTCTAGGCCTTATACCGGATAGTAGAGATTTTATGTAACGATTAACGAGAACATTTGTTTTCCCAGATCCAGCCGAAGCGAAAACAAAACAAGAACAATTTATATCAAAACAATCAACTAGTGACACATCAACAATCGAATTAATAAGGAATAATCTTTTATCATGCTATCATCGAAATTGCTGCTTCCAAAAATTCATTAATTTCTCCATCCAAAACGGCCATGGCATTCCCTTTTTCGATACCCGTTCTCGTATCTTTGACCATCTGATACGGCTGCAAAATGTATGACCTAATCTGATTCCCCCAAGCGATGTCGGACTTGTTTTGAGAAGATTTATACGCTTCCTCCTGCTCTTTCAATTTCAGCGCATACAATTTCGATCTGAGCATATTCATCGCGATTTCACGGTTGCGATGTTGGGATCTATCGACCTGAGACTGAGTAACGATTCCAGACGGGATATGGGTTATCCTAACCGCACTGTCGGTCTTATTAACATGTTGACCGCCGGCTCCGGAAGATCGATATGTATCTACTCTTAAATCGGTATCGTTTATTTCAATTTCTATATCATTATCTAATTCAGGAGTCACAGAAACCGAGGCAAAACTCGTGTGACGTCTAGCATTTGAGTCGAATGGAGAAATCCTAACCAGCCTGTGTACTCCCGTTTCTTTCTTGAGCCAGCCGTATGATTTTGTCCCTTTGATATAGAGTGTAATAGATTTGACTCCAGCCTCCTCTCCGTCAGTTTTATCAGTTATTTCGGTCTTATAGGATCGTTTCTCCGCCCATCTGAAATACATTCTAGCAAGCATTTCGGCCCAATCTTGAGCTTCAGTTCCTCCGGCGCCCGAATTTATTTCGACATAACAATTCGCAGAATCCTGGGCATTACTCAATATGGCTTCGATTTGAATTGTAAACGCTTCCTTAGATAATAATTCGAGATCTTTGCTGAATTCGGCAATAGATTCGAGATCATTTTCAGCATCTGCTAATTCTATAAATCCAACGATATCCCTTAGCTTAATTTCGAGATCTTGAGCAATCGAAATGGAATTACGTACCTTATCTCGCTCTTTGATAACTGAAATTGCATTTTCAGCCTTATCCCAAAAATCCGGTGAATCTATTTGTTTTTCAAGTTCTTGAATCTTATCTTTTGCATTTTCAAAATCTACAAAATTCTTTATATTTTTTATCGCGTTTTGGATTGCTTCTATATTCTTCTGATCTTGAGGAGTCATGCTTTATTGATCCCCATAAGATAATCTGCGACGCATCTTGCGGCCAGCGCTCCCTGCCCAGCCGCAAAAATAGCCTGTTTCAAGCTTCCGCTTACAACATCCCCAGCCGCAAATATTCCTTCACAAGACGTCAAAGTATCCGATGAATTAATATACCCCTCTTCATCAGTCTTCAACACATCTTTCACAAACGAAACAACTGGTACACTTCCAACGGCGATGAATAACCCATCCACCTCCAAAGTCTTTTCCGAGTTATCTATAGCATCTCTTAAAATCACAGACTTAATGGAATTATCTCCTAATATCTCGGTAACCTCACTATTCCAAATGCATTCTATTCTATCGCTCGCGAACAATTTTTTCTGCATAATTTTCTCGGCCCGGAGGCAAGATCTTCTATGAATTAAAAATACTTTTGACACAAATTTGGATAAAAATAAAGCTTCCATCACTGCCGTATTTCCTCCCCCCACCACGGCAACTTTTTTGTCACTCGTCAGAAGCGGCCCGTCGCACGTTGCGCACCACGAAACTCCTTTATTCGCAAATTTATCTTCTCCTGGGCATCGGAGCTTCTTGTGTTCGGCTCCCGTAGCGATCACGACCGCCCTCGAATAAATAAATTCTCCGGAAGATAATCCAAGCTCGAAATCTCTATCTCCAGTCGGAGACAACGATTCGACCCGCTGATAAATAAATTTTGCCCCCAAACTTTCGGCCTGAGACAACATATTCATCATGAGATCGCTCCCAGATATCGACCGAAACCCAGGATAATTCTCGATGATGTCGGTTTTGATGAGCTGCCCTCCCGGCATATCTCCCGTCACAACGACAATGTCCAAACCAGATCTAATCAAATAAATCGAGCATGTTAATCCGGCTGGCCCGGATCCAACAACCGCGACATCGAATTTTCCTGAAGAATTACCCACATTGTTCATAATGATCAAGTGTAAAGCAATAAAGAAACGCTAGTCGATCCTATCAGAAGCCGACGCTATTTGGAAATAAAATCACCCCCACACAAAGGCACTAAAGAGAGACGGGGGCTTAGGATATTGGGAGGTGGAAGCTCTGTGTGCTATCGAACAACCTATCCTGCATTGGACGAATGATATTTTTAAAGATCCCCCAGTCTAGCTTACCTTCCCACGCATATGCTAGCATGCGCTCTAAACCCGACTTGGTCTGGGCAAGAATGGGGAGTAGTGTGGCGCATAGAGTTGAGTTTCCTTCGCTCCTTGCCAGTATCCCCTGGGTCTCGGCCACTTGG
Source organism: Holosporales bacterium (assembly GCA_031268935.1). Classification (GTDB taxonomy): domain Bacteria; phylum Pseudomonadota; class Alphaproteobacteria; order RUG11792; family RUG11792; genus JAIRNI01. The sequence continues at coordinate 33,216 of JAIRWL010000018.1, read as the reverse complement.
TCGCGCCATCTTTCCAGTTGTCCACTTTCCACCGGAACCTGGTCTCCTTCGTGATCAGCCAAATACTTACTAATCTGGTTGTGCACAGCCATTACGTTAAAACATACCTGATCCCACTCATCTTGAGTAAGATTCGCGGCCTGAACATTGGGTAACGACTGCCCTACCAAGAACATCAAACCTATGACCACTCTTCTAAAATTACTCATACTTTTATTCTCCTTGTATAAATTAACCTTACCAATGTAACCCCAATGATTATTTACGAATGTAAAACCCTTCCCTAGAATAGGGAGAATTTATATCTGAGATTCCGAAATAACGACGTTATCGGAAGGACCTCAAGCATATTATATGCGCGCAGCTAACCTTTGCCTACCCCATTATTTGCAAATTCCGGTGGATCTCTGTTGTTGACACTGAAATAACATTTCCAAAAAAAATAAGGGGTCGCTAATCATGCATCGTGTTGACATGCGATAGGGGAAGGGTATACTAATGCGGGCTCAGAGAAGAGAGATAATTACCGAGCCGGCGGTCGCTATTAAGAGCCGGTAGGGGTAAAGTTACTATTTTATGGAGAATTCATTATGACCATATTTAAAAGAATTGTCAGCAAAATTGCTTCCTGCACCTCGGTGTTGATGCTGGGTGTGGGGTGGCAACCCATTTTACCACTCTCCAGCACTCAGGCCGCTGACTCCTCAGCCGACGTTGATTTACCTAGAAGCATCGAGCTCCTCGGGGGTGGTAACTTGTGTGGCGCGGCCGTTTTTAAGTTGGCCCAAGTGCCTGAAAACATCATTGATGTCGAGGAGCCTTGGCCCTGGTCGCCCAGCAATTCCTAGAAACCCAATACCATTGTTGTGCGGAAGCTCTAATGGACGGACTGGTGGCCACTCTTTGGGACTTGCACGGAAGGCCCTGTCCTGATTCACCGACAAACGCAGCGCCCGAATCAACAATTCATCTGATTTGCGATAATGTCGCTGCGCGTACGAATCGCATTGTCGTTCTGCTCGAGGCTCTCGGAAACTCCAAACGGAGCCAAAAAGAGAGAATGACTGCTCCCTCAGCCGGAAAACTACCCCCTCCGAGCGGTAAAAAACACAAGTCCCAAAAAAAACCTAAGATGAAGTCGCTAATAACCAAGGAGCTGCGCGAACGCTCCCTGCCAGACTAATCAGAACGTAGAAGGAGAAATGTGTCCTAGCAGACACAACTTGAGCACCGTAGTACCTGACTCCATTTTAAAGTATTTGAGTATAGTGAGCTGTTAAGGATAGAATGACAGCGAAAATAGATGTGATTATTTTGATTGAGGTATAAAGGATGAAAGGAATATCTGCGGTAGGAGCGATTTCCCTTATAAGTGCGGTAGGAATGCAAGCGGCTCATGGTGGTTTCTATACGGGAGGAGCTGTGAATGCCTCCTTCAATAAAGCCACTGCGAAGGTCGATGAGAAAGATTTAGGTCAAGGTGTGAAGCCGGCGGCCAAGGATCTCGCGGCGCGGTTAAGCAAGGCCACCGGTGAGGCAATTGCCTGTAAGAACGCCTTCTCGAGAGAATCTGTCGAAGCTGCAAAAGCGGTTTCCTCGTTCGTGAAGGCGGCGATAAATGGGTTGTTTAACGAAAATTTGGATAATGAGGTCCGTCGTACCATCTTCAATCTTGGTGCTGATGCTCCGGTTACCCTTGCAATTCTGGCCGATCCACGATCTTCTGGCGATAACCAGCACCCGCATCGAATATCATCCATTCTGCAGATTCTTGTTTCCAAGCATCCTGGCCTTGCTCAAGACCCTAGATGGGCGGCGCCTCTCACTCCCGATACGAACGTCGAAGGTCTATTTGATCCGAGTGTGCGCGCGCTCATTAAAGCTGGCGAGGTACAAAGTTTGATTGGGCTGTTGGCGGTGGATCAGAACGATAGAGATGGGAATATTGTACTAGCGAAGGTGCAAGATGGTAATCAGGGTTCCGATCTTACCGTCGATCAACAGTTCATTCCGGCTGCTGGATTTGCCGCGAAGGCTCAGGCTGCCGCTACGAAATATGCGGACTCTAAGAACAACGTCAGGACATTGGTTGCTATCTACAAGGGAGAGGTAAAGGATAGCACGAATCCGAATATATTAGGTATATTCTACCAAAAAGGAGACAAGAGCAAACCATTTACTAAGCCAGCGGAAATCGTAAATAATTTAGGAACTTTTGCCGCCACAGTAGTCGATAATAAAGTTAAGCAACTCGGACTCAATGATAAAAATATGGTAAGCAAGAGGGCGACTACGTTTGGCTTCGATCTCTGTCTTGGATACGAGCAGAAGTTTTGTGACCTCTTGCTCGGTGTGGAAATCCTGGCAGGATTTAACTTCGGTGGCAAGATGAAGATTGGCGCAAATAAGGCCAACAAGTCAGCTGACGGAATAATTGTTCGGAAGCCTTGGAGTGTGAAGCTTAAACCGATCGTAGGATATGCGGTTGCTCCAAATTGCGTACTGTACATAACTGGTGGAGTTGAGTTTGCTAAGTACAAGGTTGATACGAAGGCGTTGAGGATACCTCAAGACGAGATTGATTACGTGAATAATTTGACCGATAAATTTAAGGGAGCTGCAAACGGACAAAAATCCTCAGACAAGGCAAAATCGAATGCGAAGGCAAACGATAAAGTCTTCAAATCACATAGCAAGACAAAGGCGGCTCCATTCTTTGGACTTGGTTGCCAGTATGCTATCACTCAGGATCTAACCTTATTTGTTGAGTACCTGCGTACGGTGAGAAGCCGTATTGTCGCCGCCAAGACGGCCGGAGCAGAGGTCCGTCACGAGTCCCAATCTGTCAGAGTAGGAGTTAAGGTCAATTTAAATTAATCAACAAGGAAGAAGTGATAATACTTAAAATGATCTGGTAAAAATTGGATACGTCCAAAAGGGAGCGAATATCAGCGCTTCCTTTTGTGTGTGAACTTATTGATTGTTATGTTGCAGAAATGATGCTGTTTTCTTTTCCTGCGATCGAGGCAGATATACCGGTTTTCCCGGTAGTAGGGTAAAATGTGTTACAATATATATGGTAGATCGGCATCTTTTTGTGGCTTGGTTATGAAGATTTGCAAAGTTTGGCTAATGGTCTGTTCAGTGACGATCCTGGTTTCTACTACTAGGTTAAACGCTCAGGGTCAGGATGCGGCTATTGTTTCGGCGGCGGCCAATGAAGCCGGCGAAAATAGCGAGAACCAGGATGCGGGTAAGGGAAAGCAGGAGCAGGTAGTATCTTACGTTCATGAAAGTGGAAACTCGGTAACTGGATTTTACGGGGGAGCCGTTCTCGGATTCGAATCTATAAAGAACCAGTACAAAAAAATCTCTAAATCTCGTTCTAAGAAGTCCGATGGCGCTAAGAAGTCCGACGGAAATAAAAAGGAGGACGGGCCTGATAAAGTGAAGAAATCGAAAGCTGGTGTAGTTACCTCCATTTTCGCGGGATATAATTTCGAATTTGGAAAAGCTGTGGTTGGTTTGGAGTGTTCTATAAGTTTTAAGCCGGCTAAGACAGAGACAGAAATGGAGCTCGATTCCGTAAAAAAGAATATCTTGGCAAAAAGGCGGTTTGGTTTCGGGGTTTATCCCAGAGTAGGTTACAAGATTTTGGACGGTCTGATTGCATATATTAAGCTTGGTACAGATATTACGAAATATCACATTAGATCGAGAGATAATAATAAAGACAAGGCTCAGGAAGTTAAAAAGAGCTCCCACAAAGCTGTAATCCAGACGGCGATAGGATTGGAGCAGCATTTTGGGCAATGGTTCATTCGAGGGGAATGTGGCAAATTCTTTAACAAGAATGCGGGAAATGTAGAGGGCGCTAAAATTTCTAGTGGATCTTGGGGTGGAGTTATCGGTGCTGGATATAAGTTCTAGAAATTACCGCGAAGAAAAGTTGTTTGCCTGACGTGTCTGGTCTTAGGGGTGAGGCTAATTTAGTCTTGTGTAATATAGAGGCAGAACAGGCTCTACTGGGCGCATTGATTCTCGACAATTCTTTGTTAGATAATATTTCAGATTCTTTTTCTTCTACTTATTTCGCTACTGAGTTACATACTCAAATATTCAATGCAATTTGTAAGATAAGGAACACTGGAGGTATTGCCGATCCGATCACGCTAAAAGCATATCTACAATCCGAAGAAGTTTTTTTGGCGGCGAATGGACATGTGTATTTACTGGATTTGGTCGATTCGGTAATAGGAATCAGTAACGTTTCTACTTATGCTCAGCTAATTTACGATCTGTATTTGAGGCGTAATATTATCCTTATCGGAGACGGTTGTATCTCTAGCGCGAGGACGATAAATCCGGATGAATCAGCGACCGATATCATAGAACTGACCGAAAAAAAGCTATTCGACCTGGCGAGCGACAATACTGGCCGAGGGAGATTAATTCCTTTTAGTGATGCGTTGTCAGAATCGATTCAAGCCGCTACGATAGCCTTCAAAAGAGATAACCATATAGTCGGAGTAACATCTGGATTGAAATTACTCGACAAATGGCTTGGAGGATTCCATAACTCGGACTTACTGGTAATAGCCGGTAGACCATCGATGGGCAAGACAGCTCTCGCGACGAATTTGGCATTCAATGCTGCGAAGGCCAAGTTACAAAATAAAACCGAGGGAGCCGGGGTAGCTTTCTTCTCTCTCGAAATGTCGACGGAGCAACTTGCCACCAGGATTTTGGCCAGTGAATCTGGTATACCATCGGATAAAATTAGGCGAGGCGAAATTCAGAAAGATTCTTTCGAAAAATTTGTCAAAATCAGTCAAGAATTAGAAATGTTAAAGTTATACATCGACGATACGCCAAATATAACGGTAAATCAAATTAGAAATCGAGCTAGAAGATTGAAAAGGCAATCAGATATCGGCCTCATCGTGATTGATTATTTGCAACTTATAATGTCAAGTGGAGGGAAAAAAACGATCGAAAACAGGGCGCAGGAAATTTCAGAAATTACGAGAGCTCTCAAGGGATTGGCGAAGGAGCTGAATGTACCGGTAATCGCATTGTCACAACTATCAAGGGCCGTCGAACAAAGAGATGATAAAAAACCGCAGCTGTCGGACTTGAGGGAATCTGGTTCGATCGAGCAAGATGCCGACGTAGTTATGTTCGTTTTTCGTGAAGAATATTACAAATCCCGGAAAGAACCGCGAGAATCCACTCCGGAGCATGAAAAATGGGAAATCGAGATGGAGCAAATTTATAACAGGGCGGAAGTGATAATCGCGAAACAGAGACACGGCCCGATAGGAGTGATCAAGTTATTTTTCGATGGAACTCTTACCAAATTCGGAAATCTCTTAGATTAATTGGAGATTAGTAGCGGGTCATAAAAATCGACCGAGCTCCGGATCGGGTTCCCCCGAGGTAGATCGCCCCGGCTCAAGATTTCATTGAATCACTAAGAACGTCGTGTTACCGTAAAATTAGTAACTGAAGAGACAACGGGGAGTGTCGAACTGTGCTTAAAAAACTCATCCTATTTTTACCTTCATTAATGATTATTCCGGCATCATGGGGAGGAAGTCTGATCAATCCGCCATCCGGCTACGACTACGGAGTCCACAGGCCGTCCGACAACCTTGTTACCTGGTTCCGGACGGAGGACGAGGCCAATCTTGAACGGCTGAGGATCAAGAGGGACTCGGGCCCAGACGAGCCGGAAGCGGATACGATTACTCGTCCACCCGGATACGACTACGGTATCCAACACCATCACGAAAAGGTTGTTACCTGGTGCCAGACGGAGGAAGAGGCCGTTTGGGAATGGAGGTGGCTAAACGCCCCTCGGCAAATTCGAGGCAAATTTCCAGTTTCGGCAGGTCTGAAGGAGATGGTCGAGATGATGGTAGCCTACCTGGGCATAGACTCAGAGACGATTCTCAGCAGCTTGGATGCGAGCCCAGACGCTATGGAGTGGACCTGGATGTTACTCGGAGACCCTTCTCCAGACAACCAGCTTTGGGCTTGTTTGCGAAGGGTGTACGGGCCTCAACCACATCGTCCCAGTAGGTAAATCGTAGGGCAGGGGATGGGGCTCGGCCTATGCAGCTTGCAAGTAGAGAAAACGTCCCTTCCCTCTCTACTATATCATATTCCCAAGAAGAGCTCCAAAAAAGTGGGCGGTATCACTCACCTAATAAAAAGCCAATCACTTATCAAATGAGAAACTTGGTCGACGTATTACGGAGGGGCGGGAGGAATCTCGTTAATACTCACAGTTCTACTATATGACGTTGCGACGAGGAGCTCAAAAGTGGGCGTTATCACTCACCCAAGAAAAAATCAATCACTTATCAAATTAAAAACATTGTCGACGTATTACGAAGGGTCGGGATTAATCTGGCTAATACTCACAGTTCTACTATATGACGTTTCGACGAAGAGCTCCAAAAAAGTAGGCGGCATCACTCACCCAAGAACAAATCGATCACTTATCAAATTAGAAAGTTTGTCGACGTATTACGGAGGGTCGGGATTAAGCTCCCTTGGGCTCCTGCCACCCTTTTTTTTGGTGATTGAACAAAAAAAAATGAAAATTGCGAGAAGGGTTGCTATATGGTACACTTCGGCCGTATAGCTCGAGAGATCCGCTTTTCCCCGTTTTTCTGATGCATGACAAACAAGATCCTGAGACTTCTCGGGCGAATGGTCCCGACGGGCTCGAACGTGGAGGCGCACCGATTCGCCAGAAAAGAGATGGAAAGATACCGTTAACCGTTTGGCAAATCGGAATAATGATGTTTCTCGTCAATGCCTCTTTCGTTATGGCCTACAGTTTTTCCGGACTGTATTTAAAACACGTCTTAGCGGCCTCGGCAATTTCAATTGGAATGCTGGAAGGTTTTTGCGAAACCATTTCACATCTGATGAAGCTATTTTCCGGAATGTTGAGCGATTATTTCGGTAAACGGAAAGGAATCATGGTCGTTGGGTATGTCCTTTCCGTCCTTAGTAGACCCCTCCTCTCCATCGCCGACTCTTTTTACTTAGTCTTTTCCGCTAGAGCTATGGAGAGGATCGGAAACGGAATTCAAGCATCTCCACGGGATGCTATCGTCGCCGATGTGGCCCCTCGAAAAAGAATCGGGGCCTCCTATGGACTTAAGCGAAGTCTCGCTTATTTGGGATCATTATGCGGCGGGATTTTTGGTTTTGTTGCCATGAAATATTCCAATAATAATTATCGAATGGTTTTCGCTTTGGCTTCCATTCCGGCGATCATTGCCTTTTTGACCTTATTGTTCTGCGTCAAGGAGCCAAATCGCTTCGACCATCCGGCAATAACGTCAGAATCTCCCCTGCCGGCTCCAAAATTGAAACCAAAATTTTCATTTAAGAACTTTAAATACCTTAGCCTATCTTTCTGGTTAATCATGCTCGTCAATGCAATCTTTATGATGGCTCGCATGAATGAGACCTTCCTGATTCTTAGAATGAACGAAGGATTCCAGCCAGACCCTATGTTTGCTCCATTAGTTATGATCGTCTTCAACATAGGAACGACCATGTCATCTTATCCCATTGGGCTTTTTGGTGATAAATTCGACAGGACGAAAATCTTATTCATAGGTATTGCCTCACTCGTAATAGCCGACATTATTATGTACTCCTCTATATCGAGAGTAACAATGTACATTGGCATTCTATTTTGGGGCATTCAACTCGGGGCAACTCAAAACGTCTTCGTATCCCTCGTCGCCGAAAAGGTCCCGGAGGACTTACGAGGAACCGGACTTGGAGTATATTGGTTAATTAATGCTATATCGGCCTTCGTGGCCGATACTCTAGCCGGATTCGTTGCTCATCATATCTCTTTAAATGGTATATTCGTTTCGAGTGGAATAATTGGAGTTTTTGCATTAGTAATTCTCGCTCTTTTACTAAATATCTTGCATCACCCATTCAAGCAAAGGAATCAATCTTGATCGATAAGCTTAAAGAACAAATAGAGTCTGCTTCATCGTTAAGTGCCAGCGAGATCCTGTCCACGGTCGATCAAATCATCACGCTTCTGAACGCCGGAGATATTAGGGTCGCAGAAAAAGTAAATGGAACATGGCTCGTAAATTCTTGGATCAAGGAGGCGATTTTATTAGGTTTTAGTCATCGCCAATCTGAAAAACGAGATTTAGATGGATTCGACAAGTTTGGATTATTGAACTTCGATTACGAAGCGCCGATGTATCGGAAGGTACCGGGGACAATTATTCGAGAGGGCTCTTATATCGGGCCAAACACCGTTATCATGCCGAGTTTCATCAACATAGGAGTTTATGTCGGAGAAAAAACCATGATAGACATCAATTCGGCTATAGGTTCGTGCGCTCAAATTGGCTCAAATTGCCACATTTCTGCTATGACTTGCATCGGAGGCGTTCTGGAACCAACCTCGGCTATGCCCGTCATTATCGAAGACAATTGTTTTATCGGTGCGCATAGCGCAATTCTCGAGGGCGTTATCGTTGGTGAAAATAGCGTAATAGCATCAGGAGTCATAATATCCGCCTCCACAAAAATAATCGATCGAAAAACGGGAAAAATATATCTTGGGGAAATTCCGAAAAACTCAGTCGTCGTCCCCGGGAGTTATCAAACTAGTGGTAACCTTAATATATCATGCGCCGTTATCATAAAGATGGTGGATCATAGAACCAGACAAAAATCTAGCATCAACGAGATATTGAGAGAGCAATAATTATCCATCCTCTATAACAAATTGAGTACAATAGGCGCCGGATCGTGTTACTCATCTTTTTTTTATTTTTGTAATGTTAAGATCAGTCATCTTTGCTTGCGTTTTCTGGCCAATTTTCGCCTTGCAATTAACCATCATATATCCCATCGCATTTTTCCGATCTAAGAAATTTGCGATGAAGGTTGTGTATAAGCCAGGCGCCAGATGGCTTACATTTTGCCTCAAAAAAATTGTCAAAATTGACTACGAAATTAGAAATCTAGGATATCTAAACGAAATGATACAAAAAACTAATGTTATAATTGGGTGTGATCACCAATCGACTTGGGAAACATTTATATTCCCATTGATACTCGAAAATTTTGTACCTGTCGTTAAAAAAGAGCTGCTAGATGTACCAATTGCGGGCCTCTATATTAGGAAATTGGAATGCATAATCGTAGATAGGTCATCACCCATTTTGGCCATCAGGAGTCTCTTGAAATTTGGAAAACGCACTATCGAAAATGGGAGCAATATACTCATTTTTCCGAACGGAACTAGAAAAAGCCATACAGACTTAAACACCGAATACAAAAGCGGAATTTTCGCTCTCTACAAATCGTTGAATATTCCAGTCATCCCGGCGCGAGTCTCATCTGGGAAATTTTGGGCACGTCGCTCATTTAGAAAAAATCCTGGAACAATAATATTAGAATTCGAAAAACCTATATCAACAGGCTTAGACAAAGAGAGCTTCTTCGAAGAAATTGAAAGCAAATTAAACCAAATTAGCTCCCAATAAGTACGGCTCCGTCATAAAATCGTACCTTTCCTGCTGCTCGGCGCCCATCTCGTGATTCTCTATCTCCATCATCAGAGTCTTCAACAAAAGATTATTTAAGGCATGTGATGGATTTAGACATTCAATTCTGCCAATAATATCGCACCCAAGAACAAACAGATCTCCCAACAAATCGAGGCTTTTATGCATCACGAATTCGGCCTGATTTCGAAGACCTCCTGTGTTCAAAATTGTCCCGCCCGGCCCTATACCAATCGTATTCTTCTCAGATGCCCCCAATCCGAACCCGCGGCTCCTGATCAATTCCTGATCTTCAACCCATCCGAATGTCCTGGCGCAAGCTAACTCACTCAAATCGCCACTCATATCGAACATATACTTATTATATTTCCCAACGATAGGATTGATTCGATCATAATTTAAATTGACCGTAACATTGCATTTTTTTGAAGGATAGATCGCGATCTTTCCGCCCTGAAATTCTGCGACGACCTCCTTTTTGATTACGATTCCTTGGACAAACGGCCTTTGCCTCACGATACCGATTTTTTTGATTTCATTAACGAACTCTATTGCAGAACCGTCCATTATTGGAATTTCATCTGAATTGACTTCTATCAAGGCGTTTGTGATCCCCGTTATGCGGAAGGCCGCCAGAAGATGCTCAACAACCGATACGGTAACCCCATCGTTATTCGCTATACATGTACAAAGATTGCATTCCACGACCGATTCAGGAGATAGCGATATATATGGATTTTTATCGACGATATCAATCCTCTTGAAGACAATGCCTAAATTTTCCGGGGCTGGCAAAATTTTAATTGTAGATTTGTTCCCGCCATGCACCCCGACGCCACTGAATAATGCGATCGCACCAATCGTAGCCTCAGACCTTAGTTTAGTGTTCATTTTCTTCTAATTCTAACTAATCTAACCATCACTCAGTTCAGGATACATATTCCAGACAACCCAGCGAAAGCACTTAAATGTTACGAATTATTACAAAGTCAAAATCTCAACTGAATGGTCTGTGACGGCGAGGGTATGCTCGAACTGCGCCGACAGAGATTTATCTATCGTCACAACCGTCCAGCCGTCATTTAAGACTTTCGATTTGTGAGAACCGACATTAATCATCGGTTCTATTGTAAAAAACATTCCTGGTAAAATTTGCTCTCTTTTTTCGCGACAGTTATAGTGTAACACGGTTGGATCTGCGTGAAAGATCTTCCCAATACCATGCCCACCGTAATCCTGCACGATCGAAAATCCGGTATTAGAAACAAATCTTTGAATGGCTAGGCCAATGTCTCCAAAATAGCCAAATGGTTTTACGGCTTCAATGCCAATAAATAACGCTCTTTCCGCAGTTTTGACCAGTTCTTCCGCTAATTTGGAACATTTTCCGACAAGAAACGTTTTGCTAGTATCTCCGTGCCATCCATCGAGTATAACAGTAATATCGATGTTGATTATATCTCCTGACTTAAGCTTGTAGGGACCTGGAATTCCATGACAAATTACATGATTTACTGATGTACAAATCGATTTGGGAAATCCGTTGTAATTGAGGGTAGCTGATTCGCCGCCATGTTCGATAATATACGTATAACATAAAGCATCGAGTTCAGCCGTCGATATACCTTCCGTAACGTATTCTTCGATATAGAGCAACACATCTCTCGCGAGTTGGCAGGCCTTCCTCATATCGGCCAGCTCTTCCGTATTATGCACAACAATCTCAGGCATCGCTTCTTGTCAATATAGCCACCATGTAACGATTCACAGTATATTCAATCTCGCGGGAAAAATCAGCCTTGCTTATATATCTTTTTTTGTATGTCTTTTTTTGGTATATTTTTTTCGTGCACGATTTTTTCCAAGTTTTCGAGCATGATTTTTTCAAGAAATCGATACCTTACTGATGCTAGTTATCCAGGAAAATCACAGTTATTCTAAACAAATAATCAATATGTAAAATTCGACCATTAACACTATTTTAACTGCACGTTAACAAATTATTAATTTCCATCACTTATTCTAAACTAGTAGATCATTCATTTTTATAGGTGCTTTATATTTAGTATCACAAAAGCACTGAAGCTTTTCACAACATTTGCCGTTGCATTTCAAGGCGCATCGGCTTCGACTGCACTTCACGATGATCCAAAGGAACTGGATCAATTAAATTCAAATGTCCTGAGGCCTACATGTCCACCAACAAAGCGAACGGGACAGGAACATGATTTGAGCAATTCGGAGCTTCTTGTATCAAGATTACCTCGGCTACTGTCTCATGGTCTCTTGCCAGAAAATTCGGCATTGCGAGAATTTTATGCACTATATGAGGAAGTAGCGAGTGATGTTCCAGGTAGCTTAGACGTTTTTTGTTATCTCAATGGCGATGGTGTTATCTCTTCCTTCGCTCTCTCACTATTCGTTCATCAGTTTGAAACTGGAGTACAGCAAATGTTTCGCCTTCTATTCGGAGAATATTGTGTTGAATCCTTAAGCGCCTGGGTAGATCTCTTTGTTGCGGGTGGATCAGGCTCAATCCCTGCATCAGTATCTGCTACAGGGCACCCAATGGATGCCAATATACTTAACCTCATCAAACATTTACCCTTTGAATCACTGGGTTCAAATTGGTGGCGAAGATTGTTTTGTTGTGCTGATGCGACGGTCTCTATCTGCGGCGGGGCTGTAATATCGCAACCTTCAAAGCTCCAGCAAAATGCATCTCGCGGACAAAGAGCCAATATTGACGCCGTCAAATTACAACCATGTTACGAAGTATTAACTAACTTATTTGGACGTAATCCACCCGTATTAACTAACCTGAAATTATGGCCAGCATCTCTCGCTCCCCATAATTTAGTTGACGCCTGTTTGGCCACAATCTTGGCAAGTAATGAAGCTATACTTAATAATACTAAAAATTGGAAGATATCGGAAGGATTCTCAACATTTCGAGATATGTTAAATGTCGGAAAAGACGTCGCAGCGAGCAAGAATCTCGATGGTATTACGAGATTACTTGAAAATGCTCGTTATTTTACCGCAAAGTGTCTACCTACGGCTAATAGTGCGTGCGCTAATAAAATTCCCCAAACGAACGAGGTACGGAGCAGAACCCAAACGGACGAGTTACCGAGCAGAAACAGTATAATTATGTCGTTTTCAAGTAAAGTTGGCGACGTCGAACGTATAATTACGAGCTGTTCTTTTAATTGCTCCAAAACTTCAAATGGACAAATAATACTTACTGTTATGTGCACCGTGTTAATTCCAGAATCTTTTGCGCGGAAAGTAGATAAAAAATCGATACACTTAAAAATAATTAAATCAGTAGAACAATTCTTTTTATTCAACGACTTATCTGAAAGAGGTTCAGATCAATTCACTTCACTCAACGATGTATTTGCAAAGAATCCAGCCCAGGCAGTAACCACTTTGCTACTCAGCCTGCTAGCCAATTGCAAACGCAGAAATGAGACAGACTTGCCGGTAAGTGCATTACGGGCGGCCCTTAGCGTGATTGAATCCAGTAACTCCAGTTCATCTTCCAATGTCTCTAGCTCAGAAGAAGAAGAAGAAGAAGAAGAAAAATCCAGTGACAGCCAAATTCTTAAGATTATTGCCCCCGTTTCTTCCATGCTACCCGTATAAATTTAATTCAAAAATCTAAGTTTACTCACCATAAACTGGATTAAGATACCAAATCGACCCACAAAAAGAGCTAGAAGTCAGCGTCATATACACCATGCTGAAGAAGATATCTAACCAAACTTACTTGCCGACTTCTAGCAATTTATACTTCCTGTGTCAAATTTTTCTTACCTCCAATTGACACCAATGTTTCTACCAAACCTTCGAGCTCTTGATACGATTTACAATATAAGATAACGACTCCGCCGCGACGACTAATTTTTAACTTTGCCTCAAGCCCTAGTGATTCAGAAATTCTGATCGATATATCGGCCGCTTCAATATCTTGTGTCACGCTTAAGGCGCTTCCCAGACTGGCGACATCTACCCGACCCTTATCATCCATCACTGCCCCATTGATGGATTCGTGTTTTATGCACTGAACTATATTTTCCAGATACCGAACACTCCATCCATTATTTGCGGCGTCGTCTGCCAATTTAGATGCATTTGGCACGCCAAGCAAACATTTTCCATGCCCAGCGGATAATCGACCAGTCCTTATTAGTATTTGCACATTTTCCGGCAAGGCCAGCAATCTCAACGCATTCGCCACATAGCTACGACTCTTACTTATCATAGTTCCGAGATCTTCCTGCCGACACCCACAACTATCCATCAACACGCGCAACGCCTCCGCTTCTTCGATTGGATTGAGGTCTTCTCTTTGTATATTTTCTATTAGAGCTAACGTCACTACTCCAACATCATCGCACTCTACGATTTGCACAGGAATATCTATCAGGCCAGCCAATTTTGCCGCTCTCCAGCGCCTTTCTCCAGCTATTATTTTATACTTGTCACCTAATTGCCTCACGATTATTGGTTGCAAAATTCCATGACGAGAAATTGATTCAGCTAATTCAGAAATCGAATCCTCATCAAAGAGCTTGCGCGGCTGATTGTCGTTTGATTCAATCAGATCTATATTTACGTTTCGTGGCGAAACACCCCCATTTCGCGATTCATTTTCCAGCCCATCTCCCAGAAGAGCCGATAATCCTCTACCTAATTTCTGTTCCATGCCCCACTCCTTTCTCTCGCTAAAAACTCTTTCGCCAACATCATATATGCACGAGCTCCAACACTTTTGACATCGTGCACAAGGACTGGCTTACCATACGATGGCGCCTCCGATATTTTAACATTTCTCGGAATAACGCAATCGAACACAACTTTTGGCAAATGAAGCCTGACATCGTTGACGACAGACAGACACAATGCGCTCCTTTTGTCAAACATCGTTAGCACGACCCCAAAAAGCTGCAACCCTGGATTATCCGTTGATTTAATACGATTAATTGATCTCAACAAATAGCTTAATCCCTCAAGGGCATAGTATTCACATTGCAGCGGAATCAAGACTCCATCGGCGGCGACAAGCGCATTAAGAGTTAAGATTCCCATAGATGGCGGAGAATCTATGATAATATAATCAAACATAGACTTATACGGATCGATGGATCGATGCAATGTCTTTTCCCGATCAACAACCTGGACTAACTCTATCTCCGCCCCCACTAAATCTATACTCGCAGGAATTAATGACAAGCCTGGAATTTTAGTACATATCATCGACTCCGATAATGTTTTATTCCTAATAAACAAATCGTAACTTGTATTTATAGATTTCGAATACACTCCTAACCCAGTAGTAGCATTACTTTGCGGATCCAAATCTACCAACAAAACACGCTTACCAATTGCGGCCAAAGCTGTAGCCAAATTAACGGCGGTTGTAGTTTTACCAACCCCACCCTTTTGATTCGAAACAGATATTGTAATCGCCATTATTCTTTATAATTTCCTTTCAAGATTCCTTATAACTTCCTTTCAAGATGAGATATCAAAACGATTACCCCATCGTTACTTGTTAAACTTTGTTTGATTTGAAAATCGAATGTATAGCATTTATCAGCTTTTTCTAGCTCTTCTACATATTTTTTCCCCTTATGAAATACTCCGTTTTTAACTTCAAGTTTCTCCATAACAGACATCAATGTAGTCATATCTCCAAAAGCCCTGGATACTAATGTGACACCTGGCAATCTCTCACGCACAGAGATTCTACGCACATCTTCATCGAATATATCAAAATTAAGCCCAAGTTTCTGTTTTACTTCTCTTAAAAAGGTCACTTTTTTGAAATTATTCTCACACAAGATAACCTTCTTAAATTCAAAAATAGATAAAATTACCCCTGGAAACCCGGCCCCACTACCAACATCCAAAACGGTATCGCTCGGATCGATGTAAAGAGATATTTGCCAGCTATCTCTAACATGCCTGTCCATAACATGCAACACACTCTCAGTTTGCACAAGATTCATTCGTAAATTCCAGTTGATTAGCAAAGATATATACTGTTCGATGGAAGATTTTTTATCCATATCCCCCTATCGAATCCACCTCGCTCAACTGTATATATGATAACAAATTTCTCAACTTTTTACAATCTAAAAATCGAATTATTGATTCAATTTGTTTTCATAGATCAATATCATAAATTTTTTTCATCATTTCATAAGCATCTCTACCATTTGCATACATTTTACGGATACGAATAATTTCAAATCCTTTTTTTCTATAAAAAGTCATCGCTCCTATATTATTTATATCTACTTCTAAATATATCCTCTTTAATGCCGGCATGCTATTTACAATCTTATTTAGAATTTGGCTTGCAATTCCGCAACACCTATTCTCTAAAGCAACACCCAAGAATATAATATCTATTTCATCAAATAGTGCACTACATATAGCATATCCTAAAATAACTCCACGCACGTCTATCGCCGCCATTACAATATATTGTGGCATAGTAAAATAATTAACAAACGAGATATCAGATATAATATAAGAACAAAAACATTTCACATGAAATCTTTTCAAATCCACTAATTCCTTAATAGACAATCTATTGATGATAAATTTCATCAATCATTAATATTTCATATTGCGATTGCTTAATATACTTGATATATGATGCGGATTCTTACACGCTATACCAAGACCTAGCACTTCTCTTTGTTTCTTGGCCAAATTAACATCAGCGCTCGCTATATCATTTACATCAATAGCTTTTCCAACTTCATGATTTTGCACAATAATTTTCCCTAAAATGCCATTATTATATTCACATGTAAAAAAATCTTTACCATCCTTTGAAATCATCATAATACCAGTACTTTTATATTTCGAAACAATATCCAAATATGTTAAAAAGCTAGAAATAAAAATTACTTCAACATTCTTATTTGACATATACCACCCCTTCGCAATCGAACAAATAATTCTAGAAGAAGTAAATGGTAACGGATCAGATTGCAATATCATTTTATCAATATCGTTAAAACTACAACAAGATAATATATCAGCTAAAAAGCTTATAACATTATCTCCAAAATCATTTTTATTCTTCATTCGATATATTCTAGAAAATTTCGAATGTTCCACGTGGAATACCGATCGATTCACGAAGCACGATAAAATCACAGTCCTCTCAATTTAATCGCAGTAAACTCTGATAATCCATCTACTACTTCCTTATCAAGCAACGTCAATTCTTCGCCAGTTTCACGAATAATACATTTTTGAATTACCCATTCTTTCACCCCTAATTTCTGCAATATTTTAGCAATTTCGAAAATATCGTCATTAGAAATAAATCTTGAATCATACGTTGTCCTAATCTCATAACTAGTACCAGAATTCAATAAAAGTTCCAAGCTTTTCTTCGCGATCATGCCAGAATTTGACATCTTAGTAATCGTATCGTACTTCGAAAACACTGTCTTAACATCAAAGCCGATCCAGTCTACAAGAGATACAATCCTCTCAAACATTTCCGTTACAATTCCAGATGTGTGAATTCCAACTAAAAAACCAAATCCTTTTACTAGTTCAATAACTTGAAATAAATCATCTTGCAGTAATGGCTCACCACCACTAAATACAACTGCATCTAGACTTCCAGAATGTGACTGCAAAAAACTCAAAAATCCTTGAAAATCAACACAATTATCTTTTTCATAAGGTAGAAATTCTGGATTATGACAATACACACATCTTAAAGAACATCCTTGACAAAAAACGACACATGATAATTTTCCAGGATAATCAAGAATAGAAAATTTCAGAAATCCGCCAATTTTCATGTCACATTGCACCAAAATATGATAGCATGCTCGGAAGGCTGACTGTCATCGTTTTATTAAATCCTAGTTTCCGAACATTTACCGTTTCACTTTCTCTCTCATTTTTCCCAACAACAATAATAAATGGAATTTTTTGAACAGAATGCTCTCTAATCTTGTACGTTATTTTCTCATTTTCTATATCCAACGCAACTCTAAAACCGTGATTTTTTAATTTATCAAAAACATTTTTCGCATAATCAGCAAATTCATCAGTAACGCTCGCAATAACAATTTGAACAGGAGCTAACCAAAACGGAAATTTACCAGAATAATGCTCTATCAAAATTCCAATAAAACGCTCCAGTGATCCGATAAAAGCTCTATGCAACATTACTGGCATCTGCTTTTTTCCACATTGATCCACGTAACACATGCTAAATCTCTCTGGTAAAACAAAATCTACTTGCAAAGTTCCGCACTGCCAATCCCTGCCCATGCTATCTTTTAACACAAATTCCAATTTTGGTCCATAAAACGCACCTTCGCCCTTATTAACAATGTAATTCAATCCAGCGGCACTCGCTGCATCCTTAAGTGATCTCTCAGCGAGATCCCAGATCTCATCGGATCCAGCCCTCTTCTCTGGACGATCTGAAAATTTGACAGCAATTTCTGTAAATCCAAAAATCCCATAAACTTCCTGTAAAGCCTTGCAAAAATTTTGGGTCTCAGACACCACCTGCCCTGGAGAACAAAAAATATGCCCATCATCCTGCGTAAAAGCTCTGATCCTCATTAAACCATGGAGAGATCCGGACGGTTCGTTCCTGTGACACAATCCAAATTCAGCCATCCTAACCGGCAAATCTCGATAACTTTTTACGGATCCATTTTTATAAATCACGATATGTCCAGGGCAATTCATCGGTTTAATTGCCATCGTAGTGTCATCATCATCTACCACATACATATTCTCTCTAAATTTTTCCCAATGCCCAGAAGTTTCCCAAAGAGATTTGTTTAACAATTGCGGAGTTTGCACAAAAAAATAACCGTATTTTTCAGCTATTTCAGCCACCTTATCCTTGATTAAGTTAAACAAAATCGTCCCATTTTTTAACCAAAAAACATTACCTGGTGCGCAATCATCTATGTGAAAAATTCCTAACGCTTGCCCAATTTTTCTATGATCCCTTGCTTGAGCCTCTGACAAAAATGTAAAATGAGCTTCCATTTCTTGATGATTCGGAAATACAGTCCCGTAAATTCGTTGCAAAACCGCCTTAGAACTATCGCCTCGCCAGTAAGATCCAGCAACCGACGTTAATCTTAATGCATTTCCTGAAATATACGATGTATTCGGAATATGAGGCCCTCTACACAAATCAATGAAATCACCTAATTTATAAATCCCAACAACCTCATCATCAATATCCTTAATCAACTCTACCTTAAATATCTGCCCCATTTCTTCAAACATCTCGATAGCCTCAGATTTTTTTATCATCAGCCTATCGAATTTCAGTTTCAAATTGATTATATCGCGCATCTTATTCTCGATCATACCGAGATCATCAGTCGAAAAAACATACTCGCTCAGAACATCATAATAAAATCCATGCTCTATAGATGGCCCAATTGCCAATTTGGCATTCCGATCAATCTCCAATAAAGCCTTTGCTAGAATATGCGCAGCGCTGTGTCTCAATATCGATAATCCAGCTCGATCAGAATAATTTATCAACGAAACAACATCATTTTTCTGCAATTTTGTTGAAAGATCCGACTTAACTTCATTAATCTCAGCGGCAATCGTCTCTTTCTTTGCCCCCAATTTTACGGCTAAATCAAATGCAGATGAACCCTCATCTATCTCATAACTCTTATAACCATCTTTTAAGGTAATAATCATCTACAAAAACTCCTTTTATTCAACAACTTTTGGAACACAAAACATATCAAATTTCTGAAATTTTGCATTTTTCATCAATGATTCTCTAGTATTCGTCATCGATTGCTCATCCGGTCTCTCCAAAAAATCTACCGATACTTCGGATTCAACATCAATTCCAGAAATACCATCTACGGAAGTAGTAATTTCAGAAACATCTATCTTCCTCAGCCGATCTATCCAATCAAATACAGAATTCAATTTTTCTAAAAATTTATCTTTTTCATCATTAGCGATCCCAATTTTCGCCAATTTACAGACTCTAATCAAGTCGTTATCACCAATCATAAACCGAGTCTCACACGCGAAAGAAAAATCCGAGAGTACATGGTAACATTCGCCACAACTTGTTTCAAGACTCGAAAACAAGATTCGAAAATCTGTTAATTTCCTCTTAATAACCTTCACCTTATTTACACATATCCATACATCGAAAAAGTTATCAACAATTGCATCAATTTTATTTACAGACTTTTAGACCACAAATCATATAGGAAAATCAGAGGAGCAAAGCACTTTTCCACGTAATTCACATTACAACTACTAATACTAATTACTAAGAAATAATAGTTAAGAATTCAATCAAACATTTCTTTTGGATTAAAGGTTAATTCTAAATCTTTCCATTCTTCGTACTTTTCTTTTGGCAAGGGCAATGGATTACACTCTGGATCAAGAACGGCCCTGTAAGCGTATTCTGCAGCAATCTTAAAATTTGAATCTTTTTTCATACGATCTTTGTTCGTAATTTCAGCAGATTTCACATTTCCGTCGGGATCGAGATTTAGTTTAATATCTACAATCAGATCTTCTGCATTTTTTAAACCAGCCGGAAAATGCCAACATTTTCTAATCGTTTGCCTAATAACATCGATCTGTGTTGCCGTTAGAGTTTCTCCAACCTCTTCGGCCTTCATTCCCGTATTTTCAGCATCCGATTCTGCCGTCGCACTGTCAAGAAAACTATCGAAAGATTTCTTGATTATTTTATTATTACTATTTCCTTTTTTCTTTTTATTATCATTCAAATTCACAACAGCCTTGTCTGAAGTTTTCTTTGAATCTTTGCCACTGGTCTTGGTTTTTGGAGGAGTCGGAGGATGGCGTTTGGTGACCCGTTTTTTAGGTTTTACAGGCGCGGCATCTGCCTCTTTATTTTTTGGACGAACAGCAGGAGAATTTGTTGACGATTGATTTTTTTTAGGGACGGCCGTCGAATTAGCTTGGTTTTGAGATTTTGTTTTTGAAACTCGTCCTTCATTTTCTGATAATATCGGAGATTTGCTTTTTTGACCAATTTCGACGAAATCAAAAACCGCAAATCCGGAATCGGAAAGTTTTGGAGATAAAAAACTTCCCATGTCAAAATATGCTATAATGCCCGCGGCGAGGTGAATTAAAATCGAGATGACAAGGGGCAGGCGGTTCACTTTTTTCTCTACGGACCTCTATGACTCGCGTTCCTTTCTCTGATTTTTTGATTAGTCGGGCCTTTCCCACTCGTAGGATTTTTCAATGGCGGGCCAATCACGGTCGGGCCCGTAAGAGTCGAGGACGAACCATTCGGAGATGTAATTTTGGTGGGGGGGAGGTTCATTTTTTTCGCTGAGGTATCCATCTCAGAAATCAACGAAACCTTATACGCCCCGGCCGTCGAAATGATTCCCATGATCTCCATCACCGTCCCGTACCGCAAACTTTTATCCCCCCTCACATACACTGTATCACTTTTTCCATTTTCCAGTATCATCGGTAATTTTTGAATCAAATCTTCAATAGTAACTTCTGCCTCCTCGATAAAGATTTTCGAGTTCTCATCTACCGAAATAACAATTGGCTGCACTCGCGACTCGTCTAGAGAAGAGGCCTGCGTTTTTGGAAGATTGACCTGAATTCCAACATTTAATATCGGCGCCGTTATCATGAAGATGATGATCAAAACGAGCATAACCTCGACGAGAGGCGCAATATTGATATTTATATTCGGCTTTTGGCGTGGAGTTTTTCTGCTATTCATCAAATTGCCTCGATATAATTGAATTTAATTCATCCGCAAAAGTTTCTAACCTATTTATATAGCGATTCGTATCGTTCATGAATTTGTTATATCCAAGGGCGGCCGGAATGGCAGCAATTATTCCGAGGGCCGTCGTGAAAAGGGCTTCCGAGATAACCGGAGCAACCGTAGCAATGTTTGCACTCTGCTGCGTGGCGATTGCCTTAAATCCATTTAGAATACCGATTACAGTTCCGAATAATCCAATGATTACCCCATTTGTGCCGAGAGAAGACAGGAAGCCGAGACCTTTTTCTAATTCATCGATTTCCTTTCTGATTGCGATTTGCATCACCCTCTCAACTCTTTGTTCAACAGATTTTGCTCCGGAATTACCTGAATTTTTAGATTTCCCTGAAAATCGCATCCATTCCGTCATAGCAGCACAAAAAACGTTGGAAATTGGATCGTAAGCGGCGCCTTTTATTTCTTGATATAAAGATTCCAATGGTGCGCCAGACCAAAAATTGTCCTCAAATATATTGGCCTCAATATTCAATCGTTTAAGTTTTAAATGTTTGCTTATGATGATTGTCCAAGACCAAATTGATGCAAGAAATAGCGATAACATCACTGTTTTAATCATAAATCCTGCATTCCAAAACATGTCGAAAATGGAAGCATCATGAAGGGCCGGAGATTGATTTATTACTCCCGAGACAGCGACATCATTTATTTCATGAGGAACTTGATGAGTTTCCATTCGAAATTTTGTAGAAAAACTTAAACATAGTCATTTTACACTATTCACGATAATGCGTGAAACTTAAATGATCGCTCTTAATTCGATGTTATCACACATTTTGACTTGGCCAACGATTAGTATTATCGTCCTTTAATGAAAAATAGGTTGTATATTAAAAAAGAAATGGCCCCGATAGAAATAAAGGAATCCGCGATATTAAAAGCTGGCCAGTGCCAGTTTTGATAATGTAGATCTATGAAATCCACGACAGCTCCATGGCAAAATCTGTCGATTAAATTCCCAACGGCTCCACCGATAATAAATGTACACAAAACCTTTTCTATGATCGATTTGAGCTTAAATAAAAAATAAAGTAAAAATGTAATACATAATATTGTCAATATAATGATCAAATAAAATTCTAATGGTGTGTGAGGAGATAGAAGACCAAAGCTCGTTCCGGAATTCATTACTAAGACCAAATTAAAAAATGATGGAAATACTTGAATGACTTGTCCAGAAGACAAAAAAGCAAGAACACTCCATTTTGTGGCTTGATCAAAAACGAGCACGAAACAAAATAAAAGAGTGCAGAAAATTGATAACTGCTTATTTCTTGTTTGATTGTTCATTTATTTCCTCTAATACACAATTTTTCGTCAGTATGTTCGGCAAAATCTTGAAATTTTCATACCCGAAAGAATGATACACATAAAGAGGAACGGCGGCTGCTCCGTATTTCTTTAGCAACCTAGTAACCCTTTCGTCTCGACGGGACCAATCACATTTCATAGCGACGACGTTATTCTTCTTAAAAGCATCTACAACCTCTGGATCTCTAAAAATTCGCTGATTGAATTGACAATTCATACACCAGGAAGCGGTAAAATTTAAGAAAATTGGTTTCTTTTCGGAAATGGCATTATCAAATTTTTCGTCAGTAAATTCTTCCCAGTTTATTTCATCAATGGCCTCGCCACCGTTAATCGTCGCTAGTAGCCCATACCCAAAAGAACATCCAAGTCCGGCTACTGCAATCACGGTAGAAATGCTAAATTTTTTAGATTGACTCAGTATCCAGGCGAACATAGATGTCGCGATGAGAGATATCAAAACCATCATTAAGTTTTCGATGCTAATTTGAGTCGTTAGGGTCCAAATTGGCCATGTACACGAAAATAGCATTGCGAATCCCATGAACTCTTTGAAAATGGATAACCATTTACCAGGCTTAGGGAAAATGCTGGTGCAGGCCGGGAATATTGCCATTAAAATAAACGGAGTTGCAGCTCCAAATCCGATCGCCGTGAAAATGCAGCAGGATTGCCACGGGGCGCCGTATAAGAGAGCGGAGGCGACGGCCATACCCGCGAACGGCCCAACGCATGCGGCCGAAGCAATTGCCCCGAAAACTCCGTTGGCGAAGGAGCTTACATATGCGCTCTTGATTGGTAAAGTTAAAAATCCGGTATGGATCGGAATTCTGATGTGCAAAACATTGAAAAAATGTAATCCGCACAGTAAAAAGATCAGTAAAATGACGAAAACGAATTGTGGGCATTGCATATAAAAACCCCAACCAATTCCAGAAACGGATTGCCGTAGGATCAAAAGAGCTATTCCTAGAATCAGAAAAGTAGATATTGTTCCAATCGAGACGGCCACTCCGTGTTTTCGAATATTTTTCTTACTACCGCCAGCCGTTTTCAGTATAGAAAAAATCTTGATTGAAATTATTGGAAAAACACACGGCATGCAATTCAATATCAATCCACCTAATAATCCCAAAAGAATGGCGATTAATAGACTTTCGCCTGATATTTCGGATGGGCCACATATGCTTTCTATCTCATCCTGCAACAAAAGCCCGTTCGGTACGAGTTTTCCGGATAGCATATGAGGAACGCAAGCATCACCGCAAGAGACATATGTCAGATCATATTCAACTGGTTTTGACGCATCCACTATGCACAAAGCGAAAAGTAGCGTGAAATCCTTCGTATACCCAAAAAATCCACTATCTTTTCCATCTGAGTCTGGAAGTCCAACATGTTCTGGCCAAAAAATCTCCAAAACCTTTGCATTTTTCCAAACGAACTTCGGGGCTAGCGGTTTTCCTTTTCCGGCAGGAGCCGTCAAATGCTCTCCGAGTGGTACCGAAAAATCGACCGCGACAAAAATTCTTTCTTCAGAATGCTGATGATTAAAATCCAAAACCGAGGTTCGAAAGCTAACGCCAGAAAACACCGTCTGACAGGAAAAAAGGAAAAAAGCACAGAAAAACTTAACTAACAGGATCCAAGGCACTATAGGACTCCCCAATCGAAGGGCGTACCGGAAGACCATTTCTTCCGCAGGCGACTACTACGAAGACGCAAAAAATCATCAGTAAGATTACCAAATGGTGGGCGATGACGGATTCGAACCGCCGACCCCCTCGGTGTAAACGAGATGCTCTACCACTGAGCCAATCGCCCCATCCTCTTTGCGATATACCTCTTATCTTAAAACCTATTCCTTGATTCCTGCAACAGCATCTTTCAACTGTTTCCCAGGTTTAAATTTCGGGATATTTCTAGCTGGAATCGTCATAGGGGCCTTGGTTTGCATATTCCGGCCCTCCGTGGCATTCCGATACGTAGTCTTAAATGTTCCAAAACCAACTAACCTTACTTCCTCCCCGCGAGACAACTCACCGACAACAGTTTCAATAAATGCATTCAACGCCTTTTCTGCGTCAGCTTTCTTTAATCCTGCCATAAGCGCAATACTAGCAATCAGATCTACTCTATTCATATCAACATTCCTGTAAACAGGATCTCTGGGCACGATAGAAATGATGCTACTACCAACTGATATACTAGTCAAATAATTTTTTGTTTTCGAAATGATGAAATGGCTCGATTTGCACAGAGATATACATTGTATAAGTGGTGCAATGAGATAAAACAGGCCTTCTCATTGAATTATAATGAGCAATAATATTGGTAGATTCAAATTTAATTGTGAATTGTACTTTTGAGTTTTTTTGTTATCTTCACTTCTGGTAGATTACTCGGGACGACAATTTTTCACACCTTCTTTAATCGTAGACCCAAAGTCGGTGGCCATTTTGATGGTTGCGCTGGTTCCTTCTCGAATCTGTTTGCCGTTAGTAGTTAGCTTCGCTATGAGGTTCTTTATGATAGTCGAGACGAATTTAAGCCAATCTTTTACATTCTTTGGGGTATCTGGCGATTTTATCTTTTCATTTATACTATCCGAATACTGAAGCAGAGTCTTCAAAAGGTTTTCTGATTTCCGGGAGAAAGCGGCGGCAGCTGTCGCGAAAGTATCCAGGTCTTTAAGAATGAGTTCTCGGACAGTCACTAACACCTTTAATACCACGACGGTTGGGACCATACTATCATCAAGACTCTTTTTGATAAGGATCCATAGGGCATTTACCTTATCTTTTACATCTGGCAGACAGACGCTATCAGCAAGCTTAGAGGTAGCGACAAAAAGCTTTTGTAGATCTTGCATGGAGATAGGCTTATTGGGATTTAAATCTAATAATTTCTGGATCAGGCTATCAGTGAGTTTGATAATCAAGTTAGCGGCCATTAGTAAAGCGACTATATTCTGATATTCTTTCTGGAGGTTCTCAGTAACTGATCTGCATTTTTCGCCACCTTCTAGAGCTTCTTTTTGTAAATCCGACTCATCATTAGGGATTGGTCCAATTAAATTGTGAACAAATTCCAGAAATATCATCTGAGTCATGATTGCCATGAGGAATTGTGTAGCATCGACAGAGTCAGGTAATTTTTCCTGTAGCTCGACGATGGCATCCAGATTTGCATCCTTTTTCCTAACAGACTTTGATGGCTTACTCTCTGGATCTTCCTTTGCTAGCTTCTTCTGCGCTAGTTTCAGATTTTCTATCGCTGTATCGACATATTCATCAACATTCGGCTGAGCAAGTGATGAGAAGCATCCACAAACCAATACCATAATTAAAAGAACAAAAATATTCCTCATTATGTCAACAGAATTCCCCGATGATCGGTAATAAACCAATGAATATATTCAATTCTATTATAAGTCTAAAAGCTCTAAAAAATAATTAATTAATTTTTTCAGTATTTGAATAATTTTTCATTATATTATTTCAAGCGGCGTAATTCTTCGATATTATTTTCGGTTGAGATTTGCCACAAACAGTTTCTTTATCAATAATGATTTCGACAGTATCGGGTTTGTCTGGCACATCGAACATGAGATCAGTCAATATATCTTCAACGATTGATCGCAGCCCCCTAGCTCCCGTCTTTTTCACGATCGCTTGTTGTACGACCTCTTTCATGGCATCCTCTTTGAATGTCAGAGTTACATTATTCATGTCGAATAAACTAGAATATTGTTTCAAAATGGCATCCTTTGGCTCAGTCAGTACCCTCAGCAATTCGTCTTCCTTGAGATCTTCGAGAGTTGCTACTACCGGTAATCTTCCAACAAATTCCGGAATTAAGCCAAACTTTAGTAAATCTTCCGTTTCAATTTCCTTGAATAATTCGCCAACTTTTTTATTTTCGGCTTTTTCCACATCGGCTCCGAACCCTATTCCAGCTTTTTTCCCGCGAGCCGCAATGATTTTTTCGAGTCCGCAAAAGGCTCCGCCACAGATGAATAGTATATTCGTAGTATCGATCTGCAAGAAATCTTGCTGAGGATGTTTGCGGCCACCCTGAGGAGGAACAAAGGCAACGGTTCCCTCGATGACCTTCAGTAGTGCTTGCTGTACGCCCTCTCCGGATACGTCCCGAGTGATCGAAGGATTTTCTGATTTTCTGGTTATTTTATCGACTTCATCGATATACACTATGCCTCGCTGAGCCTTTTCAACGTCAAAATCTGCCACCTGAAGGAGATTCAAGATTATGTTTTCGACATCTTCTCCGACATACCCAGCCTCAGTTAAGGAAGTGGCGTCGGCCATAGCAAATGGAACGTCTATACATTTTGCCAACGTCCTAGCTAAGAGCGTTTTTCCAGATCCAGTCGGTCCAATTAGTAGAACATTCGATTTCGCGATATTAACATCAGGATAATTGCTGGATTTGCATTCTAATCTCTTATAATGATTGTAGACCGCAACGGATAATGTTCTTTTGGCTCTTTCTTGTCCGATAACGTGTTCATTTAGTTTTTTGAATATCTCTGATGGGGTTAAAAAATTGCCATTATTAGCTTTCATCGCTTCTAGCAATTCTTTTTTTATTACATCAGAACAAAGCGATATGCATTCATCACAGATGAAAGCCGTTACACCGGCGATTAGCTTCTTAACTTCGTTCTGAGATTTGCCGCAGAATGAGCAAAACAAAGCCTCATTTTTAGATGAGTTAACAGGCATATGAAAAAAACCTAAACAACTGGACCGCTCACTTTAGAGCCTAATTCTGACATAATCCACTGAAAAAAAAGTTAACACCTAGCGATCACCTCTTTGAGATCACTTTGTCAATAAGCCCGAAATCCATGGCTTGCTCGGCCGACATGAATTTGTCGCGCTCCATGACCGAATTAATCGTCTCAACACTTTGCCCGGTATTTGCCGCATAAATGGCGTTGAGTCTCTCTCTCAGATTTAGAATCTCTCTAGCATGAATCTCGATATCGGTCGCCTGGCCTCGGGCCCCACCGGATGGCTGGTGAATCATGATTCTCGAAGTCGGCAAAGAAAATCTCTTTCCTTTAGTTCCAGAACACAGCAAAAGAGATCCGGCTGAACATGCCTGTCCGACGCAGAGGGTTGAGACATCGCATTTGATATAGTTCATTGTATCCATAATGGATAGGGCGGACGTCACGACCCCGCCAGGAGAATTTATATAAAAGCTGATATCGGCTGTTGAGTCTTCTGATTCGAGGAATAGTAATTGAGCACATACGATTGAGGCAACATCATCGTCGATACCTCCCGTCAGAAAGACTATTCTTTCTTTCAGGAGTCGAGAATAAATATCATAAGATCTTTCGCCTCGACTAGTTTGCTCAACAACAATTGGAACAAAGCTCGACATCTCAATCCTCCGAATTACTCACCACTACTTTCATGCTCAGACTCGTCATCTTCCTTGAACAAGTCGTTTACTATCTCGTTAACTTCTTCCATAGTCTTTTCTACTTCATTCGTCTTTGATTTCATCATCAGAAAATCGACAACCTTCCTTTCGATAATTTCGGCCCTTCGGTAGGTGACAGCATCTGGATTTTTAGAATAGAAATCCATTATTGAGTTCGCTAGATGAGGGGTCCTATTGATCTCTTCCATGATAGCATTTTGCAAATCCAGTTGATGTACAAAAATCTTTTCTTTACTAGCGAATCTATTTAGAACATAAGCCAGAACGACCCGTTTTTTGGCGACATCTGCATATTCAGTCCTAAGTTCTTCATCTGAGCCCAATTCCTGCTTTTCCCCAGTTCTTCTCTCCTCCTCTGCGGTATCTCTTTTTATTTCTGCTAGCAAGTTTCTCATTTCATGATTAAAAATACTCGGCGGAATATCGAAATCATACTGATCTCCCAAGTACTCTAAGATTTGACTTTTATGATATACGAATGCCGCATCAGTTATATTCTTTTCCAAGCCACGCTTTATCTCTGCATCAAATTGAGCAATATCTTGAATTCCCTTTCGATTTGCGATCTCTTCGATGGATAAATCACCGACTGGGCACCTGATCGATTTTATCGTGATCTCGTATTTCAAATTGTCCTGATTCTGCATCACGAAATCGAATTTTTCTCCAATTTTTTTTCCAAGAAAATTATTGAAGAGGTCCGCATTTTCTCCGAATTCCTCGGGGAGTAACAACTTATCCTGGAAGCTTTTCTTCTTGCTTCCACCGCCCTTATTATAGCATTTTGCAAGATATGTAACTTCATCGCCGCGCTGTATTTCGCGATCTCTTGGAGCCTTTTCTAGGATTGGAGATAATTTTAGATAATCATCTCGTGTTTTTATGATGACCTCATCTGGTACTTTCGGAACGATCCTTGTCATCTCGCATTCGAATGGTTTCAATTCAAACGAAGGAGCCGTTTCTACGGCGACAATGACAGAGACATTCTTGCCGGATTCGTAATTGTTTTCGAAACGATAAGACGGGGTCAGGGCAAGCTCAGATGACTCTAGACGATTCGTGCATTCTGTACAAGCTTTCGATACTAAAGCCTCAAAAGCATCTTTAACGACACTTCCACCGACACTGTTTTTAACGATCTCGAGGGGGACATGACCTGGTCTAAATCCGTGCATCTTGAAGGTCTTAGCCTTCTCTATGACAAATCCGTTTATCTCATTTTCTACTTCGTCTGAATCAAAAACTACCCGGAACTCATGCCGTAAGCCATCTGAATTAATGTTTTCGATAATCATGATTAAATCGTCCTTTTATTTGAGAAAGGCAGGAAGCGTTATAGAACCACACAAAATATCGTACCAGAAGTATCCGGAGGACGCAACAGCGATCTGTGAAAATTCATCGAGCTAACAGTCACAAATAGTTTATGAATGAGTTGGAAACAAACAAGACATAAAATAGTTTCCTAATATAGTTCACTGGATACTCCGGTCCGGGCTCTCACAATTGGGTAATGATAAATGTCATATTAAAGGTGGTAGACACTCAGAGTCGGTGGACCGATCGCCACCCAGAGCTAAGGGACTACAGATTTCGTTCATAAATCGACGGTAATTTTGACATAATTAATAGAAATTAGTGTCATTTCACATCAGGTAGATTTAGTTTGACTTTACCTTTTCTTTAGATTATTATAGCTTTCATATTTTTTCACTCAGGTCATTCCGACCTGGTTTCTCATGAGGAGAGCAAAATGAAAAAACAGCGCATTAGAAGCAAGTTACTGGTCCATAAGCTAGGAGCAGTATTCATCCTAGCTTTATTCCAGTTTCATCATAGCGAATCAATAGCAGCAGCTAGGAGCGCCAGGAAGCTATTAAAAGGGCACGAGTTTACGGTCAGGACAGGTGCTCGAATGTTCGTCCCGGGCAAGGTTTCTTCAGAGACAAATCCAGCAGGGCATAGGCTCTGGAAACTGGATAATTGGGACACAATAAACGTCGCTGGTGTCAGGGTAGCAGTCAAGGTCCATGGTAGACTCGCAGGCACTAAGGACAAACTCTTATCATCCCTCGATCTAATATTCCCGCAAAAGGTGAACTTTTTGGAGCAGGGAGTCAGGGTTGATATACAAGGTATCCATGTTCCAGAATTGTCCCAGTGGCTGGTTAACGCAGCGGGAGAAACAGAGAGCACGTATATCCGGTTCGTAAGTTCCGCAGGAGGAGATAGGATAGTATATGAGGACGGGGATCAAATCGAATTACTGTTCGGCCTTCGTTGGATTCCGGTCCCAGCAGCAATGACTCTGGATGAGCGGGAATTGGTAGAATTTATTAACCGGAAAATCAAACACAGGATAAGCAGACTCAGCGGCCAGCCTCCCATCCCAGTAGCTGCTCCAGCAGTCCCTGGGGAGGATGCGGGACCTCAACACCTGTGTCGTGCGGAGGTGGATGGATCCGAACCGCCAATCCCAGAGGTGGCAGCCGAGGAAGAAGAGGAGAGGTCCGATGACGCCCAGGGAGTCCGCGAAAGGAGAACTCATCCCGGAAGGGCGGATCCGCCAATGCATGGGGCAGGTCGCTCACGGTCGCGTGAGAGAAGGGTAAGGTCCTCAAGCGTCCGGGCACCTGTGTCAGGGGAGTTTGCCCGAGAGAACGATCCATCACAGAGCCCATCCCCATTGGATGAAGATATGACCGAAGCGGCTTCCCGAGGGGGTCCAGCTCAGTTGCCAGATCCAGTAGGGAGTGAACCAGCGATGGCCCAAGCCCCAGTCAGTTATGATTATCCGCGCGCGCCAGAGGACGAACCGGCGGGTGCTCGGGCACCTCAGCCTCCAGCTCCACCTTTGTTTCAGAACCCCACGGGCCCAGGGTTTGGCTACGGTCCAGGATTTGGAGTTTCTCAATTCCCGGGATATTTTGCCCCGTTCGCAGGACAAGGGAATTATCCTCCTCGACCTTTGTTTCAGAACCCCACGGGCCCAGGGTTTGGCTACGGTCCAGGGCCGGGTGTTACTCTACCTCCGGGATATTTCGCCCCGATCGTAGGCCAATGCCAGCCTCCAGCTCAGGCTTTGTTTCAGGACCCCAGGCGGCCAGGGTTTGTCATCGGTACAGGGTATGGGTTTCCTCAATTGACTGTCTTTCCCCCCACAGTTCGCAGGCCCAGGGCAGCCTCCAGCTCCATTTCCGGCACCTCCCCGTCCTGAATAAATAACTTTAATAGAATTTAGGGCTAGCTATATACGCAAATACTTTGTTTGCATTTCTAAGCAAGTTAGTCTATACTGGCCCTTGTCGTTTTTTTTACTGAAACAATTTTACATCGGCGCAGCCGAAGGAGCCCACAATGTCAAGGCAAAGAATTAGAAGTAACTACACACCCACTAAGTTATGCGCTGGAGTAATCCTCGCTTTAATCATTAGTCAGTCTAGCGAAGCAATCTCCTCAGCTGCGGCTGAACCGAACCCGTTTCAGGGTCAGCATATCAATTTCATCTCGGGTGTCAGAATCGAGGCTCTAGAACTACGAGATGTTAGACGCGGCTCGGATGGGGTAGAGTTCGGGACGCTTCCACCAGATGCTCTCGTCCAGGTGTATGGAGTCGAACTTCACGCCACATTTCTGGTTGATCTTAGGTGTTCAGTGATAAGTCTGTTAGAAGCACTCGACCCGTTCTATCCGACCAGTATTACCATCGCTCCTGGTGGCTCAGGCTGCTCCCTGAAGAGAAAACTTTTCCCCATGGTGTCGCAGACGGTCGTGACAGTATCGGGACAGATCGAGAAATTAAAAAACCGCAGGGGCAAGGACGCCTCCGGAGGATTTT
The DNA here is from genome assembly GCA_031268935.1 of Holosporales bacterium. GTDB lineage: Bacteria > Pseudomonadota > Alphaproteobacteria > RUG11792 > RUG11792 > JAIRNI01. The sequence continues at coordinate 1,148 of JAIRWL010000018.1, read as the reverse complement.
TTCACTTTAGAGAGGGAGATACCATATATGTTAGATCGGAGTTATCCTGGTTTCGGTCTCCCGGAACCATGTCATTCGCACCTGGCGCGACAGCAAGCGGCATAATGCTGACCCTGGAAGGTATTCGAGCAAGATTACGAGGACATGTCGCTCGTTCCCCATCCAGAGCCTTGGTCCCTTATCATCATCCGCGTGTGACAGAGGATGAGAGGGCTGGAGGTCGGCACGCTCGTCAACAACCGCCTCCGCCCCCAATGGGACCGGGGTTCGTCCCCGATACAGGGTATGGGCCTCAATTCCCGGGAAATCCTCCACAGCCCCCAGCTCCAGTCATGTATCCATACCCACCGGGACCAGGGTATGGGCCTCAATTCCCGGGATATCCTCCACAGGTCGCAGGACAACGGCAGCCCCCAGCTCCGGGACAGGATCCGTACACCATGGGACAAGGGTTTGGCTACGGTCCAGGGTACGGGCCTCAATTCCCGGGATATCCTCAACAGGCGGCGGCCAAGGCCAGAACCCTCCTCCACCCCGGTTTCCGTAACCCAGGGAGCAAGGTGAGTGCCTCGGAGAATGCCAGGGGCACCTCCACGTCCTGCATAGATTAATTTAATAGAATTTAGGGCTAGCTATACACGCAATACTTTGTTTGCATTTCAAAGCACATTAGTTTATACTGGCCCCTGTCGTTTTTTTTACTGAAACAATTTTACATCGGCGCAGCCGAAGGAGCCCACAATGTCAAGCAAGAGAATTAGAAGTAAGTCAGCAGCAGCTAAGATAGGGTTAGGTTTTTAGCATTATTCATTTGTCAGTATAAAGAAGCAATAGCAGTCGCTCGGAGTGACTCGCACCACTGAGGGGGGCAGACACTTTGATGGTAGTAAGAGGGGTTACCAACTCTCAGGGGCCTCGCCCGATCCCGTCCTGTATTCCACTTACTCAATCCCGGAGGTACGTGGCGTTTCGCGCACCTTCCGGGGTTAACTGTAACATACATCCCTTCTCTGCCCCATAGTTTAGCTATCCCCTGATGGAGGTGGCCAGGTAAGGTCTCGAACGACCTGCAGAGCTGTGTCACCAGTGACGGGGATGACTCTGCCGCCGGGGAGTAGGAGCTGGAGCCGGTGGATAGGCCAGCCTGG
>JAIRWL010000012.1 GCA_031268935.1 Holosporales bacterium | reverse complement strand
GTTAACACAATGGAGAGGCATAGCAACGAGATATGCTACACATGGGAGTTCATTTGAAGCAGCAGTTCAAATTAAGTGTTTAATGCTTTGGTTAGCAATCTCATGACGACAGCCTCTAGCAGAACAGTCCCCGGCTCCGGCCTCGCCCCGGGGACACCTTACGCTCTGGCCTCGACCAATCCAACTTCCTCGGCGGCCTGATCGTCTAGCTCTCCCCGAGCCTCATGACCCCTCGAGCAAATTCATTTGGTTAAGTCGTGACAGAGAGGCCCCTACAGCGGCTCTCCAGGATTCGCAGCACTCATTCAGGAAGGGAATGGTATTTCGGGGGTTTAAAACTGACATCTGGGATATAGATCCTGAGCTGGGTAACTGCTACCAAGGACTGCCTGGAATCTGACTGAGCAGGGTCGGACACTTCCTCCCTGAGACGATCTAACTTCCCAGTTCGAGGATCGAAGTAAACCGAGGGAAAGCTCGGTGGACACGGGTTATGATCCGGATCACCCGGAATCAAGATACCGTCTGCAACCGTTACAGCAGTCGGTAGGAGATCCCTCACCGTATCTAGAAGGATCTGTGACAGCGCGGCAGAGTAGTACGGGAACGTTATACTAACTTGATCCCCTGTGAAAATCCCACGGCAGAAGGGCAAGAAATTATCCCCCTTTTCTAATGGATATCTGGATGGCAGGGGCCCCGCTCGGTGTAGAAGAAGTCTTCCCGTGAGGTGGTCAAAGAGGGGCCGTCCGCCTCCCTCGCAGTCCCTACCTTCCATTGCCGAAGTCGCAAAGTCAAACATACTACCCAGCAAGAGGATTAGAATGGAAGTACCAAGAGATTTTCCGGTAGTTAATTGTGAAGTAGTGCATATGAGAAGATCAGGCAATGATCTACCTTACTGGCATGAATTACTAAAAATTGGGAAGTATGATAATGGCTCTAGGAAGTTATATCAAGAACAAAAATGAGGGTAATTAAGGTAGCGCCGGAATAAAGCGATGGAAATACTTCCCATATTCTGGTAGATGGTTCCTGGGCGGGCAAAGAAACCCTCCAGGAGGAGAAGAGACGGGACAAGGCCATAGCCCCGATCCTCCCGTTATGTAATCATTCTCCTTCTGATAAGGTAGGCAAGGGCCCTCCAAGGCCCACAAAGGCATTGCCCCTAACTATCTTCCACAGCCGGATCAAGGGAGATAAATCCTCACTGGTCCACTCCTAATCACGACTGGAGGTCAGAACATTGGGTCAGTTAATTCTAGGACGTGAAGACGGTAGGGAATCAGTGTGAAGACTGAGCATTTATCGCAACGGAGGGGCCCTCACTCCTCCCAGGGATGGAGGGGGAGTTTAGCCCTCCTTTCTGAGGTGCGGTTCCTTATTTCAAGCCCCCTGAGACTACCTCAACAGTTAGGTGTAACTTGCCCAGCACCTTATGCTCACCTGGCAACTCGGATTTACTCATCGTCCGGAGAAGATTCATCCGCTGCCTCCTGAGCAGAAAATGACAGATCTTCTTCAGAGTGGTCAGACTCTGAGGCACGATTCGCAATGAGTTCCGGGAGCTCACCAATACCATCCTCACCACCATCGTCCACGATCCGCTCTTCTTCAGAATGTTCAGATTCTGTGTCACGATTCGCAAGGAGTGACGAGTGATCATCGGAAACATCCTCCGCAGCACCACCGGCCCCGATCAGATCTTCTTCAGAATGTTCAGCTTCGGAGTCACGATTCGCAAGGAGTGACGAGTGATCATCGGAAACATCCTCAGCAGCACCGCCGGCCCCGATCAGATGTTCTTCAGAGTGGTTAGTTACTGAGTCAAGTTTCGAAAGGGGGGCAGGGCTCTCTCCACAAGCAGCCTCAGCCCCACCAGCGGCCACCCAGCGCCCTACCAGAGGGAGGGCAGCTGGACGATCTCCAACCCGGGGAGCGCCCTCTTCCTCTTCGAGGTCGCTCGGGCGCCACGAGAGAGGTGCTGCATCGAAGGGAGAGAGCCGTGCTTCATGGAAGTGAACCTCTTCTTCCTCCATCCCCGAGAAATCGGCCCCATCAGGAGAATGGGCCATTGCCAAGGGATCAACAAAATGCTGCATTAGGTCAATTCGGAAGTTCACTTCCCCGCGATTCTCCTCTCTCGGACCGGAGGATTCTTCACCGGCATTTTCAAAGAAAAACTCCTGCTCCGGAGGTACTGCGATATAACCGGGATCCGGATCAGCGTCCCCCGCTCGCCCGGGCCCCTGAGGCACAGCTTCAACGCCACGGATTTGGGCATTATGTCTCTCCAAGTTTTGTCGCAACTCCGCTAAGTAGTCTTGTCTTAATTCCCCTGAACGAAACCACTGGCCTCGGGGAGCCCTGAATCCGCACGCCCCAGTCTTAACGTAGGCCACCGTCTCTGCCCGGGCACCAACAAATGGCGTTCCACTTTGGAGTTGCCGGAACTCAAGAGCGGAATTCTCAAGGCGTCCGGTTAGAGGGTTGCGGGATGAGGGGAGGAGACAAAAATCTGACAATGAGTTGACCCGCATCCTACCCCCACCTCTAAGAGGCAACCCGTCAGGAAGAGCCCTAGAGAATGTCTTAAGAAATCTAGATCGCGTACCGAAATAATCGGCCAGAAAGTGGACCCTCAATTCAGTCCCCTCTACGTATACTATAGAGTCACGGCTCCTATCTTCTAGATTGAAAGCAAAGCTGAATTCTCCCTCGGGGGTGTGTATAGTATTCGCCCCCGGACCCGGGCAAACCGCTGGAGGAGAATAGAGATACACCAGGACAATCGGCCTGGCTTTGTGACCTCTCGGCGCGGCCGCATCTGCTCCGCACACCGGCAAGCTCGGCAGGATCAGGATTAAAAAGGCGCGCAGGCGCCGTGACCCTTTCTTTACGGGTAAGTTATGAAACATGGTAAACTCCTTATAAAGCCTCCCAACTAGGGAGGGTTGAATTCTTTCGCCGAGAAGTATAGTCCATGTGAAATAAGATATCCAGAAGGAAATCAGCAATGACAAAAAATATCCAGACTTCCTAAGCTCTGAACCACCATGTTTACATCTATCACTCTCCTGAGGCCGAGCCAGGACACTGGTCGCAGGTCCCTCCGACTAGAGGGATTTCTTCCGTCAACTGGAAGTGAATTAGTAATTAATAGTTATCCCACCCTTTGAATCTCGATTTTATTTCTCATAGTAGGTTTACCAAATTGACATATTCTTTCTCATACTATATTATCAGCGAAATGCTGAGCTCACTCCGTTTCACCCTCAATAGGTTCGCGCACTCTTTCAGGAGATTCAAATGATAAAGAAAATAGAAATCACTTATATCGAAAGGTTCCTCCGAATATTACTCATCATGTTCCTTCCGTCCTGGTACATCAGAAGCGAGTCAGCGGAACAGCAGGGCGGCCATGGGGCTGATCATCTTACTGCAAGAGTCAGTTTAGTGGGGCCTCCTTCGGTAGTGCCTGGGACCGGGGCACAATTAAAGCTAGACTCGAATGGGGAGATCATATTTATGTTCCCGTCAACAGCCTTTCCGAACGGAGGAGAAGTTTTTCTGATGGCCCCCAGCGTCCAGGTACTCTTGACGGGGTCGGGAAGTATCAGCTTTAGGCGCTTGGTCCGCAAGATAATCTCACTCCTCCCTAAGAAATTGATGATAAAAGGAAGTCGCTTCTGGCAACTCCCAGGGAGCAGGGTCGATCCACCCCGTCAGAGGGGAACCGTGGGCACACCACACCAATTCAGAGTGCAGCTGGCCCCGTTAGGGAGCTCCACAGCCCGGTATGGAAGCCTGGACAGACGCGTTACAGCCAGTCCTGGGGGGCAAGTAGAATACATTACAATGGAAGATTTTGTTGGCGTATTTCCTCCCGACCGAAGCTTTTCAGCCTCGCAGGTGAGCAGGGCGTTCGGACAATAGTGATTCAGGTTCGTGATAGGAATATTCAGCAGATGTAGGAAGAATGAATAGGGTTAGGATTTGCATCTTAATAGTCGTGTCAGATTTACGTTTCAGGAATTGTCGAAGCTAGAGCATTAAGAGCGATCAAATAAATACTGAGGACTCATCTTTTAAAGTTGCATCATACCCATAAAACTGATAGTATAATCAGGTACCTATCTAGTTTAGTTTGCAGCTCATCATGAATAAATTTATATTCGTCTCCCTTATCTTCGTCGTTTTTCTTGGGAACGCGGCAGCTATGGAAGGTTCCCCTCCAGGAAGACGACGACCTCCCCTTCCTGTCGTGCATGATATACCTCCGTCGGTGCCTGTGGCACCCCGTGTAGATCCGCCGGTAGCACTACCTCAGCAGGTGGCAGAGGCTACCATGGCAGCAGGAACGGCCCCTCCCAGGAGGGCCAGGTTATTGTTCCGCGGGGACCTAGAGCGGGAGGAGGCGCTCCGACGGAGGCCGCCAGGAGCTATGGTAGACGCCCCTCCTCCGGCAGGAAGTCAAGGTTCCCCTGCGGAATCAGTTGCGGCAGGTCATCCCCCACGACCAACAGCTCCAGTATTGCGCCCCCTAGCTCGTCCTGTCCCGATGCAAGACAGCCGGCCAGGCGATCCCCCTGCAGCCGTTCCGGGGCGTCCGCAGGTCCCCCAGGAAGTAGACGTGAGAAGACCAGCTCCTCCTCCCGACCCAGTACGGAGGCCCTCGCCCCCAATTCGAGCAGAGAGGAGAGCTCCCCCACCCGCTGGAGAACCTCAGGGAAGGGATTTCTACATTCGGGACGCAAGTGATATCAGCAGGGTACTCACCCAATGGGGACAGGACCATGACAAAGACCTCGCCATCATCACAGAACTGGCGAGAGCTTTATGGGGAAGCAGGGTCTCATGGGAAGAATTTACCGACCTAATCATCGAAATAGGTCCTCGGCTCCCAGCTACCTCACATAACCGCATAGCACAGGAGGGTTATCATATCCTGGCTTCTGTACAGATTAAATTGGGAAAAACAGTCACCTCTAGTCTCGAGCAGGACTCTGCCTTGCAGATAGCAGTCTTCATGCACTCGCTCACGGGTCAAGACATCTCTATTCAACACATGAACAAACTGAAAGCATTATACGCACACTCGACTCTAACAATAATGACCTGGATACAAGGCATCGTATCTCAGGCAATAAGCTTGTGTCAACCATTCCAGGCCACGGCCGAAGCCAGGGTACAAAGATTAGAACAATACCTCGAAGTCTTACTTAACCGAAAGATCAAATATGAAATTGAAAAGCTATTCACGGAACAAAGAGGCTTCGACAGGCTCATCCCCGAGAGTGTGTTGAATAAAACACGACAATTAACCGACCTCAGCTTTTACACAAGGGGTCTCCACTACAAGCATTTAGCGCACCTAGGTTTCATTCAGATCACAACACCGGACCTATTCCCAATCAGAGGAGCACAGATCTTGGAGGCCTTGGGACGCAAGGGCGTGCGCACGCAGGTAGCCCTCCCGGCGTTAGCACAGCAACTCAGGACATGCGAAGAGATCTACATAGCTTCAGTAGGGAGAGCAAATATGGGTCTATCCCCCCCAGAGCCGGCTATAGCCCTCCGCATCCCCCCGCCCGATCAGGAGCAGATCAGAGTAATCAATCAAGAACTTGAGCACCTGTCACAGGTTCCAAGATTAATGGAAGCCATTTTCTCCACCGATTTCGAGAGAGGAGGACCAACTCCCGCCGAGGCGCACATGCTCAGTGACTTGTCCCAGAGGCACAATGTAGCTTTCAACATAGCCGTAGCGAAGTGTTGGTTGGGGCAACTCACGACTGACTGGTTGAAACAAAGCCGGAAGTTTGTGGGGGTCACGCCAGAGGACGTCTGGAGCTGGGATTTGAGCAAATCTCACCCCCGCTTAGCTAAAGAGATACTCCACCTGCCCCCACAAACTGAATGAGATCCCCCCCCCCTTAACAGGAGATAGTGATCATGGAGGGTGTGTCCCAAGTTGGGAGTAGTTGTGGGCAAGCCGCCTTCTTAGTTTAGGTCATTTTACTTTTGAGTTAATGTTGACAGAGGTCATCTCCGGCAACTATCCTGCCAGGCCCAGACCTTACCTTGACTCAAAGTATTGAAGGTGTTACTTTTTAAGTAGATATAAATAGAGAAGGCGTAACAATCCATATGAGGAACCTTATAGTAGAATCTTTTAGCATTACCTGATCCGATATGTCGTGTCTGTGATAAGTTTAAATCTCCATTAATTTTTCACAAAAGATTAAAGGATTGTCGAGTTATATCGCAGTTCAGCTCCAGACGACATTCTCTAAGTTCTTTTCCATCTTAAGATGAATTTGTTAAATTAATATGAGTGAGGATTTTTCAAGTTTTCATTTTAGGAATGATCGAGATTTGGAGTTCTTTTAGCTGAGATTGATTCGCCTCAGATGGAGTCCCCATCATCAGATCTTGAGCATTTTGATTAAATGGGAAGGCGATAACCTCCCTGATATTGGATGTGTTGGCCAAAAGCATCAACATCCGATCGATTCCAGGGGCGCAACCACCATGGGGAGGGGCTCCGAATTTGAATGCCTTGATCATCGCTCTGAATTTATCGTCGACGTGGCTCTTTTCATATCCCGCTATCTCGAAGGCCTTGTACATTATTTCTGGAATATGGTTTCTGATTGCTCCGCTGGATAACTCGATTCCATTACAAACAATATCGTATTGAAATGCCTTAATTTCTAGTGGATTTTTTGTCGATAGAGCCTCCATGCCTCCCTGAGGCATCGAGAATGGATTGTGTGAGAACACAATTTGTTTTAATTCTTCATCATATTCATACATCGGGAAATCGACGATCCAACAAAATCTATACGCCCCTTTTTCGATAAGATTGAGGGTCGTGCATAGGTATGTTCTGAGCATTCCAGCAATCTTTGCGGCATCAGGAGAACACACGAAAAATACGCTGTCTCCAGCACTCATCTTATTAATCTGCGCGATTTCGTCGAGTTCAGCGGGAGTCAAAAATTTCGCTATTGGACCTTTAAATTCAGAATCCGAAATCATCGATATGTAACCGAGTCCTGGTAGGCCAATTTCTTTGGCCCAATCATTCGCCTTGTCGAAAAAACTACGCGATTCCTTAACACAATCTGGAACATTTACGCTGCGTACGATGGCTCCATTGGCCGATATTTCCTTAGCAAATGCCTCGAATCCAGATTTGCAAAATGAATTGGTTATATCCTCGATGATTAACGGATTCCTGAGATCTGGCTTATCAGACCCATAATGTAGCATCGCCTCATCAAAGGTTATGCGCGGGAACGGATAGTTCGTGACCAGAGAATTTTTGGGGCCAAATTCCGAGAAAACATCATATAGAATCGGCTCGATGGCCACGAAAACATCTTCCTGGGAAGCAAAATTCATCTCGAAATCAAGCTGATAAAATTCACCTGGAGAACGATCGGCTCGAGCATCTTCATCTCTAAAACATGGGGCTATTTGGAAATACTTATCAAATCCAGCTACCATAAGAAGCTGCTTGAATTGCTGAGGAGCCTGAGGCAGGGCATAAAACTTGCCATGGTGCGTTCTGCTTGGAACGAGATAATCTCTGGCGCCTTCCGGTGACGAGGATGTCAAAATTGGGGTCTGAATTTCTAAAAAGCCAGCTTCTGTCATGCGTTTTCTTATAAATGAGATAACTTTAGATCTTAAGACAATGTTTTCGTGAATCTCAGGCCGCCTGAGATCGAGGTATCTGTAAGTCAATCTCGTTTCCTCCGGAAATGAGTTTTCGACATTTATTTGGAGCGGCAACAAAACTTCTGGCTCAGCAAGAATCTCTAATGCCTCGACATGTACTTCGATCAATCCCGAATCCATATTTTCATTAACCGTATTATCGGATCTCTTAAGAACTTCGCCCGAAATGTTTACGACGGATTCATCTTTTAATCCTGCGGCTATACTGAACACGTCGTCGTCTTGTTGCAAAATGCACTGAGTAATTCCATAATGATCTCTGAGATCTATGAACAGCAATCCGCCATGATCCCTGATTCTGTGAATGAAGCCAGCGAGCCTAACCTTCTCTCCGACGTGATCCAAGCGTAGCTCGTTACAGGTATGAGTCCTAAATGCGGTATCGTTTCGAGATTGCATAATTTGTCTTTTTGTTCAAATGAATTCACCATATAATATACACGTCAGCAGATGGAAGTTTGAAGCATTTTTGGGGAATGTGAACACTTTTAGCAGTGATATTTCATTGACGGTTAAAAAATTAGTTTTATAAAAACAAGGATCAGGAAATGCCTACATTCGAAATAGAAGAAGAACATTCATCAGAATGCAAAATTTGTGGGATCGATGAGGCTGGGCTCGGAGCGATAGCAGGTCCCGTCGTGGTAGCGTCATGTTGCTTTACGAATCGAGAATTATCAGAAGATTTTTTAAATTATATAGACGATTCGAAGAAACTTTCTAGAAAGAAGAGGGATTTGGCCTGCGAGAAAATTACAACAAATTCTTGTGTGATCTTTGGCGTCTCTGTTATTGATGCCAAGATGATAGACGAGATAGGGTTGGCTCCAGCCTGGAAGATGGGAGTCGTTTCTTCCGTCGAAAATTCTGGCCTAGGGGGCGAACTCATTTGTCTCATCGACGGGGTAAGAAGCGTCGATATTCCGAACTGTCAGACTCGAACGATAATAGATGGAGATGAAAAAAGCTATTCAATCGCGGCGGCATCCATTATCGCTAAAGTCACGAGGGACAGGACTATGTTCAGAATACATAATATGTATCCAGATTATGGATTCGATAAACACGTCGGATACGGGACGCGATCACACATCGATGCGTTGAAAAGAGTCGGCCCTTGTGAATACCATAGAAAAAGTTACGCCATTAACAGAGCTGCCCTTCACGAATTCGAACATCGAAAGCACGTATCGTAACGCATGTTTCGATACCGGTAACATCGCAAAAATAAATATCCATTTAATTTGGTTAATGAAAGGGAGGGGGCTCAGCTGAGCGAACAATGATGTAGCACCAATTATACTCATCGGGAGCAAAATTGCCGATTTGAATCCGATTTTATTTAGGCAGATATACCCACCGCAGAAACCAAAGATTTTATAAAGCGTCATGTAAATATATGGATTACCATCAGTGTACCAGCGCATATCGAGAGCAAATATGATACTTACTAATATCACAGACGCTCCACATAGTAGAAGCAATTTATAAGTATTTGATAAACGTAATTTTAAAATACCCAAATATTGAGAAAAAGCAAAAAATTGAGCGGCGCATACATCAAAAATGCGATGAAACCCAGCGATAATTTCACAGGCAGATACTGCAATAAAGATGCCGCAGAACAATATCCTCATAAACCCAGTACAACTCCAGATAAGCCAGACATAAAAAATGCCGGAAATATGAATGTGACCGCTCGGAAAGGCGTATCCAGCAAATCCATATGCTGGGCAGACGCTTTCTGGTAATGGGGATGCGACAACAAACTTTAATACGATATTAAATAATCTAGAAAAAGCTAACAAAGGGAGAATAAGACGCAACTCCTTAAATCCAAATACGATATACAGAGTGGCGATGAGTACTTCCAGATGATTGGGATCTGCGCACGCAAGCCCCAGGCGCGTGAAAAAATCGGTCATAAGAAAACTCCCCCTAATGGACCAAAAATAACACTACAATAAAGTCTACTCGAGGGGAAAATCGTGATCAATCAGATTCTGGCTGGATTTTCGATTTTTTTGAAATAATCGATCATCCAAAGATTTAATTTTCGACATTAAGGTCTCGAACCTATTGTAACGGTTGCGGATTGAATCAAAAGATGCTATGGAGAAAAAAAAGACTCGAGCCTTATCCTTGAAGTTATGATACACGATAAGGCCAAACCATTTTCATCTTCTTGATAAAATATCTTGTAAGATAATCATCGGGATAGGTGGAGAATTTTATTATAGAGAGATCATAACGTATGAGTTCCGCTAAGCTTGCTCTCCGTCATTAGGCGAAACTGAGGTTGACCTTAAAAATGGGGATTCACCATTGCCTATGAAGCCGGTCGCTATCAAATATAATTCTGGTGACTGTTTGCGACTAGATTTTGGTTTAAAGTGCGATATTTTACGAAAATGCATTTTTATGTCTGTTAATGTGTTTTTTTCGGCGCCTCCTTGAAATACTTTAACTACCAACGATCCACCAGTTTTTAAATGATTTTTCGCAAAATATGTTACTTCTTCAAATATATTAATTATTCGTAGATGGTCAATTTTTTTGATACCACATGTATTGGGACACATATCGCTTAATATTACATTAATTTCACTTTCTCCGATGGCGTCTTTAATTAGATTGAGGGTGCTTTGGTTTAAAAAATCTCCCTGTATGAATTGTACATTCGGGATGGGAGCCACTTCGAGTATATCAACCGCGATAACATTTTGAGTAATTTTTGAGGCAATTTGCGACCATCCGCCAGGAGCTGCTCCTAAATCGAGCACTATATCTTTGTCTTTGATGATTTTGAATTTTTCTTGAATTTCTATCAATTTAAAGGCTGATCTCGTTCTATATGCATTCTGTTTCGCCAATGCCACATATGGATCATTTATATGGCGCTTAATCCAGTTTTTCGACGACGGTTTTAGAGATTTATTAAATTGTTTTTGTTTTTTCATAAGGAATGCATCGATGCAGCGATTATCACGCTCTGCGGATCTAGAAATGTCGTTTTTAGTTGAGATATAAGAGCTTGTAGTTTCAATGTATTTTGTGCCGCAGAATAATCTTCATTTCTGATTGCCAGATAGGTGTAATATGTGCTCAATATGTTAAGGAAATCTTCTACACTTTCTGTATTTTGCCTGGCTGTATTTTGCCTGGCTGTATTTTGCTTGTCTGTACTTTGTTTGGCAAAAGATATGATATCTCTATATTTCGAATTTATAAGATCAGTAATTCGATATATGTATTTTTCATCGATGTGAGGAAGAGATTGTTTTATATACATCGTCACATCGTCATAATCGAATGCGCTCGGTTTTTGATTTTTTATATAAATTTTAAAGCATCTGGATCGAATGGTTGGAATGAGTGACTGCAAACTATTCGCCGTCATCAAGATGATGGAGTCCATCGGTAATTCCTCCAATATTTTTAAAATCGAATTGGCGGCGTTGCTGGACATATTTTCTGCATCTTCTATGACGATGGCTCGTTTTCTTCCTTGCAAAGTGGGTTTCTGAGATAAAAACCTAATGATTTCTCGCGTCTCATCAACAGAAATCTCATTTTTTTCAGAATTTTTACTAACTCTCATAAAGTTTGGATAGGTGGCAGAGAGGATATACTCCTTGATACATTCGATCGAGATTTCGGCGTCGCCCTCTACGCAAATATGATCGACGACGATTTCGTTGGCCAGAGCGAGATTACGTTCTTTATCCTGACCGTATATTATAACTCCCTTATTCGTAAATTTTATTTGCGTATTTTGCATTTTCTTCGTTTCGGATTAAAGATTACCGTCATTAATACGATAAACAAAACGATTAGTATCGTACCATTTTTATATCTCGAAAACACGGTATTTCGGTACTTCATCGGCATCATATCTTCGATTATTCCGACTACGTCCGTCTCGAGGCTATTAACGATTTGGCCGTTGCAATCTATTATACAAGAAATTCCGTTGTTAGCGCACCGCGCGATTGATTTTCCTTCTTCTATTGCTCTAAAGCATGTCGTTCTGAGATGTTGACTTGGTCCATCAGAATCTTTAAACCATGAATCGTTCGTAATATTTAAAATCCACAGACTGTTTTGATCATCTACGATTTCTCCAGGAAAAATGATTTCATAACATATTATGGCATCAAATTTGCTAAATCCAGGTAATGTGATTGTCCTTTTTAGTTCTCCGGGGAGGTAATTTATGATACCTGGAATCACTTTGCGAAATCCGAGATCAAGCAACCAATTTGGAATAAATTCGCCAA
>JAIRWL010000017.1 GCA_031268935.1 Holosporales bacterium | reverse complement strand
TTGTTATAAATATTTCCAATAACTTCTCCCACATTCCTTTCTGTTTCCACCTGCTGAACCTTTCTATGCGTATTCTTCCAATCGCCATAATCTGGAGGCAAGTCTCTCCAGGGGGCTCCTGTAATCAATATCCACAGAGTGCATTCGCTTATCGCCGGCTATTCCTCCCCGACTTCCTTTGCGACCTGGTAAATGTGGTTCAAGCTTTTCCCAAATTTCATCCGATATATCATGCCTGTGACATGCACTCGTTTCCATAACCCTTTCACAAAATCAACGAACTGTCGAATTATATCACAGTTTTAGTTGATGACGACAGTCGGTAGGACTCGACAGAGGGCTGAGATAATGAGACACCCTGGGATTACTGATCGATACTCAAGTCAAAATCGAACAATGCTTGTCCCGAGGCCTCGGTAACGCCTACGGGGACAGTTGTATCGGCCTGATCCCCGAAACCTACAAGCCAATCATAACTGAGGAGGGGATCGACTTCTGACGACTCTGGCCCCCTCCAAGCTTCTAAGGGAGGCTTAATTATCCACCAATCAGCCCTGGATGGAGATTCTCCCTTAGGAATTTCCTCCTTTCTTGCTACGCAGCCTGGGGAGTGCCTTCGGGCCGCGTCCCTTGACGGGGGGAGTTCTGCCGATTTCCGTGCCCTCCTTCTTTCTAAGTACTGGATCTGGGACCATTTATGATTGCATTCGTCTGGGGACCTTCCTGTCATGTTCAGGGCTATACTTTTCCATTGATGCCTCCCACCGAAGGTAGGATTCCTTTCTACCTCCTCTTGAAGTTTATTTACTTCACTTTGTGTCCATGGTGGCCTGTGCTCATGGGCTGCAGGTGGCTGGACGGCCATGGCGCCTCTGGTGAAAATTGCCAGAATGCATATTAATTTGATCATAAATTCACTTAAAAGCGGATTTGATGTGTGAAAGTTTATCTGGAGAATATTTGCTTGTCAAACTAAGATACCTATTGATCCAATTATTGGATGCCCACCTTGCAAAGTGGTAATTAAGACGATGGGCTAGGACTGGGCAGAGGGCTGAGATAAGGAGGTACCCTGGGATTACTGATCGATACTCAAGTCAAAATCGAACAATGCTTGACCCAAGTCCTCGGTAAAGAATACGGAGAAAGTTGTATCGGCCTGTTCCCCGAAACCTAAAAGCCAATCATAAGGGAGGCTGGGCTCGAGGTCTTCCGTCTCCTGCCAATTCCAAGCTTCTAAGGGATAAGTAGGTCCCTCCAAAGGATGCTTCAGATATCTGAACCATCGATTCCTACACCCTAAGGGCAGCTTCCCTGGAAACTCCCTAGCTAGTTCCTGCCAACAGACCTCTCCATTCTTCCTGGTGTGTCTGGCAACCGCTTCCGGTAGGGCTTGAACCTCACTTTCCGTCCACGAGACAGCCGGGGACCTATAGCGTGGTATATGAATGGCCAAGTGGAGAGTCCTATCCCGGCCTATTCTTTCTTCCCGCCCCAGCTCTCCGCCGGGCAGGACCTTGTACCTTAACCCCGAACCGTCCGCATCGAGCAACACCAGGTGTGTAATCCGGCCGCGTCTTTGGCTATTGCACCGCTGCCCAATGGCTTCCCATGATCCTGCGAGAATTATTGCTATGATGCCTAAGTATTTGGTCATGTATATCCTATAAGGCGAAATATTGCGGCCCCTAATTCTATCCGCATTAAATTTTTTTGTCCAACTGTTTGTTGCCTGAGATCTCAGCTATTGGATAAATTATTGCTGAGGCTGGCCCCGTGGGCGGATATTTATTATCCTGCCCCCGTGGATCTATCTTGTGAATAGGTGGTGATCAGATGAGTCAATGACGCGCGGCCAATAAAAAAAACATCCGCCACACTTCACTTCTTTAGCCTCACTTCTCTATGGATCGGAGCCGTATAGTCCTCTCCCATCCTACCGGGGCTTCCTAAAAATCAAAATCAGGCGCTGCAGGCCAAGTATCTGGATGGGCTGGATCTACTCCTGGGGGGAGGGACTCGGGTTCCAAAGGCAGTTGCCTTCCTGCGCCTGGGCTCCCATCTGCGACCATAAAAGCTGGGATCGCTGCATTCGCATCATTCAGACTCCCGCCAGTACCATCCTTTCTTTCCCAGCTTGTCCGAGGAGGTTCGACTGCCCTGCCTGGGACCCCACGATTCAGACCATTAATTCGACTAAAATGAATTTGGCAGGCAGATCTGGATCGAGTTCGGAGGACCTCAGGCGACCCGCTCCAAGTGACCTGTCCGTCCTTACCTGTGTTGTTACGGGCATATCTTAGGAATATCGTCTCCTGCCCCATCGTCCAGCCCCGAGCACGATGGTGGCTCCTAGTTTCCTTACGATAATCCCCCCTGCCTGTCAAATCGAAACGGTCCGTGGATTCAACATTCTCCGTTTAGGCCTCGAGAGTTTAATTTATGAGCAAGAGGCCTAATGAGCAAGCATGGTCTGGGGCTGTAATGGGGCCCCATTTTTAATTTCCTTCTCGTACCCAAGTGTCTGTGTTTTTCGGATCTACGCCTGCTAGTCGTCCAAGGGTATCTCCCCTTTGGGCATGATCACCCAATCGGTCATCCCACATGGTCAGCGCAGTAGATGCAATTGCGCGCGTCGTACTAGAGCCAGGTGTGGGGGCCACACCTGTTTGCCATGACCCCCTCAGAACCGGGCGGATCCCTTCTTCGGGTGAGTCATCGGATTCACCGCCCTCCGATCCGACATCTGAATCCTCATTGGACGATACGCTTGAGGCATCCTCCTCCTCTGAGCCTTCAACTGAATACTCGGAGGACAAATCAATTGAGCCATCCTCTGCTCCAAGTGAGACTTCAATTGAGGCATCCTCTTCTCCCTCCGAGGATTCATCTGAATACTCGGTGGAGGAATCTATTGAGTCGGCCTCATCGCTATAAGACCCTTCATCTTCATCCCGACTGCGCCAGGGGTCAGGTGGGGCCGGGGGGCAACTCCAACCACCCCTCCGGGCAGAACTGAACCCTCCTGCCTCGATGGGTGAATGTGCCTCACTGCTCTCTGTGGTGTCCTCTGAATCCCGCCTTCGCCATGGGTCTGATGGGGACGGGGGGCGACTCCATCCACCCCTCATAAACGGACGGTGGCCTGATGCATCGGTTGAATGGTCCTCACTGCTCGTAGATGTGGACTCGTGAGTCCTCGGGGGCAAGGGAGGTATCGGGGATCCGCCATGTAAGGACGCCAGCCTCTCTTCTAAGCGTCTCGCCTCCTCTCTGGCTAGGTCTTCGATTATAATCATTTTCTGTCTGCTTATTTCTGCCTTGCTGAGAATTGTCCCCTGGGCTACTTGTGCTAGCAACCTTTCTTCTATGATCCCTTCGTAATCGTCTAACACGGGTATCTGCGTTACCAGTGGCTCAGGGCTTGCGAAAGCTTCTGCGTTGCAGCTGCAGTTAAGCCAGACAGTTTTGTGACCCGTTATTGGGTCTTCCGTAGTTCTCTTTTCTGCCCAGCGAAATTCTGGAGAATTAACTTCTGCTCCGAACAGGGGTCTAAAACCAATCAGCGACCCCAGAGCGAGTGGCTCCGGTTTGTCCACCCAGTGCCTCTCGATTCCATATCCTCCGCGGATGGCTTCCCATCTCAGTTTTAGTTCAGCTAATGACCTATGGGGGAGGGCTGCTTGTATTTCGGCTGAGGCAACCATGCCTAACTTGTCGGTATGGGCTCGTATGAGACGGAGCAACTCTAGGTCTTCGCTTTCTTCCCAGTCAAGTGGGGCCGGGCTCCCCTGGGGCCCTCCTGAGGGGCTCTCTGCTCGCTCCTGGTCAGGATCTTGTACCCGAGCAGGGTGCGGATCGCGGTGAAATTCGTGAACCTCCGATGATAACTCGGCCGGTGGGGGTCCTTCTTCCTCGGGATAATCTATATCGGGGTCATCCAATAGACTACGGATGTGAGCCCGCCAATGAGTACCGATCGGAGCCTCCCTCCTAGCTACGGCGCGTAAGCGAGTCCATTCAGTTTGCATGCGTTGATGTGACCTCCTTGCACTAAAAGTATCGTCGACGCTCCAGTCCACGGGGCCATCCCCAATGGAATGTGAGAGAGCGTAAAGTACTAAATGCCTCTCCTCCGCCAGTCTCTCTGCGAGCGGCCGTGATACTCTCCGCTCTGGGAGAGAGCTCTCTTGGCCCTGGGCCCCGTCTGCCAGGAGGCCATCCTCCGCGAGTCTTGAAGCCCTGCGCTTGCAACCTAATACCGTCCTCCCTGGGAGGGATTTCTTTATCGCCTGACGAGCCCCCCACCAGCTCCCGCCCCCATCTGCACCGATCCTATGTGTTGCTTCTAATCGCCGTAAAATGCTATCTTCCTCTGCAGTCCAATTTGTTCGGTCCTTGACTCTGATCTGCCGAGCTCGTCTCCCGGGGATGTATTCGTCCAGGGCCTTGGCCGGGATTGTGTCTGCATCACTCTCGTGCTGTGTTGCCCTTCTTTCCTTCACCTTCCTGGGTTCCGTCAATTGTGGCCACCTTGCTCTACATGCGGCATTCGAATGCCCTACGGTTGCCTCTGGGTTATCTAACCAGTCTATCCGTCCATGGTGTTTTATATGAGTGGCGACATAAGCCCTTAAGGCATTATCGTCCTTCGTGGACCAGAGACGATGGACGACTGGGACTTCCTCCAATTGGTATCCTGTGGCTCTGGACTGCGTCCTCTCTCCCTGGGTTGTGGACGGATCTACCCTCTTTCGTGCTTTCAATAGTGCCTTCACTTTCGGGCGCTTTTGCAGTACATGCCACCTGTCCCTAATCGATAGCATTGTATGCCCAACGGTTTCTTCCTGTAACTCGGACCAATCTACGTTACCTACTCTAGAGATATGCAATAGGGCGTAATCAATTAATATCTGGTCTTTCTCGGCGGTCCAGACTATACGCCGTGATGGAACTTCTTTCAGTTCTCTGATTGTTTCTCCCTGAGGAGGTCCCCCTCCCGGTGTTAGGTCGTGGTCTTCCCCCTGTGTATCTGCCATTGTTGGCTGTTCTGTTATTAATTTGCGCAGTTGTCTCAACCTTTTCTTGCACGCGAAGAAACTATGCCCAACGTGTGCGTGCCGTAATAAGCCCCATTGGACCTTGCCATCGCTAGAGGTATGGTGCTCGGCGTAGTCCCTTAATGCATCATCTTGCTCTGGTGTCCAGCATGTTTTCGGGACTGGGACTCTCTTCAATTGGGATCTTGTGTCTCTGGGATGGGTCATCCCTGCATGGGTTGTGGGGGGATCTACCCCCTGTTGTGCTTTCAATAGTGCCTTCACTTTCGGGAGCTTGTGCAGTTCATGCCACCTCGCCCTAATCGATAGCATTTGCCCAACGGTTTCTACCTGTAACTCGGACCAGTCTACGCTACCTACTCTAGAGATATGCAATAGGGCGTAATCAATTAAGATCTGGTCTTGCTCTTCGGTCCAGTCGTTATACGGGCGGTGCCTGCCTGCCCTGAGCCGTTCTTGTCTCTGCATCGCTCCCGGCACCCGGGAGGCGTCCTCCCAGCCCACTTCCAGATGATAATGCATGTA
This sequence comes from Holosporales bacterium, assembly GCA_031268935.1. Taxonomy (GTDB): domain Bacteria; phylum Pseudomonadota; class Alphaproteobacteria; order RUG11792; family RUG11792; genus JAIRNI01. The sequence goes on along the minus strand of JAIRWL010000017.1, from coordinate 73,946 downwards.
CACTTGCCAGCTGCAACCTTCTTCCTGCGCCGCAGCCATCGCTGCGTCACGATTATGCTCAGCCTGAGCTATGAGGCAGTCTTCTGGCCAAAGTGTGGTGACAGTCCTGAGTTCAGACCAGTCTACCCGCCCGTCGTCAGTGTGATTGGCGAGCACATAACCATTTAAGAGTCTATTGAGCTCACGCGTCCAGATTGTCTCTTGGCGGGGCCGGCTAGAGCTGTACCTTGCCTGGGCGTGGGTATGCTCCCCCTCCTCGTCCTCCGTCCTCGATCTTTCTCTTGAGTAGTCCTCCCATCCCACTTCCGGGTGATTATGCATGTACTCCGGCCAACTGCAATCTTCTTCCAGCGCCGCTTCCATCGCTATGGCACGATTATGCTCAGCCTGAGCTTTGAGCCAGCATATTGGCCAACGTCTGTTGAGATGCTTGAGGTTAGACCAATCTACGTTCCCGTCCGCAGTGGTATTGTCGACCATGTAACCATTTAATCGGCTATTGAGATGCAGAGTCCACCTGGGGTCTTGGCGGGGCCGTCTAGAGCTGTACCTTGCCTGGGCGTGGGCATGGTCCCCCTCCTCGTCCTCCGTACTCGAGCTTTCACTTGATGAGGGGCCTGTGCTGGGAGGATTGTAAGGTTCTCCCCCGTCCATATCCCTAGTATGCTGCAAGGGTTCCCCACCTGCATCACGTCTCTCCAAATCCGTCAGCTCTTCCCGCCTCCGTTGACATTCTTCTTCAGTCCTGAGGATGCCGGCGTCATGGACGTGATCCTGGATGAACACCGGGGCATCACCCCAATCGACTTGGCCGGAGGGATTAGAGTAATACCGGAAATAATTCACTAAAGCGAGATCTTCTTCCGATGTCCAGGGCCTCATCGGACCTACCGTCTTCGTACTACTCTTGCCCTTCCGAGCACGCCGTCTCGGTGTCTCAGATGGAGCCGGATGAAGTTCTGCGAGGTCGCGTTCAAAATCCGCCCGAAGAGCGGCGTCTGCATCGTGATCTTGTGGGGGACCAAACTTCCGAGCACGCCCCCTCGGTGTCTCAGATGGGGCCGGTTGAAGTTGTGCGAGGTCGCGTTCAAAATCATCCCGAAGAGCGGCGTCTGCATCGTGATCTTGTGGAGAACCATACCGCTGCTCCAGGAAGTTGTCCAATTCCTGCCCTGTCAGGCAAACGACCCTGCCCCCGAACAGAGAATTGTAACGCGTTGCACATGCTGCTCTAGATCTGTGCGGAATGTGCTCCGTAACGCCTCTCCAATCGATCTTCCCGTCGGGGTGGATGTGCTCATTTGCGAATTGAATTATCACGTAATCTTCTTCCCTTGCCCAGGGTCGTCGTTTTATATGAGCCAACCCTAGCTGGTCCTCCTCTATAGGCGACAGTGGCCGTATTGCCTTCCTCCGTGTGCTGATGTGCAGTCCCTTATCATTGAACAGACTCCCCCGATGGCTTCGTTTTGGAGTGTCCGGACAACCCCATCCGGGATTTGCTGAGATCAATACGATAACTATTGATCTCACAATATACATTAATCTTCTCATATACTAATCTTCTCCTTCGACTCTTGAAACTCCCAATTTAATGTGTAGAGGAGCGTAACATAATAAAATTATATTTTCTATATTTTTATTCTGAGTCTGTTCTCTATGTTGTAGCTAGATGCTGAGTGTGATGGAATGTTGGTTTCTTTAGTATCTGGTTATGTTCTCATGAAGCCCTCCCCGATGGTGGTAGTGGCCCGAGTTTAGTATCGCTCTCTTTGCCATGGCTAATTTGCTGGTTGCCTTCGCCCCTCCTAGAGGGGGCGTCTGAATCTAAAAGTGTGAGCTATTTCTGCAGATCAGATCAGCCTCTCGCTGTCGGTGGAAGGGGGGGGTATATCTGACTTTAAAGGAGGACCAGATAGCCTCTAACTGTAGGCCATGGACAAGACTTGAACTATGGCCCATTGGTGCGCGGTGAGGACCCCTGCCCGAAGCCCGTCTCTGATACTGACGTACCCTATTAGTGTCTGGATAGGATCTCTGCCTAATACCTCCAAGATCTCCTCAGCCATCCGTGCTGCGGTCGGCACTGCATCAAATCCCTCTCTTAGGAATCCCTGATATACTTCTTCGTATATCTCTGTGAATGCTTCTTCATAGGCTCCTGGCTCTAGCCCTCGGTCTGCAATGTGCCTTGTTTCTTCCTCATGCATATCTATCCATGGTATAGGAGCGATGAAATGTGCCTTTGCGCCATGCCGTTCCAAGATCTCTATTAAGGCCTCTACTACGTCCCGCTGCTCTATGGAACCAGCCAGTTTTAATGGGGTTGGAGCTATCCCTGTAGTTTGCATTGAGTTTATTGGGGAGATCTCTAAGGATAGGAAAAGAATAGCTGCGGATCTGAGTTTGTTGAATATCTTGATCATGGGATTGGTTCTCCTTATAAAAAAAAGTCTTGGTGCGACTGCACATACTCAAAGACTCTTTCGGGACGTTATAAATAGTTATCCGTTGAAAGACAAGAGAAGTATTATGTGTGGTGATATTTAGGAGGATTGATGGAGGAGGGGAGGGGGTTCCTGCGCGTTCTAATTGGATCCCTGGGGCTTGGCTAGTGCTCAGATCCTACGTGTTAGGGCGGCTATAATGCCCCTGCTTGGACCATTCTTAATGTCGCTCCGTGGCATCGAAGCGCGTTGCTTGGATCCATTCTTATCAGGGGGAGGGAGTATTGTTGTAATAGGGGTGTTAGCTCCTCGCGGGTTCTGCCTCGAATGCCCTGTGCCTTATATGTATCAAGGATGATACGGGTCAATGCCTCCAGCGTCTCCTCATCGGTTGCCTGTATACTGAGTACCCTGACTCTAAAGTAGGGAGTGGTAGCGTAGGAATAAATTATTTTCGGGTCGCCTCCATATGGGGGATCTGAGATGGCCAGTTCTATTAGGGCCTTTACTCGTGCCTCATTAATTGCGGGGGCATCCGTTGGGGAAGTTTGCATTGATTGTGTTGGGGAGATCGCTAAAGCTAGGAAAATAATAGCTGCGGACCTGAGTTTGGTGAATAGCTTGATCATGGGATTGGTTCTCCTTATAAAAAAAAACAAAGTCTTGGTGCTACTGTAAATGCATGAAGACTCTGAGGGTATATTATAAATGTTTGTCCGTAGAAAGTCAAGAGAAGTATTATGTATGTTGATATTGAGGAGGATTGATGGAGGAGTGGAGTTACGGGAAATCTCTGAGGCATCTGAGAGGGTAGGTGAATCTTACCTTTATTTTTTTTTATCATTCAACTGAGATTCCGTAAAATATTGCTGGAAAATACTGTCCTTAGCATGAAAATGCCGCGTCATAATTAATTTGGGCAAGATAATGACTTGACGGACACAGATAGTGATGTTACTCTTTTTGCCCCTCGGACGTTGTGTTCGGGATGGTATTTAGATCGCAGATTGCTCTAGGAGGTTGATTAATTTATGCTCAGACAATTTATAAAACTTTTAAGTGTGTCTCTATTAATTTTAAGTGAAGGAGGAGCGACGGTCAGGGTATGGACCAGGGCCCCAGAGGAGGGACCGCCGACCAGCACGGATCTAGGTTATGCTCCGGGGAATGAAGAAGAGATCTATTTGTTAGAGGCGTGTGCTCCGGCTCGTAAAGCCGCCCATCCGGATTTTCAGAGACAATATCCTAACACAGACGCTGTTTTCTTGAGAGCCGTAGAGATGGGGTATGCTACGGGTAGGAATCCCAAGGAATTCATTCTTGCCTTACTTCATGATCCTCTTGGGCGCGAAACTCTGGCTGATTGGAGGAGGCCCTTTAGTTTTTGTTACCTACCTGCAAACCGTGCCAGGAAGGGTATTCAGCTACCCCATGCGGCCCCAGCGGCTTATTTGTCCAGGCCCTCAGTGGATGATCTGCTAGCCAGCACTGATCTAGGTTATGCTCATGGGGATGAAGAAGAGATCTATTTGTTAAGGTTGGCTGCTGAGACTCTTGAACGTGCCCCGGATGATATTAGGCAACTATTTCCTTCCCCAGCAGATTTGTTGACCATGGCCAGAGAGCTTGGTGTCGCTACGAATAGGGATCCCGCGGAAATCCTAAGTGAATTTGCTCGTAACCCGCTAATTGTTCCGCCAAGAACATTAGGTGAAGGAAGAGCAACGGACAGGGTATGGCCCAGGCCCTCAGAGAAGGATCTGCTAGCAAGGTCGTCTCTATTTTCTGATCATAAAATGAACAGGTGGTTAGCGGTGGCTGCTCAGGCGTTGCCAAGTGCCAGGATGTTGGGTCAGCTGCCCTATACTTCCCGAACATATGTTGTGTCCTTGGCCATGGCCATAGCGATAGGTAAAGATAAGGATACGGGTTTATATAAGCCTACGATGGATCTCGATGATGTCATACTTGAATTAATGTATCCTACTCGTGGGCGCTGTACTGATGAATATTGGAAGAATCACCCTGGTGCTTTTTTCATACCTAAAGACTCGGGAGGATCTTTTATGTGGCCTAAGCGCGATAGCTGAACTTCGCGGATGGAAGACTGATCCTGTCGTAGAGCCAATCCTGGACCTCGGGAATGGTTAATTGATTGGTCCCTTGGTTGTCTACGATGGGCTTTGTTAATCAAACGCGACAGTTCAGTTCAGCGTCCCCTGACGGGTCGAGAGGAGGAAATCAAGACCTGACGGTCTCAGAAAAAAAGAGGGCCTCAACATCTAGATAAATCTGGCCTGGGATCGTTTTTGGTATGCAATTCAGATGCCTCAGATGGGCAAATAATTGCTGCATGACTCGGGTGGCAATCTCCCGCCGCCCCCCCTCTAGCTATTTCAAGATACGTAAGAAAACCAGATAGTCATTACAATCACGGTAACTACAATTCCAGATTTTATCCACTTTCCGACCGAAATATAACCGGTACTAAACATAGTAATCGAAGCTGGGCACGTATAGTGCGCCAATATATCCGAAACCGCACTGAAAAAAGCCAGAGTCACGCCCAATTTTGTCGGTTCCAACCCGAGTGCGATACCCGTCGACAAAAAAGGAACATACAGCGCTATAATTCTTGAGCTTTCACCAGAAAAGAAATAATGTGTGAAATAGTAGATAATGGTTAACAAGTAAAAGGCTAGACCTTTATCGAAAGCACCCAATTCTGAGGAAATCAATCCATTAAACCACTCTATCGCTCCCGACGTCGCTAGGCAATTGACATATGATATCAATATCCCAATCATTATCACCGGATTCAGAGTACTATACGATGAAAGCGCTTCTTTCATACTCAATAGGCCTAGCATAGCGAATATGGTGATTCCAATCAGGACAGTTACAATAATCGGAATTCCAATAATTTCCGAAAAAATCCACATTAACAGCATTAGGGCAAAAATACTGAGAATACACTTCTCCTGCTGAGTTAGTTTTCCCATCGCTTCGTAACTCTCGGCCGCCAGTTCCCTGAGGCCGCCCAGATCGTGTACCCCATGTCTATACAGTATGCGCAAAATAAATGGCAAAACGAGGAGAATGCAAATCCCAGGAATGATCATGAATTTACTCCACGCCAGCCAGTTCATCTGAATTCCTATCTTTCCTAATTCTTCGACGATGATGGCGTTCGATATCATGGCCGTTACAAAAATTGCGCTGCATATGGCATTACTATAGGAGTACAAAATTGTAAGATAAGACCCGATGGATTTTTCCTGGATTTTTTCTGAATTCGAGGAAATATATCGTGCAATGGACGTGACAAGAGGTAATCCGATATTCGCGCCACGAGCCGTATTGCTCGGGATGAGAGGCGCCGCTAAGAATTCTGTCATAACTAGACTATAGGACAAGCCGGTCATATTTTTCCCAAATAACTTAACGAACAAATAGGCTAATCTGATTCCTAAGTTCGTTTTAGTAACTACACTCGCTAAAGACAGGGCCAACAGAATGAGCCAAGGAACGAGATTGCTAAAGCCGGAAAAACACTGTTTAATTTCGACGACTCCGGACAAACTCGCCACACACATCGATAGAAATAGCATAATGCAGGGCTCGCAAACTTCGAGCATTATTCCCATCATCGAAGCGATAAATAAGATGATCATATGAAAGGCTTGGGGAGATAGCCCGGACGGACAAGGGACAAATAAACAGATCAAACCAGACCCGAGGGCTATCATCCCCAGTCTCAGAAATTTGAATTCGCTACGACCCGATAACAACCTAGCCAACCAATCTTTTAAGCAAATTAGAAACAGAACCAAGACCTGCGGGACGCTTCCTCATAACCGTACACAAAACAAAATTACTCTAAGCAATTTAATTCCCTCAACATCCAGTATTGTCCTCTTTTTTTTAATAATTTGCAACGATAAGCAGACATAGTTCACGCTGAGTGTGCGGCCGCGCGCCCAGCAAGTCTCGCGAACTCCTGGCGATCATGACCAGGAGGATCCAGAACTGATCTACTTTACAAACCGAGACATTCAATCCTAATCAGTCAGGAGATACCGTATTCTTCCCTTAGATTCTTCATCAGGTTACAAAAGTAAGGTAAGGAGCCAACCGTAAAGAATTGCGGCTTCTTTCCCGAGTAAACGTATACCTGTATAGGCATTACGGCATCCGGTGAAAGTCCAGCAGTCAGCGCAGCGCTCATTACGGATTGTTCGATTGATGATAAGGGAAGGCAGGTTATGATTCTTCGGCTGTCAACTTGGACTAACGGGTTGTTTGGATTAATCTGGGTCGCCGTAACATTTCCTGTGAATGTTATTAAGCAAAATGCAAATGTACCGATCTTGACTATGTTATTGATCTGACTTATTAAAGAGTTTTTACACACTATCGAATCCTGCCCCTGTAATGGCCCGCACTCTCATGTTAATTTTATTTCTTATAGAAAATCAAATCATTTGTTCTTGTATTTTTAGTTCTTAAATCAATGGGATATAGAGATAATAATACTATCAATCCTGATAAGAATAATTCTTGTATCTTGGAGGAATCTGCATATTCGAAGGGCAGTGGGTACTTCATCTAGAAAGATAAAGCTAGGAGATAGGCATGGCTGAGGAGATTATCCATACCCAGGCAAATTTGATGAAAAAAAACTGAAACTGTGGGAATGTAAAGGATTGCATGAAGGTCGTCGAAAATTCCATCCAATCGTATCTCGTTGCTGCATTTGGATGCTACCGTAAGCAAAAAAAAAGGATTGCCTCGGTAGCAGCCGGGAGGAGCCTCACCCATTGGGGGGGCTGAGGGACTCTCCGATCTGATTCATCGTCGACTCCTCGGTAGTCTGTCTCCAGTTATCCCCGGAAAAGCCCTGTTTCTCAGCCTCTCTCCTCTTTTGTGCTGGAGTTTTTTTTGATCCCTCCCCAGGGAACTCCCTTGCCCGGACAGACCTTATCCGTAAACTCACTATACCCGATTCTTCTAGCTCCTTTTTCACGGGGTTACTTTGGGTAACTCCTGCTTATCCTCGTTTTGGTGTACCTGCATTGCAAGGGCCCTCGATGCACTATCTTCTTAACCCCTATATGCTGAAGTCTTTGAGGATGATATCTCCGTCCGGATCCTCGATGCTGGTGTTCTCTAACAATGCCCACAGGTCGTTAAATTTTGCCTGCCGCTCAGTGTACATCCTGACGGGTTCGCCTAACATCCCACATATCCATACAGCAATTCTTTCGGCCGTTATTTCCTGAACTTCCTGTTTAAAGACGATTAAGAAATCAGGGGTGTCGGGTTCCCGGGTTCCTATCATATGTAGTATACTTGCGTAATGATACTCGTGTATATCCATTTCTTGCTTCGCTGTTAAATAGGCCTGAAGACTTGCACCCTCTTTCTGATGATCCCCGAGGGCTTCCATATCTTCTACCTGTTTTGTTAGCGCTTGTGTCTTTCTAAAGAGATTGGCTAGTCCCAGCATCCAGTTGTCGAAAGACCATTCGACCAGGTCAACGAAGTGGTGCCATCTAGGGGGGGACTGGGATAGCTTGTCGGGGTGCCGTAAGATTCCTGCAAGCTGTGACATGAAGGGCTTAAATGATAATGACCAACGCGGACCACCGATGAATAAATAGAGGTCCCTGATGTAAGGAGGAGCTGACTGCGCTTGTTCTACGCATCTGTCCAGGGTAGGTTGGAACCAAGGCCCAATGCCACATCCGGGATATGAATTTTCCATTCTCTTCAGGATCCATGCTTTGTGTGGAAATCTGGTCGGGACTGTTGGGCGCGGAGGGCGCTGCCGGCTAAATGGTCCTGGCAAGGATGAGGTCGACGCGCCAGCTATGAGTCTAGATTCAAAGATGCTCTGTAGGGCCTTGGTTGTAATATATGTAGCATCAAGCCCCTGGGCCACCTCTTGTAAAGCTGTCATGGAAAGGCTGGATGCTGCCCCGGCCCTGCGTAGGAACATATCAGCTAGCCATGCTTCGACTTTGCCCAAGAATTCCACGGACTCCATATGGGCTCTCCTGTATCGGCCTACTCTTGCCGGAGGACTATTTCTCGCCTCTAACTCTAACAACTTGCTAATAAGCAACACCGGAGTTCTGCTTTGTTTAACCATAGATTCCCAATCTGTGATTTTAGCTAGCGCCGGGGCTCGTTCATCGACCGGGATGTCTATAAGTGGAGCCTGATAGAATCGGGAGGACTTGAGTTCTTGTGCTATTTCTGTGACACTTGGACTGGAGTTCAGCCAGGCCTGGATACGTTGTTCGTCCAAGGAATAGAGGTGGTCGAGGGAAATGGGGGCCAGTTCATTAGGATTTTTCTCAAACTGTTCTTCTAGCTTGTTGACATAATTCGTTACAGCTCCCGCTCTCACTATACTGTAGACCCCGTATGCACCTAGCTCTCCTTTCCAGTTTGGTGTGCCAATGATTGTGGGGGGTAGTGAAGCCATGTCTATTAATATGGGCCAGGTTGCACCCTGTATCAATTTTGGCAAGCCCTGGGGTGGCACTGGATATGTTCCGAGGCACCATAACTCGCACCGCTCTTCCCACTCATCTAAGTCCTCCAAACTCGCCTGAGCTCGCTGGATGCTAGCACCCCAGATCTGGTAATTTCTTATAGATAAATTCATGCATTCCGAGTTTCCTGTAGGTTCTCCATGTCGAAGAACGAAGTCATGTTGGTACCTGAAGGATATTCTATCGCGGAGGGTACCCATGATCTCTTTGAACTCCCTTACTAGCCCCCTCAATGGTACGTAAACCTCTAATAATTCATCAAGGGTGGTCGGTGGTTTATTGTGTAATTGTTGTGTTATCTGCCTGATGTGAGGCTCCAGTTCCGTCACGATCAATAACACCAAATCCCGGGGTGGAAAGGTGAAGTTGTGCTGGGAGTACTTGAATGTCATTTCTGCGTCTTGCTCTTCTCTGATCGAGACGGCTTTTGGGGTCCAGTTTGGCGGTCGCACTTGTGGAGGTGGAGCCGGGGCTGGCTTAGGGGCCGGAGGGTTCGTCTGAGGTGCTGGTTCGGAGTCTGGGACTGGGACTGGACCACCCACTCCTCCTAAGCTTTCTATTATTCCTGGTTTCTCGAGTTCCTCTATAAGTGCTGCGAGGTTGCCTACTAAGCTTGTGATGGCTTCACTCAACTGTCTGTTGCTACTATTTTGTAACCGGGGGGCAATTCCTAATAATTGTCTGGCTAACTCTTGCTCCCTTTCCTGCCCTCTTTTGGAGCTGTGTGATTGGGGAATCAGCGTGTCGAAATGCTTGCAGGACAGGCGAAATAGGGGGTGGTCGCATGGCATGTGTGGTGCTTTTGCTTCCATAATTCTCTGTATTTCGCGGAGCACTAGATCTAAGTCCTGGTTGGGGAGCTCGAGGGCAATAAGGCATTTCTGCCATGAGTCTAGGCCAACTATGTGCCCGGGCCCGTCCGGCGGGAAATTGAGGTCGATTCGCCTAAGTTCCTGGCGGATGTGCCTTAATGCGACAACGAGCTGCTCTATAGTGAGACGGCTTGCGTCTATTTTGGGTCGGGCGGCCTCTATGCTTTGGCGTTCTTCCTGTATGAATTGGGCGGGGTCATCGGTGAGGGCTTCTAACCTCCTGAGTATTGGGCGGAATACTTGGTAAAAACTCCTAAGCCTTTTTCCGAGCCTTTTGTCGATTGGGTTAATCCCAAGGAGGTCTAGGAAGTGGGTCCTCACCATGGCTTGTCGTAAAAGGAGGACTAGATTCCTGTCCAGGGCCTGTGCTCGCTGTTGCAATCTATCAGGAAATTGAGGATGAAATGGTAAGGAGGGGTCGAGGTCCGGCGATAATCCTTGTAGGATGAGCATTCGTTCTTGGACTATTTGCAAGCTAGCTGTGGTTATCTGCGTGTAATGCTGAAGTTTTGCTTTAATTGCTTCCGGGGTTAGTTCGATGAGCCCTTTCTCTGATTCTGATTGCTCCGCCATACTCAAAACTTCGGACTGGATGTCCTCCAACTCGGTTTTTAAGCGGTCGTTGGTTGCGTGCGGCAGGTCCTGCTGGATTTTGGATGTTATCTCAGCGTCTGTAGCGACTAGTTCTTCCCAATTGATTAGCGGAATTATGTTTTCTATCATGAGGAAGACTCTGGGTGCCAAGTCCTGTAGTACGCTTATTTGCTGAGCAAGAATGGCTGTTTTATGAGCTTGTTCTTTTTGTTTGATGCCTAGTTCCCGGCCCGCTATTATAGCCTCGTGCCGTATAAGTGCCTGGTAGAGGGCGGAAAATCCCTGTTGCATCTCTTGTGCTGTTTGTAACCAGGCTGCCAGCAGAGCTTGTTGCTCCTGGTCCTGTACAAGAAATACAGCGGCGGAGCACGATACCTGTTTCACTAAATATTCTAGCTGTGCGACCGGGATGAGTACCTCAGTGAAGAATTCGCCGTAAGAGGACTTGTTTAAAGTCAGTTTGGGGGATAAAATGGCTGTTTTCGTTGCGCCAAAGAGGTCGTCGAGCCGCCCTTTGTCAAGGATGCCTGGTGGTGTCTTTGTGAGTCCTTGGGCATGCTCACTACGTTCTTGTACGAGACGGGTCCATTCGTTGCGGGCCTGCTCTAGCCTCCTACTCTGCCTAGACGGGGGGAGAAGCCGCGAAAGGATCTGAGGAAGCGGCCGCTAATACGCTGTGATGACTCAATATGAGGCAAATACCGCCTAAAGTTTTTAGAAAATATTTTTTCATACTAATTGCCTGTATCTTTTGCTCGCTGTTGGGACCATTATAATCTGGTTTTGACAGAATGTGAGCATTTTTTTATGCAAAATGAGAATCGGCCGCTTTTAAGTATGTCCTGGATTACTCGAAAAGTATTAGGAAAAGGCAGGCGAAATCGATAAAAGGCCCCTGCCTGGCGTGTAATTAACTAAACCAATATGTTGGAGCGGATAGAAGAAACGCTGGTCTGGTTGATGGAATTCGAAAATTGAAATTGTTCTAATGATTAAGAACCAGATACTGAAATAACTAAAACTATCGTCTTCAATAAAAAGGAAGTCCCTATGAATGAGTACTCAAGGGAATAATTCGAAAGGAATTTATTCCAGAAGTAGAATGGAGTGTGTGTTGGGTATACTGGAAGAACATTAGGGGATTCTTTAAATCGAGCGGACTCCGAGGATTGAGAGCTGTGGCTGGAGCCGGGGCCGGACTGGGGTGTGGGGGCGGCTGCGGGCCCGGAGACGGCAGCGGGTGAGCTGCCTGATCTCCTTTCACTTCAGGAGGAGCCGGGGGTGGCGCCTACTGATCGTCTGGTTCCCCAGGAGATTCGGGGGGAGCTGCCGCCTGATCCGGGTCCGGGTTAGGGGCCGGAGGCTTAGGTTCCGGAGGCTGGGGTGGCGGCGGGGGAGCCGGTACTGGGGCTGTCGGTGGGGCCGGCTGTGGTTGCGGTGCCGGACATGGGTCTGAAGCTGGAGCCGGGGCTGGAGGCTCTGGCAGGGGAGCCGGAGGTGGTGCTGGGGAAGGTTGTGGGTTAGGTTCCGGAGGCTGGGGTGGCGGCGGGGGAGCCGGTAATGGGGCTGTCGGTGGGGCCGGCTGTGGTTGCGGGGCCGGACATGGGTCTGAAGCTGGAGCCGGGGCTGGAGGCTCTGGCGGGGGAGCCGGTAATGGGTCTGGAGCTGGTGCAGGGGGCTCCTCCTCTGCTCCAGGACCTACTTGCGGATCTGGCAGTGCTCTTAAAGCCGTCATAACCTCTTGCTTGTCTAACTCTTGTTTAACTAAGGCTAGGACTGCCCTCATGCTCTGAATCCGGTGCACTGTCTGACGATTATCATCTACTGTGAACCGGGGGACAATTCCAAATATTCGCCTCTGTATGACATGCGCCCGCCATGTACCCCACTCTGCTGCTATGTTGGCATCGTAGGCGACCTGAGCTAAGGGCCTTACTAAGTCGAGAAGGGGGGAATCCTCCGCTAGGTTTGCCTCCTGTACGGAAATCCTTCTGCCCAAGGCTAACGACATCTCTTCTAATTCTCTGGATGGAAGCTCGAGATACTGAACACACTTTTCCCATGTGTCTAGTCCCGTTATATCTCCATCTGCTTCCTCTGGGAAAGATAGATCTATGGATTCTATATCGTCGCCTGCTCTCTGGTATGCCCTTACAATCTCGTCGATGGATAGTCTTGCTAGTTCTAGGCCTCCTCGAGCATGGATGATTAGTTGTCTTTCACTAGCGAAGAAGGGGGCGGGGAAATCGGGGAGATGTTGCAATCGCCGGGAAATGGGGCGGATGACCTGCCCTAGTCTGCGAACTCTCCTGGCCAGCCGTCTATCCACCTTGCTGATCCCATATAGGCCGGGGAAGCGCACCATGACCCTGACTTGTCTTTCAAACCTCACGAAATTGCTTCGAACTTTCTCGATCCGTAAATAAAATCCCCTCTCAAAGGCTGGCGGAAATTGTAATGATTGGTCCAGTTCTTTTTTCAACTTTCTGAGGATGATTTCTCTGTCGCGAACTAGCTTGTACACGGATGGGAGTGCTTCTGTGAGTTCCGAGCGTATTACGTTTATATCCTGGGGATCGATTGCTCCAATGCCATCTGGTGTTTCTTGGAGGCGAGCCATAGTTTGCCGGATCTTCTCAATCTCTTCTTCTAATTGTGCATTGGTTAAGGAACTGTTTACCCGTGCCTGGGATTGTGCTGATTCGGCTTCTTGGTTCTCTAGGTTTTCCCAATTGGTAAGCGAGATTATGTTTTGTATCATGGGGAAGGCCCTTGTGGTCAGTTCCTTCATTTCCCTTATTATGCGTGACAGATAATCTGTTTGTTGATCGTATGCTAGGTGCTTAATCTTTAGCTGGCGGCGAGCTACGATGGCCTCGTGCCGTGTAAGTGCCTGGTAGAGGGCGTAAAATCCCTCGTGCATCTCTTGTGCTGTGTGTAACCAGGCTTCCAGCAGAGCTTGTTGCTCCTGGTCCTCTACAAGAAATTCTTCGGCGGAGCACGTTACCTGTTTCACTAAATATTCTAGCTGTGCGAACGGGATGAATACCTCAGTGAAGAATTCGCCGTGAGAGGACTTGTTTAAAGTCAGTTTGGGGGATAAAATGGCTGTTTTCGTTGCGCCAAAGAGGTCGTCGAGCCGCCCTTTGTCAAGGATGCCTGGTTGTATCTTTGTGTATTGTATTACATCCTCTTGACGACATTGTTTGAGAGTGGACAAGTCTCTGCGTGCCTGCTCTAGCCTCCTACTCTGGATAGACGGGGGAGGGCCTACGAAAGGATCTCCTGAATCGGACGCTAATACGCTGTGATGGCTCAATAGGAGGCAAATTCCGCCTAAGGTTTTTAGAAAATGTTTTTTCATGCTAATTGCCTGTATCTTTTGCTCGCTGTTGGGACCATTATAATCTGGTTTTGACAGAATTTGAGCATTTTTTTTATGCAACATGATGATCGGCTGCTGGTAGAAAGGATCCTGTCTTACGTATTCTAATTTGTAGGAAAAGGAAGGCTCTATGACTGAGGACTCAAGGGAATAATTCGCAAGGAAGACATTCCATAATTAGAACGGCATGTATTTTGGAGATACTGGGATGATCTGAGGGGCCGCTGTAAATCGATCGGACTCGGGGGCCGTCTGGTAGGTTATAGATTACTCTTCTCCTTGGATTCTGCCGTTTTCCTAAATACAGGCCTTGCAATTAATCGGACACTAAATTATAGTTCTTCCTTATTAATTGAGAATGCTTTTTCAGGAGATCAGATGAAATCAGGAGTTTTAATTGTTTTTGGGGTAATGCTATACTCCCAAATCATTGGCGCGCAGGCGATGCATCATCCATTACCCCCGACACCAGATCAGCGAGAGGGGGCGGCCTATATGACATTGGGACACATTCTTAGGCTATCGGATCGTGAGGTACGGTCAGTCTACGGAATAAACAAGTCCCTGGCCGTCGAATACATCCTTGATTGGAAAAACCCACGGAAGAAGGCAAGACTGCCTCGACGAGCTGGAGAGGAGGAGCCGCCCGTGCCGCAGGCGTCTAGCGATCCTGCTCCAGAGGACGGGACTATCCCGATTCTAGTGGGTTGGGGACAATTCCATCGGGGCGGACCAGAGGGCACCGAAGGCCCGGACTTGGGGACTTTAACAGATCAATCAGGGGTAGTTATTCCTAGAGGATTTGGGGCCGAGGGGCCTAGGCTGGGTGAGAGAGTTGTTTTTCCTCCTATTCCTGACTTTCCCTGGCCCTCGACGATCCAATTTCCAGACGCTCAATTGCCCCTTGGAACCTCTGATGCTGCGATCCCATCGACGATCCCATTGCCAGACGATCAAACCACACCATGTCCTGTCTGCTGTTGAAAAAGCAGTACGCCAAAAGAACCGTGTTCACATGTTGCCTAGGAAAATTTCTTATCAGAGTGGGAATTTCTTTTGGAATGTACGTTCCAGGCGACAAGCACAAAATAAGCTCCGAGCCAGGAAGCTGCAGAACCAGTAGAATCCAGTTGACCCTTTCCGCATGCTCGATTGATCTTCCCTCTCGGGCGGGTAATCTTCGTAAATTTGACTATCGATGCCCCTCAGGGGGGGGGGGGGAGGCATGCCCCCGAGTTGCCGGGTCTGGTAAAGAAGCGGGGGAGGTGGCCTTATACTTGCCTTAAAATGGAACCCCATTTCGGGACCTTTATGTATAATTAGCTTTCAATTAAGTTTCCCTTATCTTATTAATTATGAAGTATAACGTTTTAACCAGGATCGATTATGAAAACTAAAATCTTATATCTATTCTGTGCACTTGATTTTTTTCAAGTTCACACAACTCAGGCAGTAACCCCCTTATCCCAAGGACATCTGATGATCTTTGCCCAGTGGTGTTCTTGGCAATCTTTCCGAGTGTCGGATCAGGTCATGAATCGAAACTTCGGGCTATCGACTCGGGGCTTTCGCCTAGCTCTCTCCGACTGGGCGGCCCAACAAATGCGGCGCGTTTACCATCCGTGGGAGGAGCACGAGTTAGCAATACTGGACATGTTGTTAGATGAATACCTGGATGTCGTGCCAAGTGGGGGTACTCCATTGACAATAGCGGAACTGTCTCGTGGGAATCTACATTTGTTTCCAGGTCGCTCAATAATCAGCCTCGAACAAAAATTGCGTGATCTATGCATCAGTAGGGATGCTCAAGCGGTGTTTGAGACAGTTCAGGGTCCAACTGAACTCCCTGTGGGACCGGATCCTCTCCAAGGCAGGGCAGAATTTGCTCAAGACGGGACTTCCGGGGAGGGCCCCTCTGCTCCGGAGGTAGTCTTTGAGCCGCACGGCCTGCCTCCAGCCCTAGATTTCTCAAGGGCCGATATCCCTAATCGCAATCTAGGCAAGGCGAAAAGAGTCCAACGGATGCGCAAGATTCGCGAGCATCGCAGAAGATTAGCGGTTGAACTCGATGGATGAATACCGGGCTGATCTATACCTGCCGGAGCCTCTCTCCGCAACCTACCCTGGACGTATGATGAGCTCCGTATATCTCACGAGGAAGCGGAAAATTCAAAGAGGGTAAATGGCTGGGTCAATTTCACGGAAGTCAGCCAGCTTCTAGACGGGCGCTCTCCTAGAGCCTGCCAAAGAAAGTATAGCACTAATTTGATGCCAAGACCCTCAAGTCTTGATTTCCTCCTCTCGCCCGTCAGATTGAGGATGATCTTTTCTGTCGAATAATATGACCCGTTTGGATCCAGTCGATTTCCTCTAATATACTGGTAAGTTTGGGGAACGGAATCACAACAATAAGAAATGCCTGCTTTTATTCTAAGTTTCCATATATTAAGATATTTGAAATTGAGGTTAGATCAAGGAGACGAAGTACTCCTCTCGTTCTTTTAGTTCAGAAATAGCCCAAACGAGGGCGTCGACTCTATCTGGAGATCTTTTCATTTTATCATCATAAGATAATTCGCACATTTGCTTCTCGAGTTCATAAAATTCCTTGATATGAAATACACGGTTGGACTCGTAAAGAAGTGAAATGGGCTCCGCTCGCGAGATCTTTCCCTTAATTGCTCTCGTGGATTTGAATGGAATATTCGGATAAATTGTAGTCAACATTTCTCTAACGAGATCTCCGCCATTATTGGTTTCGGCAATGATTCGGCAGACACCATAATCCTTATAAGCTCGGCAGACTATTTTTGCCCATTCTGGCGGTTTATATCTTCCGCTCAAATCATCGAGAATATAAATTTTATCATCAAATCCAATGCCGGCTACTATAATTCCGGTTTCATCAGAATTTTCACCGCAACTCACGGCCGGATCGATACCAATCACTATTCTAGACAAACAATCATACTCGATCGGTCTATATATGATATTTTCCCTTTTCCAGACCGTATTCTCTTTTTCCAAAATTAATTCTCCAAATAACTCCTGTCTACCGATCTTGGTCGTCAAATATTTTGCTTCCATATTTTCGACAAATCGAGCCGAAAGGTTAGTCTTATTTTCAAATGTTGAACCATATGTGAGATGAATCGTCTTATCGTCGGATAAATCTTTAAGAATCTGAATGGCCTTCGGAGTGGTCGTCATAATACATTTTGGATCCTCTCCTAATCTCAGAGTAAAAAGTACCTGCTCCCAAAGTAGATCTGGATTATTGAATTTAGCGTATTCATCTATCCAGATTAAATCGAATTGATATCCGCGGATAGAATCGTAATCATCACCACCGAAAAGATATGCCTTTGCTCCATTCTTCCAAATGATTTGTTTTTTTGAGGAAAAATATTTAAATGGAATAATTCCAGAATTATCGCCCTCGTATTCGGCATTTTGGAACATTTTTTGCGCAATGGTAGTCGAAAGGAGGCCGCTTTGCCCCTCAATCATTATATCTTTTGCTTCTTTAATCGTCTTACCGATGATGGCAATTTTTTTGTAATTCCCAGCATTTACGAGGGCAATGGTCGATTCGGCTCCGGTTCTTGTTTTTCCAAATCCACGACCAGCTAAGATCATCCAGAGCCACCAGTCATCTTGTGGCATCTTTTGTTTATCACGAGCTATGTCATTCCAGCTCGGTAGGGAGCAGCCCTGAGGGTACTCCGCAACAGGTAAATCAGTCTTCATTGTTAATATCCTCCAAACATAATTAAGTTGCCAATCGGCACAGCTAGAATTGGACTTATCTTGTTATTAACTATTTTGATTTCAGAGGTTGGTAAAAGAAGACGGAAGATAGGTAGCCTGTTCTAGGCTACCTTAATCAGTGTGATTCCTATCTCCGGTAATTAGCATTCGGTCTCAGTGGTGGAGACGCCCTTGCGGATAATTTCTCGGTCGTGGAGCTTTAGCTTTCCACCCTATTCCATTAAAGTATACTTGATCTCCCTTACGTCCAAAAGACTTAGCCGCTTTTTTACCTCTGACTTTGTACGGAGCAAGCTTGGTCTCAAATTGCGGCCACCTCTCCTTCTCCTCTGAAATCACCTCCATGAGGTCCGCACATTCTGTTACCCAGCCCTCTGCGTCATGTGAATTCCCAAATCTCTCCAATCTTTCCTTCAACCTCATCATTCTGTCAGAATCTTCTCCAAGGCTTCTACAACCCCGCCCTACTCTCTCCCCCAGCTGGGTAATCACCTCAACTACCCACTGTTGCGGACCCACCAAACTACCCAAATGCACTATCCAACTCAGTTCCTCCAAATCGTATCGGATCGCTCGCCCTTCTGCTTCCTGCCCAACCTCTAGCTGGCCAAATACATCCGATCGAGCCTTTCCATGAAGATCCAGTTCATCGATGCATGGGCGAGGGGCTGGCATTGTACTTGCATTGGAATTACTTGCTACTGCCGTGACGAAAAATACAATCGTCCACAGATGTCTGCCCTTGTTCGAATGCCTCATCTTATGTTCTCCAACCTATTTGTAACCTTTATCGGACCCCATGATAATCTGGCGATTTACAAATGGAGTCTTTGATAACAATTTTCACGGTATTTTAAATACTTTATTGCTGAAACTTTGTCAACGGCTTTCTCCTCGTCGTCTTTCGGCACATATGAGAAAATCGCCTGAAGGGTTACGCTTAAGTGGGAAAAAATTCGAAGTGGTTCCTCAGCGAGGTAAAAAAAGGGGGATCGAACAATTCTCTAAACGTCCGTCCAAATAAATTATAAGCCATCATCGATGGGAATAGCAAGGAACTAATAACATAAACCCAAGCTGGGCTAAGGAATGGGGATTTACGAGGATAAAACCCACCTTCCCTGAGGGGGGAGCTGTGACTGTCAGTTGCACAGCTCTGGGGGGGGGGGGGGAGTCATTCCTTCCACACCACCCTAATCTACCCGACGATCCTCCATTTCGTCCTTGCTTGGGGGGGGGGCTCTCCCCTGCCCTTTGATTATAAGCCGTCTGAATCAGTCCCTTCGAACTGGCCAATGCTCATGTTATCCACTCGCGTTTTACTCGCCGTAATCCTGTCCAGCGCTGCACGCCTTTCCTTCTCGAGCTCGGCTATGGCTGCCTCAAGCTTTGCTATTTCCGCCTTTAGCTGTACCTTGTCTTGCCCGTCCTTGCTCAACAGGGCCTTCAGTTCCTTGATTTCCTGACTGAGACCCCGTACTGAGGAATCTATTTGCCCTATACTATTCGAGTCCGCAATTATTTGGCTATTGAGGTCTAATCCTGTCGCCAGATATCCTGCTTGAGCCTTGGGGCTTCTCGGACCGCGAGATGGCCTGATCGGGGATGTCATTCCCCCTGAAGCGATGGGACTTGCCGGCCCCCTAGATGATGCACGTAAGTCCCTCGGAGGTTGTGCCCTGATTGCCCGGGGTGCCAGATCTTCGTCTGAATCACTACTTCCTTCTTGTGGTAAAGGTGCCTTCTTGGTCGCTGTTCTGCCTGCGGGTGGTGCGGCCTTCTTGGTGCCCGGAAGTGGGGCTGGTTTTGCTTCTGCGGGAAGGGCCCTGGATCCTGCCGCACCTCGAGCTGCTCTTGCGGGTCTCTCCGGCTCGCTGGGGGGATCCAGCCGGCTTGGCTTTCTTGGCCGCGTTGCCGCCTGGGGATCCTTCCCGCTGACGGGTGCGGCTGCTGGTCGTTTGGGCTCCGGCCTCTCTATCGAATCTTCTGATTTACCCCCTATAGGACTAAGTGCCAGTCCTCTTGCACTACTTGCATGTCGGAGATCTCCCCCTGCCCTACGTGTATCCGCTTCCTTATCTGAGTCGGAAAGACCAAAACTATCTGAATCGGAGTGGGCGGGGCTAGATGCCCTATGCATGTCCCGCACTGTTACCGCGGGGGCTGCACCCCGTTGAGACCTTCGATGTGTTTCACCTTGGGATGCTACTCGTTGGTGTTGCAGGGCTGTTAACGATGGTAACCTCTTGATCTCCTCTCTTTCTATAGCGTCTGCCAAGGCCTCTAAATTATATCCGGCAGCCTGCATTTCGGCCCTATTTTCCTGGTTGCCCTCTTGGTAATAATATCCTCCTGCGCCATCTGATTTGACTATGTACCAGTCACCTCCTGGTACGACGGCTAGGACGAAGTTTAGCGGCTTACTACTAGCCCCGAACTTCACCTGTTCTGCCTTCTTATTCCTTAACCCCTCAGCTGCTTGCAGCAGAATGTACGGTAATTGGGGTACAAATTGATCTCCCCCCTCTGACAGGATGATCACCGTAAGTGGACCATAATGTTGTTCCGGGTAGAAATTGGCTCTTGGTTGTCCCGATTGGTTGGGCTTCTCTAGGCATGACGAGATAATGTTTGGGAGGGTGGAGAAGTTGAATCTTTCGAGCCCATTGTGAGCTACTCGGACCTTTTCGTTGTCTAGTTCGGTTTCGACATATCGGGCTGCCCAGCTGTTGGCGTATCGTTGCACCGCCCGGTAACCTAACGGGTTTTCTTGGTCTTCCACGTAGCCTTTTAGCGCAAGAAATATCTGGGACAATGTGGCTCGATTCTTACCTGCCGGCTGCTTTGTGTAAATTGCTATTAATGGAATGACGTCCCTCGTCCGTTCTAGTATCTCTTCACGTGTGTCGGGTTGGTCTCCTGGTGCCAAGAATGGAAATAACGAATAGGCTAGGTCGGTGTCGTGCTCAAGATCTATTCTGCCTAAGCTTGGGATTGCCCGAACTATCGTGTCCCAATTTTCTAGAAACGATTCCATGGCTATGCGGCGTGTTAGGGCTTGCTTGGTGCCTGCATTAAGGCTTGCTATCAGCCTGTATACCTCCTCCTGCCTTGCCATCGTCTGTGTTATCTTAGCTGTGAAGCTTAGGGTCTCTCCTTGGATGAGGGGGTCTCTCCGTCTGGGATACTTGCTAATATCTTCAGCCAGGGAGTCGAGGTCTAAACCGAGTGCTGTGGCTCGTTCCGCCGCTAGATCCACCACACTCTCTTTATCGAGTGGCTCACGAACGTTGTGAATGGCCGACTGAAGCAGTACTTGATGCATCGCGAGGACCCTGCGGAGCTTGTGTAGATCACTCTCTCGTCCGTCTTCTATAATTTCAACAATGTTACTGCATAAGCTGATACCGTCCAGAGAGACGTGTTTCCTCATCCATGCGTGCTCTGCCACAAGGATGCTGATGACTCTCTGCAGTCTGAAAGGAGCGGCCGTGACCTCTTTGTCCGAACCTAAGGATGATGCCATGATTCGCTGATACTCAATCTCGTTGTGAAAACTTAAGGCGCATATGTCCTGTACCAATCGTGCCTGGTTGGATTGGGCTGCTTTTGCCAATCTGCCCCTGTTTGTCTCGAATTCTTCCTGGATCTCTGGAGCCAAGTTCAGTTGAATTCTCAGGGGGTCTTTTTCCCTAAAGGCACCCCGCCATGAAATATCGACTTTTTGTTGTAACGTTAGCTCATCTGCTGCTGGGGTGATCCTAGCCGGTCTAGCAGTTGCCATTGCTTCTGGGGCTATAACAATGCTGCATATCGGGGCTAGGGCTAGATAAATGGTCGCGGCTAAGTTGTGGTAACCGCTCCTTCGTTTGGCATGATGTTTGATAGACTGTTGCTGCGATTTAGACATTGTGTATATCCTCTTAAATTGCTGACAAATGTGAATTCTACAAGGATCGAATTGTACAGTAAGTAAGGCCTGCTGTCAAGGGAGATTTTATGATTGTAACGACTTAATTCCCGAGGATTAGGATTGCGTCCCTATCCTTGGAGAGTTTGGTAGGGCTCGAGAGTCGTTGGGTAATCGGTGCGGCTGGGTATTGTCTGGATCCACCCTTCCCCTCGATCCTCAATCTGCGGAAGTCTGGGTTGTCCAGTAAGACCAAAATCGAAACATCAAGACCGAAACTCCCCGCGACGGCGATTGATTGGCTGGGAGACCTGGATTCGAACCAAGGTTGACCGGTCCAGAGCCGGTAGTTCTACCGCTAAACTATCTCCCATCACTCTAATCTGATACCATATTTGACCGTTGTTTGCAAATGTATCTATCTACTTCTTCGGATCGATTGGGTCTCCCATTGTCCATTGTTATCCTTTATAGGACCATAAAAACATCACGTTCCTGCTTCCATGGCTGATGATATATCGATTTTCGACTATGGCTGGTATTTCAATCGAATCAGTTTCGACTACAAAAATTACTAATTTACCGATCTGTAACCTCTTAAATCTTTCGATTTGCTGGGTTATCTTTGCTTTCTGTCGATAAGGTGGATCCAAAAATATTACACTCGTTTCGAACGGCTCGGTGAATTTAGTTATTTTTTCGTCATTCACCTGTTCGATTGCTCCATGTATTATCGTGGAATATTCGGCAATTCCTAGCCTGGTGATGTTATGTCTAATGCATTTTATCGCTTCGAAGCTGCGGTCGACGAACATCACATTAGAGCACATCCGGGAAATTGCTTCGATCCCAATTGCCCCAGATCCAGCGAATATATCAAAAAAACCTATTTGAGCAAAATCTAGGCGAAACCTATTCGTTAGGACGTTAAAAACCGATTCTTTGACGATGTCAGAGGATGGTCTGATCGCATCAGAATACGGCAAGATCAAGCCCCGACTCCGCAAGCGTCCAGCGATTACTCTCCCCTTTCGTCTCGTAGTTAAAATGGTTCTTCCCTCGCATTGAAAAGGATCTTGGATTCGTGCTAACATGCGGCCAGACTCTTCGACTATATCATGCCGTGAAAAAAAATACGAGAAACGCACTAATTTGGGTTGGCCTGGTGATTTTTTTATGCCTTTTAGCTAATCCATTTGAAAACAAATTCTTGGGCAGCGAGACCAAGGAACTAAATTATTCGAGTTTCATGAGGGCCGTTTCGAACGGCGACGTAAAGGAGGTTTTAATCAGAAATTCGACATCGAAAATTATTGGAAAACTATCGAATGGAATCATTTTTACGTCAGTAACTCCCATCGATTTAAAGATGGTCGATAAATTACTAGATAATAACGTTGAGATTGTAGTGGATTCTGGAGAATCTGGATTCAATAGCCTTCTGTCTCAACTGTTACAGTGGTTTCCAGTCCTATTGCTCATCGGGCTTCTCATCTATTCATCCAGGCAGATGCAGGCCGGAGGAAAAGGTGGCATCGGGGGAGGACCTCTCGGAATCGGCAAAGCCAAAACCAAGGCTTTTCAGTCCAAAAAAGTAAACGTGACTTTCGCCGATGTTGCTGGAATCGATGAAGCAAAACAGGAGCTCGAGGAGATCGTAGACTTTTTAAAATCTCCTCAAAAATTTCAGAGATTAGGTGGCAAAATCCCGCGCGGGGTTTTACTGATAGGTGACCCAGGGAATGGAAAGACTTTACTAGCGCGGGCTATCGCGGGCGAGGCGGGAGTACCCTTTTTCAGCATTTCTGGTTCTGAATTCGTGGAAGTTTTCGTTGGAGTCGGAGCTAGTCGTGTTCGTGATATGTTCGAAAACGCCAAAAAGCATTCCCCGTGCATCGTTTTTATTGACGAAATTGATGCGGTCGGCAGAAGACGAGATGCCGGATTCAGGGTTAGTAACGACGAGAGAGAGCAAACTCTAAACCAACTTTTGGTCGAAATGGACGGTTTTGAGGGAAGTCAGGGAATTATCGTCCTGGCGGCAACGAATAGACCAGATGTGCTTGATGTTGCATTATTAAGACCTGGCCGATTTGATAGAAGGATCACCGTTCAGTATCCAGATATGGCTGGTCGAGAAAAAATTCTTGCCGTCCACATTAAAAATGTACCTCTTGCTCCTGATGTTAATTTGAAAACGGTCGCTCGTGGGACTCCGGGCTTTTCTGGAGCTGAATTAGCAAATTTGGTCAATGAAGCGGCTCTTTTAGCGGCGAAAAGCAACAAATTATCTGTCACAATGCGGGATTTTGAAATGGCCAAAGATAAACTCATTATGGGAGCGGCTAGACTATCGATGAGTATGACCGATGATGAAAAGAAATTTACCGCCTATCATGAAGCTGGTCACGCCCTAATTGCACTATTTGTGCCTCAGTGTGATCCGATTCATAAGGTTACTATAATCCCGCGTGGCGGAGCCCTCGGGATGGTCGTACGTCTTCCTGAAAAAGATAAGGTTTCTATCTCGAAGACTGAAGTTTTGTCAAATATTAAGGTAGCAATGGGCGGCCGAGTTGCCGAAGAAGTAATTTTCGGGGAAGAAAATATCACGACTGGAGCTTCTCAAGACATCAAGCAAGCTACTGAGATCGCTAAGAAAATGATAATCAGATGGGGGATGAGTGAGTCTCTAGGGTTTAGATCGTTCTACGATTCAGACGGATATTACATGGAGGCTAGTGATCAAATCTCGCAGAAAACATCGGAAAATATTGATTCTGAGATTAAATGCCTATTAGATGCGGCTTACAAGGAAGTTAAGGATATTATGATAACCAATCGTGATAAACTCGAGGCAATTGCGACAAAACTAATCAAAAAGGAGACCCTTACTGGTGCAGAGGTGAAAAAAATTATAGCCGGAGAAGACATTGATGATGAGCCAGAAGAGGAGGATGATACATCCGATTCATTTTTTCTCGGCGGTCTCCCGAATATGTCTGGAAAAAACAATGCATAAGAATATATTTGGCACAGATGGAGTCAGGGGGCGAGCTAACGATGGTTATATAACGCCAGACAATGCCACGATTCTTGCGGTTTCTGTTATCGATTACTATAAATCGACGGATCATAGGACGGTAAATGGGAAATTTACTGTCGTTATTGGCAAAGATACTAGATTGTCCGGATATATGTTAGAACCGGCGTTGGTAGCTGGATTTATTGCTGCTGGAGCTGATGTGATTTTACTGGGGCCGATTCCGACTCCGGGAGTATCTTTCATGACTCGCTCTCTCCGTGCCGACCTGGGAGTCGTCATCTCGGCGTCTCATAACCCTTTTCATGATAATGGTATTAAATTCTTTTCTCCAAATGGATTCAAAATTTCGCACTCAGAAGAATCGAAAATTAGCGAGAGATTTCATAGTATATCTGGCACGGCATCGCGGTTACAAAAGTTTTTGTCCGCCCCAGAGGAGATGGGAAAGGCGAAAAGGTTAGACGACGCCGGAGGGCGATACATCGAGGCCGTGAAGCGATCTTTTCCACGCAACCTAACCCTTTCCGGAATGAAAATTGCCATCGATACCGCAAATGGTGCGGCCTACAAAATTGCCCCTCAGATTCTTTGGGAGCTTGGGGCTGAGATTACACAGATGGGCGATGAGCCCGATGGCCTAAATATTAATCATAATTGCGGAGCCGTATCGACCGAGGAGCTGCAAAGGCTTGTGCGCGAATCTGGAGCTGATATCGGAATAGCGCTCGATGGTGATGCAGATAGAGTGGTAATCGTCGATGAACAGGGGCAAGCCATCGATGGAGATTATGTCATTGCTGCAATCGCTACCGATTGGATCGAACTGGGATTGCTTAGGGGCGGATGCGTTGTTGCAACGTGTATGTCGAATTTAGGTCTCGAGAAATACTTGAACGCACTTGGGGTTGAATTATGCAGATCTGATGTTGGAGACAAACATGTTCTCGCAAAAATGATTGAATGTGGATCCAATTTGGGGGGCGAGAAATCGGGACACATCATACCGATAGATTACTCAGCCACTGGAGATGGTCTAATTTCGGCGATGCAGGTATTGGCTTATATCAGGCGACGTAATACAAAAACGAGCGCATTATCAGGTCTGTTCCGGGCTTGCCCCCAGATCATGATGAATATAGGTGGCCGAATAGATACGACTGACCCAGAAATCAGTAATATCATTTCCGGAATAGAGAAAACGACATTAAATAAACGAGGTCGCATCATAGTAAGACAATCCGGTACCGAAAATTTAACTCGGGTAATGATAGAGTCTGAGAGTTCATCATGCGTAGAGAAAGCTGAACAGGCCATTACGAGAATATGGACGATTCTTCAGAGATCATGATACCTTTTTGTCATATCAACTCCTCTCCTCCAGCTCTGGACTTAGATTGTTTCAATCAGCCTCGATACCTGCGAGAGCATTATTTTAGATGAAGCGGCGAGGAAGTCGTATTTATCATTTTCAGTTTTACTGTATTCCATGAATCCACCAGCTTCCTGGAGCAAAATTATACCGCTTGCGATATCCCATAATCCGACGTTTGTAGCAACGATGGCATCGTATTTACCCGCGGCGAGATATGCTAGATCGAGAACCACCGATCCCGTCCTTCTCGTTATTGCATCGCTTCTTCTGATACTTGCCTCGATCTCGGGGGTGGTGTGGACCGATATCATAGATTCCCTAATCTCTTCCCGACCGGAAACTCGAAGCCTGTGGTGGCGACCTAGAAAAGCTCCACTACCCTTCGTCGCCGTAAAATAATTTCCTCGCATCGGATCGAGGGTTAACCCCGAGGTTATCGAATCCATTTCCATTAGCGCTAAGTTGATAGCGAAATAAGGTATTCCTCGCATAAAGTTCGTCGTCCCATCGATTGGATCAATGATCCAAATCGAATTTGCATGCTCTCCAGATGTTTTTCCAGACTCTTCACAGATAAATGAAAATCCTGGTCTGGATTTGGATAACTCTGATACTAGGCGGCGTTCCGTGCGAATATCCGCGGAAGTCACAAAATCTTTGAATCCTTTACGGGAGACTTGTAATTTTTCTAGCTCTCCAAAATCACGCACAAGAGCCGGAGCCACTTTATCGGCTGCCACCAACATAACCCGAATATCGGCCACGCCACTCATTTTTTATTTTGCGCGTTCGACATAGGATGAATCCGAGGTATCGACGACGATTCTGGCTCCCGACTCGATATGCTGAGGGACCATTACCTTGACTCCATTTGATAGGATAGCCGGCTTATAGGAAGAAGTAGCCGTTTGCCCCTTAACCACCGGCTCAGCTTCGACGATCTCCAAAATGACGGTGGGTGGAAGGGATATGCTGATTGACTCCCCCTCATACATACAGATTTTAACTATCATTCCGTCGGACAAAAAAACGATGCTATCACCCACTAGATCGACCGACAACTGCACCTGTTCGAAGGTAACCTGATTCATAAAATTGAGGGTATTACCATCACGATACAGAAACTGAAAATCGATTTCTTCCAAAAACACTTTTTCGACGGTATCTGCGGCTCGAAACCGTTCGTTCAATTTAGATCCACCCCTTAATTCCTTCATTTCGACTTGCATAAAGGCGCCGCCTTTACCAGGCTGAACATGTTGTGTTTTAGTAACAACCCAAAGTTTTGACATATGTTCTAGGACATTACCAATCCTGATATCGTTAGAGCTTATCTTCATCTGAAAACCCAAAATAAATAAAAAAAAAGTTAGTTGGTAGCGGAGGAGGGACTTGAACCCCCGACACGCGGATTATGATTCCGCTGCTCTAACCAACTGAGCTACTCCGCCTCGATTACGAATGTATAATCCTACAAAACCACGCAGAATGCAACAATATCATCACTTTAGGAATCATACAGACAAAGTTGATCTGCGCCGCGAAACCACAAAAGATAGAACTACGCTCTATCCATTTTCTGGAAATGGAGGCCCCCAGGAGAAAGTTACTAGCCGGAGCCCCCTTATTTTGTTATTATCTCAATTAAACTCATCCTCACAGTTTATTTCTTGTCTGCTTGGTGCTATTGCTATAGCACAGAATTTAATTGCTTCTTCAAAGACCTTGCGAAAATCAGAGATATAGGTGAAAATGGCTAACAGCGGAAGCGTAAGGTATACATTTTGTATAAAACAAGATGCGTATTTTATCGCTCCCAATTAGCTATTCCTACGGTCTTCTAGAGCCTGGGGGGTAGCTATTCGTACCTAGCTACCAGCTCATTGATCTCGGCTTCGTCAATGTCACCTTCTTCGGGTGGCCAGTTTTTCTCTATATCGTAAAGTGCCCCTGTTTCCAAGTTCAGCCTTAAGGCCCTGCTCTGTTTCTTTATAATTTTGTATACAGCTGCTAGAACGTTCGCTCCGTCCATAGCTAGGATCAATGCCCGAACCAGTGGTTCCTGAGCCTGAGAAGTGAACTCTGGTTGCCCCTCTGATCTCTGTTGCATGTGAAGATTGCTCAGAACCTCTGCCGCTTTCATTGCTTCCGTCAAATCACTTTCCAACCTGGCCAACATTTCTCTCGCCTGGGCGATGGCTTCTGGGTCTCCTGCATGTGCTTCCAACTGGGCCAGGTACCCGAAGCTCGCTCGAACAAGATCCAGCCTTTGGATTACTTCTCCCTCCACTGTCTCCGGAAAATTGAGGACCCGCCTACCGATCATTTCTCTTGCCCAGTACTTTCTTCCCCTTGTAACTTGATCCAACTGTGCGTTTCTCGCTCTCCTTTTTTCTTGCAGGCGGTGGAGTGTTGCCTCCGGACTCTCGTCATCTGCCTCTATCAATTGATCTACCCCTAGTCCAGGATCTGCTGGTTCGGGGGCGTCGAACTGAGCATCATCTTCCCACCCTTCCGTTACTTCCCAATCCCCGTCACCTGCGGGAGGAGGTGCGTCTGAATCTACCGGGCCCTGATCTGGGAGCTCGGGGACCTCGAACTGAGCATCATCTGCCGGCTTTGACGGGGCGTGCATCGCCCATGCCGCCACGGGAGGAGGCGCTTTTGCATCTAAGGTTCTAAGATCCAGATTCTTTAATTCACTCGCCCCAATTCTGGCCAGACTCCTGTAAACTTCTTCAATCTCATCCTGGCTATTGGCGAGCCCTCCCGTTATTTCCCTTATGCCTGCCTCCGTTTCGGGGAGCGTCCAGAAAGCACGATCGGCAGATACAAGGTGCCCCGCCCGTATAAGAGATTGGGTTATGCTGGCTGCCGCGTTCCGCGCCCTGTCCGCTGCCTCTAATGCCGGCCCGATCCGTACCGACGCTTCTTCTATGTAAGAGAGTTGTGATGTCTCAGGCTTGGTGGGGCGAAGCCATTCTAGCATTTCTTTTGCCCTTTTTGCTAGAAACCATCTTCGAATGAGCGGGAATTCTACTTCCATCAAGAATTCTCGCCCGTTTAAAGCCTGAAATTCGGGGAGATCGAGTCGAGTGCTGGCCTGTGAGAGGAGTTCTGGGAATCTTAGTATTTTTAGTGCTGCTATCTCTCCCACCAAAGTTTCTTCTCGTTGCCTCAGATGTACGGCTGGGTCGGGCTCTGTGGATGTCGTTTGAGGGACCGTATCCGCAGGGGGATTCCATGAGAGTTTGGCATCCCAGTCGACATCTTTTTTCTTTTTGGGCTTCATCGGCCCAGTGCCCCCCGCTGGGATGTATGGGGCGGCCTGCCTTACTAAACCCGGACCCACGGCCCCTGGGGGAGGGTCTCCAACCATTCCAGGAGCTGCCTGAAATCTTACCTGGGGACTACTTGGATCCGCTGATGGTGGCGCCAACGGGCGAGAGTGCTGAATTTGCGTTATTTGGGTAAGAATTGGACAAAGTGCTACCATAGCTGCGAAGCCCTGCCTGATCTGCTCTGTGAACTGGGCCCGGATAGTGTCGTCTCTTTGGACGAAAGAGGGGTCAAAGGCCTGGCTATTTGCCTGATGTATCAGTCTGCTAGCCGCCTTGACCCCTTGTCTTAATGTTTCCTCTACTGCGGCCAACCTCGGACTCATATCCTCTGAGAACGAACCTAGAGACGAGTCTGTTAACTGGGCTTTGGCCCTAACACAAGCCTGCATTCCCTGAGCTAATGGCAATAGGTACCCGTCTGTGAGTTCGTCGGCCGAGGCTTCACCAAGATCCCCAAAGCTAGTCTGGTTATCCAGACGCCCCTGAATCGCCTCAAATGGCAGGCCGGATATAGCTTCCATGGCTTGGGCCCTCTCTGTGGCGGCTCTGTTGTCCTCCTCCTGTATTCTGCTTTTAATGCGCTCTTGGATCCTCGCCGTTGGGTGCTGCCGGAAGTATTCGAAAACCGGGGGAAAATGCTGAACGATATGTGCTTGAGCTTGCCGGACTGCTCGAATTGCCTTGTCGGATGGGGTTGGGATCTCTGGAAGCGCTGCCTCACCGAGCTCTTTATTGAGGGCTGCCTCTATTAGCCAGGTTACGTGGGCGTGTACCCATTGCTTTGCTTGTGCAGGATAGTCGTGTAGCCCTTCACTGAGATTGTGCACGGTGCGCATGTAGGCCGGACCTGCGAAAGTGTCCGGATCATCGACTTCGAGTCTCCGTATCTCTTTGTGAAGCAAGGATACTATCCGAACCGGGATCTCTACTTTCGCCATAAATTCTAACAGGTCCTCTCTAGATGGGATTGCGATGGTTGCTAAGGATCTGGCCGCCTCGGCCATCTGTCCTAAATCAGTGGGTCGCTCAAGTACTTCAATCCTACTCAGCTGTTTCCTTCTGAGCGCGATGGGGCTTTCCTTTGTTGTTAACCTTTGCAGCTCGTCGATGTCTGGCGCTGCCGCTGTGCTAGTGTCTTTTAACCGGTTAGTGATTAGTATTAATGTGGGGAACTGGAGGCAAACCTCCATTATCACTGCCTGATTGTCGTCCAAATTTGCTAGATCCCATTTGCTGTTGGCCTGTGTTGAGGTCAGTAATACTAGAGCCCTTTGCGCCCCTGTAGCCAAGGCGGACATCCGGGTAAGGTAATCCCGGTAGATCCTATCTCTATCGGCGTCGATATAGAGGGCCGCCAAACCCTCGGCCATTTTCTTCAGGATTTGCTTGATAATGCCCAGTGAAGTCCGAAGGTTTACGGCGAATTGCTGCTGGTTGGGTACTCCGTTGAGAATCTGTCTCAATAGCTTGTCAATTAATGCTTTAACCTGGATTGCTTTCTCCGAAATAAAGATGGATGCTTGTTCTCTTTTGCGTTGGGCGATAGAGAATAAGCTACCACTTTGTGATACTAGCAGAGAGCTTCTCATTAAATCCATTCCAGCGTCAGTCGGCATATCTTCATCCGGATCGAAGGAGCTAAGGCTATCTTGGCTAAGAAACACTGCTATACAGGGTATTAGATACATTTTGGATACTAATTTCATATTATTCGATTTCCTTATACACATAAACCTAACTATAGAATAACAACAACTAATGTTAATTTCCAGAATTAAAACTGAAGGATGTCCGAATTCTACTTTTGAATTGAGACTGCAACAATATTTAGCCCTGGCTACTACGGTCTTCGCTTCTTCAGATTTAATGGGCAAGCGGGGACAGCCAATGACTTCCTATTCTAGTCTTTTGGACTCTGAGAACCTCCATTTGAGAGTATCGTCTGGAGATAATAGGATGAGATAATACGACACTTCTTTTATTCTTGTGATTTATTCTTGTGTGAAAAATTTTAGTCGGATAAGTGATTCAAAAATCATATACGAGCCGTGATCTGGGAGCGCTAAGGCTCCCCATGATTTATCCACCACACCGGGATTATTTCTGGCCCCACTCTTCCAGTTCCTCGATCCTCAATTGTCCAATTTATTTACGAAGCTTCTTCGATTTTGCTATGGATGTCGAATTTCGGGAGAATCATTTTGCTTGTGAGGAATCGCCAAATGACATAATCTATGGTAAAGGCGAGAAGGACTACAATTAACGCGCCCCCTATGAACAGCACGGGATGCTCATATGAAAAATTGTGCAGTGAACCGATATGCTGTGTACCCAATTTACAGACGATGGGGACAATGATCAGACCAAAAAATGCGATCAAAAGGATTATGGAGCCCACATAGGCTAACATCAGTTTACAATGGAACCAATGTGAAAAGATCTTTTGATCTTTGACCTTCAAAGTGAAGTTTTTGTATGAAGTACGTGCTAGTTTCGCAAGTATCACTTTCAAAGAAACTAATATCGCCGGTATATACATGGTACTCAAAACTCCATCAACCAGCCGGCTTGAATCGAACCAATCCGAAATGATTGTATGAAGAACCCCGCAACCCACTTCTAATAATATTATGAACAGCCACAGCCGAATAGCTACTTGTCCGATTGGACGAGGTTTCAACTGCTTTATTTCATTTTCATTTAATAACATTTTCCTTTCCTATCAAAATACAACTTTACCAAGAACTTTATACCCACAGCCCCCCTCATCCTAACTCGGAAAAACTTCTGAGAACTTTGTCCGTCAAATGTATAAGACATTCTATATTTCGCAATTCAAGTGCTTCTACAGATAAGGGCGAGTATACAATCCTCTTAAATCGATGCGGCTCAAAACTTCCGCCATTGTATCATGTTTCATTTACTAAAAACAATGATTTATTACGTCTCTTCTTAAGAATACGTTTCCTTGTCCTTGTTGTCATTGTCCGGAAGCTGGCAAGTACAAAATGCTGGTATTTTATCTATTCCACTAACCTTTTTTTTATATTATTTTTATATGATGAACCTTATTTTTTTACATTATGACATGAAAATTAAGGGTAAGTCCGCACTGGCAGATACCAAAAAAAAGCAGATACCAAAGAAAAAATAAGGAGTTCATAATTTATTCATCCTCCCGGGCCATAATATTAAGCAATTGCATATCTACCAGGAGTTAAAGGACAAACATGTTAAAGAAAAGTGTCAAGCTTATAGAGTGCATAATGGTCAGCGCAATCTCTACTTTCGCAACTCCACCGGGGGGGGGGGGGGGCTGAGCCTCGACTTGTCGATCTGGGGGGATACGACATGGCTGTATGACCTCTGCCCTCCAGTCATGGAGACCCAGCTAGCTGCTGGGCTGGCCGTGCCTGGGTACGCTGCGGGGACCACCGAATACTGGGAATCGCTAAAGTATTCTTTCGTGGATTCCGCTAAGAACTTCCCCATCGGAGACCCTCCCCAAAACGCTCTTGCTGTTTTGACGGATGTCGGGAGGGATAAACTACTGGAGGCTGTCCTGAATGCTTTTCGCTCTAATTACAACCTTGTCTCCCCCGCATTGCTAAGCGGAATCCAGTTGAGTTTGGGTGATAGGTCTCTGACAACCGCTATGGAGCTATGGGCCCGGTTTGGCAGTGCTAGCTACCAATGCCAGTTGCCCCCGGAAATCTCCCCTTTTGTCCTGTGGTTGGGATATAATGCCCAGGTACTGACCGTCGTCGAATCCGGAGGGGACTACGAAGCCAGTTTGATGATCTCGCCAGTATTATCGGCCGAGGTCGCCGAGAAGCTAAAGGAGGACATGCGTTACTGGCCGGTGGGACGCCTCTTGCCCCCTTTGGGTACTGTCCTCGATGCTATGTTGAAGACTAATTTTATCAACGCTTGGAAGGGTCTGGGAGATGATGAATTTGGCGATGGGGAGGGTGTTGTGCTTCGAGAGAATGACGATGGTAGAGCGTTTTACGAGCACTTGATGACTGTACAATTGGACCATTGGGTGGATATTAACGCAACTTTTCCTGTCGCTGATTGGCTATCTATGATTCACCCGGTGAGTATCCCTTTGTGGATTCCTCGGTTACCTGAAATTCCTCTTTCGATATCTAGCCTATCGGTTTCAGTTATAGCTGGTTTTGGACAAATCATTTCGGCAGCCTTGCCGGCCTCTGAGGAACACCTAAAATCAACCTTGGGGGCTGCCCTGCGGACAGAATTGGGATCCTCTCTAAAGACAGTCGATAATACGAAGCTACTGGCTACGGTTGGGTTGGTCGTTGGTTCCGTGGCCACCCTCGGCTTGGGAATTCTCGGGGGAGTGCAACTGTGGTCTACCTTCCATCCAAAGAAATCTCTAACCTAATCTGAGTGATTTTCAAGCCTTACAGAGTTCCCCACTTCCCCCGTCTCTGGATGGAACCCTTCGCTCGACCTTTGGTGAATGAAAGGAAGGATCCACCGGACAGCTCATAAACCCGAGCCGTTATTAAGGCAGGATTCTGAGAGAATTAAAAAAACCAATGAGAGTTCCCCACAGCCCCCGGCTCTCGATGAAATAATGATATGGACATTTTACCGACTGAAAGGAATGCTCCAGGTCCCATAACTGAGCCCTGGCGACTCTTAATCAAGGCTTTTTTTTGGCCATATTATTAGTCGGCTGGGAGGTGGCGGGCTCCTTGTCGCACCGGGCCAACGAGCCGGGAATTAAGATCAGTCGGTGGGGGCTGGCCGACATCCCGGGTTTCGATCTGCCAATTTCGAGAATCTGCATTTTCCCTGCCCTTCTGTTTGGATTTCACGCAGCACCCATCTCCGGCCAATGGATTCCTTGCTTCGTTGGGGGGAGGCGCCATTTTGAGCAGCGCCAGTAGGCAAAGAAATTTCATGGCTATCATCTCAGTTCCTACGGAAACAAGTATTACCCCCTCTGTAATGGTAAGTTACGAAATTTCTTTGTCTTTGTCAATATGTAACTGGAAGACCCTTTTTCGACCATCGCCCTCTCCGAAGCCAGCCAGTTAGTCCCATGAACAGCAATGCGGCGCTCTATCTAGGTGGCCTTGGGAACGAACCAAGGTCACTAAATGCCTGTTGGCCGTGCTCGAACGGGACTTCGCCATCTGCCATCTTAACAAATCCCCATCCTTGAGGGGGAGTGTTACCAACCCCCTGCGAGGTCTCTTCACTTCCCCAAAGCCCTGGTAATCTGGGTTCGACTGAATCTGGGAGGAACGAGAATTCCAACTCCTGTGATTCCGCGGGGGGTGGTAAAGTCGGTGGAGGTGCCTCGACCCCCTCTGGCGATAATCCAGTTACTCTCGAGCCATCTAAAAGCTCCATCGGTGCTTCGGGCGGGGTCTGAGGTGGGGGTTGGTCCCCTAAGCCCGGCTGCTCTCCGGCATCGCCGTCGACCCATCTGCCTGCGTAGTGGAGTTGCCTAGCTCTTTGTTTTACTGCTCTCCAGGTTCTGCCTGGAAATTCAATGGCGACGATCTCCCAGCCATCTTGCGTGTGGAGGAAACCAGTGTTTATCATTATCTCTATGAGCCGATCGTCCTCCTCTTCACGCCATCTTTCGTGCGTCCCCGTGATAAATGCCCTAGGATTGAGACTCCACTCTTGACCCGCTTTTAAATTCGAGATTTTTGTCACCTTTTTGAGAATACTATGCTGGGTGTGAGGGGCGAGGGCCATCATTAATTCTTCCCAGGCGGTTGGTGTCCTGGGTAACCCCTTTGTCTCCATATATCTTATCAATATTCTCTCTTGTGCAGGAGTCCAAAAGTATTTCCTAACTCGAGACTGAGGCCCCAGTGTCTTGAGATGGGCCGAAGCTCCCCAGGACTCTTTACCCTCTGTATAGCGGGGCCCAAGGTGATAAGGCTCCCTGCGTGTGATCTCCCCCTAACTGCTCGTACGGACCTTCCACTTCCCCGTGTCCGTCCGGGTTTTTGTCCATGCTGCGAGTATGCATAGCTTGTAATCCCCCCAGATGTGTTATTACTGGTAAGAGGAGAATGAGAATTTGAGTTATTTTCATTGGGTTCTCTGCCTAAGAAAAGTTACTATCGCGAGAGGGCATTGTAATATCCTTACTGCGGCAAATCAAGTAAAATTCCCTAAAAGACTTTGAGGATGGTTAGCGATTCTTACAAATGTTGTTTATTTAATTTAAAAATCCTGGATGGATATTTTATCCGATTGGAAATATTGGATGACCTCCAACTCTCTGTCAATCCCATTTGATGAATAGAGGCCGGCAAGGTCGGTGTCCCCCATGTGAAATAATCGAGTGGCGGGGCCAAGTTTTGCTACTGTTACATGCTTTTTTTGGAGGACTAACCCTAACGTAGGGGCATCCCGGTCCCTAGGTCGTACATGCCCATTCTTTATTGGCTTAAGGCCCTACTCTAAATTGAATTGGGATTCACAGTCGCCGGAAGGAGCCATGGAGGAATCCTCGAAGAGTTGGAACTCGTTGTGACCCAATTCTGCGCTCCAGGTTTCTGATGAGGCGAGCCATGATTCTGGGACTGGAATATCCCCTATCGATGAAGGAAATCCGAACTGAGCTAGCTGGTATCCTGACGCGTCCTGAAAATCAGGCTGTGGAGCAACGATCTCTGGCCCTGCCGGAGGATCTGCTGGATCCCCTACTACTTGAGAGCTACGTTGTATTTTCATTCTTTTACTCTGAGAACTGATTGCCCTCCAAGTCCGTCCAGGAAAGGACGGCTCTAAGGATCTCCAATAAGCCTGGTCCCAGGGCAAGGCCGCACCAGAGACAATGGTAACTAATCTCTCTTTTTCAGTTACTTTCCATTCTCCTCCCGTTAGAAGGCAGTCTGGTTCACCCGTATGTTCGGCCTGGATTCGAAGCCTCCCTATACTCCCCGGAAGGAATATAGCGTCGGGCCCGAGGATCTCCCTTATGGCACTGCGGTCGACCTGACCTCCGGGCGTGCGGTGGATGTGTATGAGTTCACTCACTTGCAGGTCCACTTGTTGGTGCTTTAACTGCCTCTCTTGTTGGGATAGTGCGGCACGTCTAGGTACACCTTCGATACGGACCGCTCTACGCTTGAAGGTGGTTCTATCCATTAACCCGCGATGTCTGAGCCAGTGTATCCTGCCCCTGGCCGTATTGCATCTTATCCCCAACTGATAGCTGAGGAATTGTACGTCAATTCTTCCACTTGGATTGGTACACTCTGGTATGAGCTCGAGAATATCCAACTCTAATTTGGTCAGGAGGGTGGGGCATTGAGAGATTTTCTCTGCGGCTTCTTCTTCGGCTGCTTGTCCCCATCCAATTGCCCCACGGATGACGAGGCTTATGATGAGCAATGATTTATATAATGACATTCGGCGTTCCCTACTTGTGAATGGTTTAGCAATAACAAGGTTATGATCGGAAAAGTTAACGAATCATTAAATTGATTGTGCATTACTAGTTAAGTCTCGAGACCATGTGGACGGGTTGGGTTAGGGTTATTTGTAATCCCCTCCCCTGGTCTTTCCTCTGCCTCTTTGTCTGGCGAAGGAGTGGTTACATGATTTCGTACTTGTTGGCCTCTGGTTAGAGAAATTATTGATCCATCTCTTTCGGACTCGTCGGCTGCTCTCCTTCGAGTTCTAAGGGTCGGTCCCAAGGCGGCGGAGGCTCTTCTGATACTCGTTCATGGGATCCTGGATGGTCATTCCCGAAGAAATCTGGATATTCGCTGACCCTCCGAACCCAATCTTCCGTAGAGACGGTAGGGCGCCCGGCAGGATGTGAAGCCCGAAGACCGCTAAATGTTGGAAAAGGCACTTCGTGGAAGATTGGCTCTCCTGCACCGGCGCATGCTTGTAGATTCGCAAAGAAAGTTGCGACCTCAGTCCGAGGATTTCCCGGCATTGTCCGAGGTCTACCCATCCGTCGAACCCGTTTTATCGGTAGATCCGTCAACCTGCCTGCCGCTTCCAGTTGATTCAAATTGTACCAAAGTGATTTGTTGGTTTTACCTGGGAAGTGTCGCCCGATAGCCTCCATAGGGATGTGCCCCTTATCCGTAATATGATCTCTGATCAGCTTGATAAATCGGATATTTTGATCCTTGGTCCACCCCCTCACGAGGACCGCCCCGTCGGGATCTGGAGGTACCAGCTGTGGGTTAGCGCCTTCCGTTGCATCTATTGTTGGAATTACGAATGGAGCTCGCTCTTCTGGAGGGCCTTGGAATTCGCCTCTCTTCACCCCCTGATAACCTTGGAACCTCTCACTTGCCGATGGGGGACGTTTCTTCCCGGCTTGGATGTCCAGAATTCCTTCCTTAACTACAAGTATGGTGAGTAGTAAAGTGGCAACTAATTTCATCATTCCTGGCATTATGCCCCTCCTTTGGGATCTACAATCTAAATTTCTCGCCTTGTTACTGTTTCCCAGTACCAAGGATTTCGGGCGATGGCCTTTGTTGACGGATCGTTCAACCGCCGGGGCCCGAGTCACTCTGCGTGAGATTACTTACCATTTGCCTGAAATTTGGCGGTGGATCCCGTAAACCTATTGGCCCCCTCGATGAATGCCTGCCACTCACCGTCTGCTGCTGAGTCATCTGGTAATTTAAACTCCTCATTAAATGAGAGTGCATCTAGTGAGCTAGCTTCCTCGGGCCCCAACCCTGAAACCGGGCCTGGGGCGCTCTGCGCAACGACTGGCGCTGGAATTCCCTCCGTAACTCCGCTGTCGGCGATCCGCTTCTTGAATTGATCCCACCAACCGGCCGGGGCTGCGGGAAGTCGTTCAAAGCTGTAGGGCAACGACCCAGCCTTCGCTAATTCGATCAATCTGTCTACGCATGATTGCCAGGATTGTCCTTCAAAGCAACTCTTTATGGCGGTTACATCGAGTCTATAGCCGCTTGCCATGGTTTTCCGGGCAATTTCAATCAGGGGTTCGTCGAGGTATGGCGGCCATGCTTTAACGGACCCTCGGGCCACGCCTGGAATCCGTAGCAACCGAACACGGTCTTCCCAGTTTGGAATCAACCGGCCTGCGTTGTCCAGATATTTCCGGCTCGGGGGTATATGGACCCACATTGCCTGACCATCACTGATCAAAAGAGTTACAACCGTACCACTGACCACTAGTGCTTCCATCAGGTTCATCTCTATTTCCCTTATAATATGTCCTTGTTCTAGGAAAGATAATAACAATATTATATTACTCACTCAACTTCTTTGTGCGATGTCAGTTTATGTCTCGTAGTACTGCCCTAGTTCCATCGAACTAGGAAGATAAATCTCCTGGAGCTAAGTGAGTGGAAAGGATGTCGCGCTGGCTCTGAGGCCATCTATTGTGCTCCAGGGATGGGTGGATCTTCTCTCGGTATCGTTCCCATCCAGTCCAAACCAGTATCCATATCCTCCAAGCGGAATGGATCATCGTCTTCTAAGTTCCACTCCTCAAATGATGGCAATGGGACCGGAGCTGGAGCTTCCGAGATGGATTCCCTCTCTACCGGGGCCATGACAATTGGCATGGGAGGCCCCATCAAAGCTGTTATAGTTGGATGTTGCCTCCTTTGGTGGCTATAGAAATATCGGCTATAGCAGGATCCATACGATCTGCTAGGAAAGGCTTCCACTATTGGCCTCCAGGTTACCCACCCCTGCGTGACCAATTGCTGGTAAACCAGACATGTTAATTTCTGATCTTCCGCTGCCGTCCATCTGGGTCTGCTATTCGGAGCGAGGTGATTATGTAAGAGTGGGACGTCAGGGTCCGAATCCTGAATGACAATGTCCCCGCGGTGTCCTCTGCGGGCGGAGCTTGTAGATCGGCTGGCCTGAATCTCGTGAAGGGATATCCAGACTGAAAGGCTAATGATGAAACATGATTTAAATACTGACATCTTTCTCCCCCGGATGTATTACGTCTTGCTAATAAGAGTTTATAATCGTAAAGGTTAAGAAAAGACTAAGAGAAGATTTAAGCGCTTATTGATTCCGAGAAAAGTTTCCAGTACGAGTCCGTTTGATAGTTGTCGTTTGCGGGAGGCTGATCCTCTCGGGAGGCTAAGTAGGCTCCGTTGGTCTGGCCTCTTTAAATGCCCCGATGGGCTGGGGGCTGCGAATCTGGGTTATCACTGGGAGCCGTTTTTTCTACCTCTCCCCCTGGAGCTTTCCTTTTTCGACGTCGAGGGGGCTTCTTTACTCCATTCGCCTCATCTCCTCCCAGACTGATCGGCGCCGTTCTTTCGATCGGAACGGCTATCACTACGGGATCGCTGTCTATCGTATGGGGATCGGAAGAATTTGGATGTTGATCAGAAGTATTGCTTACCGCCTCGATTACCCTCTTCCTCCTAAATCTCCTATTTCTTTTTTTCTTCTCAATCTTGATTACGCTATCATCCTCGCTGATGACAGGCTCTCCCTTTAATTCATGATCGATACTTTCCGTTTTTTGCAGAATACCATTCTCTCTATTTGGTTGCTCCTCTTTCCGATAATTCTCATCAGCCACCATATCTGCGACTTCGATTATCGGTTCTTCTTGGGGGCCTTCTATCTTTTGCTGTTTTCTTTGGAGCATTGCTCGTTGCTTTTTTCTTATTTGAATTACCGTATCTTCTTCCTGGTGCGCAGAATCCTGTTGCTCCCGCTTAAATTCTTTGACCACAATCTGGCATTCAGCGGGCTCTATGGATTGATTGCGTAGGATCTCTAGCGATATTTTGTACCTCTCCTCGATCTCTGTGATAATCTTTCTTTTTTGATTTAGAATGAATAGATCAACTCCTCCCGCAACTTCTACGGATATCGATTTACTTTTTCCATCACTCAAAAAACTCTCTATTTTCCTGATAATTGATAATGCTATAACTTCATCGGACAAGATTTTGCCAGTTCCGGCGCAATGCTTACATTTCGTGAAACTCGAATCAGAAAGACTGACCCTGAGTCTTTGTCTCGAAAGTTCCAGTAAGCCAAACTGAGATATTTTTCCGATTTGAATGTTAGAATGGTCCTGTTTCGTCACTTCTCGCATTCTGTGCTCTACCTTATTAATCGAGGAGTGATCCATCATATCGATGAAATCTATGACAATTATTCCAGCAATATCACGTAATTTGAGTTGTCTTGCGATTTCAGTAGCCGCCTCTAGATTCGTTTTGACGGCCGTACCGTTAATATCTCGCTCGCTTTTTGATTTTCCAGAATTGACATCGATCGCGGTTAAGGCCTCAGTAACACCGATTATGATCGAGCCTCCCGATGGAAGAGGGACGACCGGATCCAAAATCTCTTTGAGCTTTTCCTCAAGATCATATTTCTGAAAAAGTGGAATCTGATCATCTTCATATAAATTGATCTTCTTGACATGGCTCGGTGTGAATAATTTCATAAAAGTCCTGGCTTCTTTGTATGCCTCGACACCTTGAATCGTAATTCCGCCCATAGTCCTTCTATACAAATCACGAATCGACCGCTTTACAACATTGCCCTCTTCGTAAATTAGAGCTGGAGCATTAGTCGATGTCGTTTTTTCTTTAATCTCGTTCCAAAGCCGGAACAAGTAATCCAGATCGCGCTTTATTTCTTGCTTATTACAGTTCTCTCCGGCCGTCCGGACGATACATCCCATCCCTTCTGGTATATCGAGTGATTCTACGATTTCCTTCAGCCTGATCTTTTCGGTGGCTTCCAATCTTTTTGAGACACCAGCTCTCCTGTTTTTCGGCGAATTTGGAACGAGGACACAATACCTTCCAGGCAAACTAATAAAGGTCGTAAAAAATGCGCACTTATTCCCGCGAACTTCTTTTTCGGCCTGGACCAGCACTACCTGTTTGGTAGAAATAACTTCTTGAATCTTAAGATGCCGCAGCCCACTTTGAGGCGATTTTACGCGTTTTTCTTCCTCATCCTCTGTTTGCTCCACTTTCTCTCGGCGAATAGAGCGCAGTGCATGTCGATTGAAATACTCGTAGCGAATTTCTGAAAGCGGTAAAAAACCGTGCTTTTCAGCTCCATAATCTATGAATGCGGCCTGAATAGATGGCTCAATCCTGACTATCTTCGCGAGATATATATTCCCCTTAATCGGTCGCCTATCCGAATGCTCAATTTCAAAATTTTCTAATCTGCCACCTTCATCTAGGATCGCAACACGTGTCTCATCGCCATAATGAGCATCAATTAATATTCTTCCTGACATACCAACAAAACTCCAACCAATCGATGCAAAAAAATATACCTAGCACCGAAATATAACGGTCATTTCCATATCAATGCACACACCAATCCTTTTTTTTTGCGATGTGCAGCATATATATAATAAAACAACTTTGCTGCCGATGCAGTAATTTTTCGCTCGTACAACAAATTCTACCTAAAATGAAAGCGAAAAAATTTCGAAAATACGAATTTTTTAGGAAAATATCTTATATTGTGCAGATTTTGGTTGTCATTAGTGAAATAAATGAACATATTGCTCCTATAAATTGATATGAGTTGCGTTGGATCATCGTGCCCAAGAGGTTTGCTTCTATGTTGTGGCTCACGTTGTGTATATCAATCACAAATGGCTCTGAGGCCGTCGAGTGCGCATTGATCAGGCCTATGGAGACCGAGCAGATCAGAATGAGATTGACCAACTCACCAGCATTTTACTGGATGCTACTCAAGGGTGCGGTACATCTTCACAGGTGGCCTGGATCACCTCCTCCGGCCCATCCTCAGAGAGAGGCTTTGGCACTACTACTCCGCATCTTCTCTATGACTAATAAAGAGCTAGAATGTTCTCCAGACGGCTCTGCGATGCGGATCAGAACCCGCCACGGAAGCGTTTTCTTAAGCGGACACCCAGATCAATTGGCTCTATGGATCAGGAGAGCGATTCATCCGTAGGTCACTGCAATCGATAATAGTTTTGCATAGAGCGCCGTCTACTCAAACTCCGGGTGACCTGGTTTCGGTCGGAGGGCGGTCTACGGAACGAACCGTGACCTCTTCTTCTTCGAGCGGAGGATATCCGAATGCTTCGCGTTTTTCATTCTTCGTAAGGAATTCGGCATTGCTTATTTTGTTCCACTCCGACTCGCGGCGTTTCGCTAAGGCCGGGATCGCGTCGAGATCATACCAGAGCATAAACTCCGTCTGAAACAATATTTGGAACCAATTGGAGATCTCTCCAGCAATAATGTTAAGTATCGGCAAGATTGTTTCTTCCCAAAAATTGTATCTTGCTTCTTTATAATTAGCAAAAGTAGCATCCGCCATCGAGCCGATCAAAATTGGCGGAACACCAAAGGCCATCGCAATCTCCTTAGCCGCCAACTCCTTTCCCGATATGAAATCGAGATCTTTCGGTGAGAGGCCCATTTCTTTCCATTCAAAATTCCCCTCTAAAAGCAAGATCTTTCCAGCATTTCTTCCTCCCTCATAAAGGGTTCTCAAATTATTTTTGAGCTCATTTCTTTTCTGTTGATCCAAAGAAGAGTTATACATCAGAGCGCCGGACGGCCTTCCTCCGTTCTGCAAAAATGATATATTTTGCTGTGCGATGGCGTTATGTTGATTGATCGCCCCCATAACCGATTCGATCGGGCTCATCCCATACCAATCATCTAGCGCGTTAAACAACTTAATATGCAAAATATCGGACAGGCCCGTTTCTTGATCGACGCTGAAAAGACGACTATCATCACCTACCGTATACTCGTATCCGGCCGGGACCGAGCTCTTACCCTGTATAATTCTAACTCGGTCTGGGCGCAAAAGATGTAATTCGATCGGTTTCTTAGCACTCGAATCATCACGAATGGCCATGATGTAACAATTACCAGAAAGCAATAAGTACGACACGGCAGCTTCCATGAAGGTCGTTCTGTATTGGTTCGAATTTGGCCTTTCGATGAGATCTAAGATTTCGTGTTTATAAATAATCTCATCAATCTCATGAGATTCATTCATCTTTCTCATGATCCAATTAATCGATGCGATCGTCCTCGCAATCATATGAACACAACGATAAACGACGACATTTTTTCTATATCCTGTATCCGAGATATCCTCATAATCCGTTGATGTCTCGGTTTTGGCTGTACGATATGAAACCAGTGCAGACTTTGAGTCTCCAATCTTTCCGGTTATGTAATTTTTAAAAAAATTAGTTAGCATGTGAGGTCCTCCACGTTTTAGAAAATTGGGTGAATATGGGTTTTGTAGGGATCGATCAAAATCGATGCGATCTAATCTCAGCCTATATTCCTATTTCTAAAACGGCAACTAAATTTTTGTCCCATATACACAGAAAGGAATGGATCTCCGCTATATGTATCGCCACATTTCCTCTTTACTCAGCAAAAAATATAAGAGATAGTCTTAGTTATGGGTTTGCGTTCTAAAATCGAATGGTTTTCACATGAGCTGGATAAGGGACTTCGTAACCCCCAAAATCAAGGCGATTATCTGGCCTTCCTCTAGCAATGAATCAACTAACTGGACAAAATGTCCTTCGTGTGAAAAGTTGATATATAATACCGAGCTAGAGGAAAACTGCCTGGTATGTAACAATTGTTCTTATCATTTTCAGCTGCCATGTCGAGCTCGATTTGATCTTATTTTCGATGATAAGAAGTACGAAGAAATACCATCAATTAATACCAAAGATGATCCCCTGAAATTCAAAGATACGAAAAAATATCCAGATCGGTTGAAAGAAGCACGTCAAAGGACCGGTAATCAAGAGGCTATCATGATCGCTAGCGGCACTATCGGAAAAATGCCAGCCGTGGTCTTTGTCATGGATTTCTCATTTATGGGTGGATCGATGGGGATTTCGGTTGGAAAATCGATTGTGCGAGCGGTCGAAGTTGCGATCGAACAAAGAGCGGCCTTGATAGGCTTTACGGCTTCGGGGGGCGCTCGGATGCAAGAAGGAGTTTTGTCCCTAATGCAAATGCCGGCCACCGTCGCCGCGGTTTGTAAATTAAAAGAGGTTGGGCTGCCTTATATCAACGTTTTTACCAATCCCACGACGGGTGGGGTTCTGGCATCGTTTGCCATGCTCGGAGACATACATATCGCCGAACCTCAGGCCCTTATCGGATTCGCCGGCGCCCG
This sequence comes from Holosporales bacterium, assembly GCA_031268935.1. Classification (GTDB taxonomy): domain Bacteria; phylum Pseudomonadota; class Alphaproteobacteria; order RUG11792; family RUG11792; genus JAIRNI01. The sequence continues at coordinate 29,483 of JAIRWL010000017.1, read as the reverse complement.
CGTGATAGAAAAAACTATCAAACATAAATTGCCAGAGGGATTTCAAAGATCGGAATTCTTGAAGGATCACGGAATGATCGATATAATTGTTCCTAGGATGGAATTGCCAGAAACTTTGAGGGTGATTCTAGAGTACACAAGCGGGGGGAAATTGCGTTGATTTTCGAACATTTGGCTATCGCGGCCGACCATCGAGGATTTTGGCTGAAGAAGGATTTAGCCGAACATTTTGACTCCATTGGGTATCGAGTGGAGGATTTGGGGGTCGACCATGATAGCTCCGCGGTCGACTATCCAGACTACGCCAACAAGGTTGCCGAAAGCGTTCTACGGTATGATAAATGCTTTGGCATCCTAGTATGTCATACCGGAGTCGGGATGAATATCGCCGCGAATCGTCATAAAGGAATAAGATCGGTATGGTATGGTCACGAAGAAATATTGCGCCTTTCTAGAAAGCACAACAACGCAAATGTGATATGTTTTGGAGCCGGATTTATAGGCCGGGAGCTAGCGATACATGCAGCCGATATTTTCACGACGACAGATTTCACGGATACCCGCCACTTAACTAGAATAAATAAACTAGACAAAGGAGTCATGTAAGGTTGCATCGCGTACCAGATGATAGGTAAGTCGATAGCTTTTAAAGATGATAGACTGGAGAATTACCTTCGTCCATACTGGGGAAGCAGATCACACAACCAAATGGTGAATAAATTGACAAGAAGGAAGACAATAAGCTTACTTATATCTCTGAGCATGCTCTTTAGTTGTAATCAAATTGCCCAAGCCGCGGAACCCTATACCGCGGAAGGCTATGCATCACCGAAAATACCAGACAGGGATAGGCAATCCGCGCCGATTCAGGCTATCCTTCAACGGCTCGCCGAGGAGTTGCACTCCCATCCGGGCCAGACACCGGATATGGTCAGTATCTTGCCAGACGGGGGAACGGGCATCTCCCTGACAGACGCAGACTGGCAGGATCTCCTAATGTTCCTGGCCGCAGCAACCACTGCTAAAAAGCCCCCTTATAAAAGAGCCAGCGCACTCAATAGATACCAACGGTACATTTCTATCATGCGCGCTTCCGGTAGATCCAAATTCATGAGTTCTCTAATAGCCCTCACCCCAAAGAGCGCTCTTTTGGGCGCGATCCACCCAAACTCTCACACCCCATCCGCCCCATATATAGACGTCGGAAGCCTAAGTTATGGGGCCCAGGAGCTGCTATGGGTAGCATGTAGAATTTTGCCGAACGAAGCAATAACTACTTCATCGCCAGAATACGCTGACATCTCAAGTGAGTTACTCAGACATGAATCACCTCCCGAAGAACTAACCCGGTTATATGAAAGAATTGTTGATCTGTCTGGAGGTAACATAGATAAGACCCTCCAAAGAATCTCCACAGCATGGTGCTACACTCATTCATCCCTGGCCCTCAATGTACTACTGGGGATGGCTCTGGCGCACGTGGGTGGACGTAGACTTAGATCGTGGATGAATTTCCCGGAAAATAGTACACCAACCACCCTCTCACCTCACGATCTTTCGGAGCCACCTCAGGACGCAAGCTAAGGCCCCAATGGTCCGGATCAGTTCGGCCATACTCCCAGTCCACCCAGGTAGTCCCTCACCCCGTCAGCATTCGGATCCATCCCTCCACCAGAGCGCACTCCCGAAGAGCCCGACGATACAGGCCCAAGGCATCCCCGTCTCCCCGGGGGCAGGCTAAGTTCGGCGGCTCAGGAATCGCTCTTTCAAGAGTGTAATATACTCCCGGTCTACAACGTGAGAGGCCAGCATTCCCCTGCAGCTGAATCACCTATTATGACTGCCTTGAGAGCTCACAAATTATCCACGGGAGACCTGAACATATTACATTCAATCCTTCAAGAGTCCTTCCGTGGTCAGGCATCAAAAGACTTTGGCTCTTTAGAGAGAGAATGGGAGGAATGTCAATCGCCCACGGACAGACAGTCAATCCTGATCGAGGACCTGGTAGCCATCGGAGGTACTAGGTTAAGATCGGCGATGTGACTCCCCGCCTCTAGAGCAGAATCACTAGTGGGAATAAGGCGGGAGACAGCTCGGACCCTTGGCTGACATCGGGGCAAGCCTTTTCTCCCTGTCCTCGTCATCCTCTGCCCGGCCCCTTACCCTCGGGAAACCAGCCTCCATCAGGCATGACCCGTTAAACCCCCGTTAATCTGAGACCAGCGCGTAGTGTAATGTGCTTAGTGTATCAACAATTAGTTTTGTCCAATGCCTTCAACCTGTACTTGACTTAGGCAGTATATGCAAATATAATGCAGTCCTAGTTTCGATATTAATCAGGTGCAAAAATATGTCAATAATAAAGCTAATCAATTTACCAATACTTATGGGTTTGGTCATAAGTTTTACCCCCAGTGGATCTGCCGCAGAACACCAAGATGGTGGAGCTGGCAGAATGTCCGGTCATTCAGGGAGTTTGGCGCCAAGCCCGCCGATGCAATTAATTAGGTGAAAATGTACGACGATTTATTCATCTGGGCGAACATTATCGCTGCGGCGTTCGATACATTTAACGTCGGGAACTCTGGGTTCGTCTTCAATCTTACCGTAAGATCGGCCTTCTCTAATTGTAATCGTCTGATACCGGTTCCCTCGGCGCCGACCACCAGACAGATTTTCCCTGGTAAATCCACCTCCTCTGGAGTCCTTTCTCCGTCCTCCGTTAGCGCAATGATCCAAAAGCCGTAACTTTTTAGCTTATCGAGGGTTTGTGATAGGTTTTTCACGAGATATATGTTAACTAACTCGAGCCCTCCGGAGGCCGTCTTTGCTACCGCCCCATTAACCTTACATGTCGATCGATCCGAGATAACGATTCCTCGAATCCCAAAAGCCGCGGCCGATCTGATGATAGCCCCCATGTTGTTAGAATCCGTTATTCCATCGAGCATTGCTATGACACAATTGTCGGAAATCGAGTGGAGATCTGTTATATCACCATATTCAACTTCCTCGATATCGATGGCGATTCCCTGATGAACGACCCCCTTCGGTAATATTTTTCGAAAGCCAATGTTATCAGTTATTTGTATCAACTTTTGTGGCAACGAATCGAGCCACTCAGTATTTTTACTTTTTCGATCCAAGATGTAAACTCGCCGAATCTTGCCGGATCTAGCCCTTACGGCGGCCCTGCATGCATGCATTCCGTATATAATCATATCTTCTCTTTTTTTTATGCGGGTTTCTGTCTCGAAAGAAGTTGTGAAGCGTATTTAGCCCACTGTGTATCAGAGAAGTTTTTCTGCAAGATCTGATTGACCAGGGCGGCTTCATCGAAAAATCCCATAGCGACATAGCATTCAACGAGTCTGTGGAAGGCTTCTGGAACGTGAATCGTCTCTGGGTATGAATTGATCACGACATTCAATCTTACGACGGCCGCCGCGTAATTATTACGCTTCTGATAGAATCGAGCGACGTAGACCTCGCGCCCAGCCATCTGTTGCCGCAATTTCTTGACCATCTCAGTTGCTTGCTTGACATATTCTGAATCTTCATACCTAGTGCACAACTCACTTAAGTATGATATAGCTTTGATCGTCGATTCCTGATCACGTTCTACAATTGGCATCATTTCAAAATTGATGAGACCAAGCATGTATAATGCGTATGGGACTTTTTTGTGTTGCGGATGAGTTTTTACAAAGATTTCAAACGATGTAATTGCATCATCATATTTTTTGGCACGATAATTACAATCTCCGGCATTAATCTGCGCATCGGCCGTAAGCCTGGAGTATGGGTATAACCTCTCGAACTCCTCAAAAATTTGAATCGCAACACTGTAATTCTTCTCATTCATTGCCTTAATGCCAAGTTCCAAAACCTTCTCTGGAGGCATATGTTCAAATCCAGACATATCCAAATCTCTGGAACAGCCGACTAACAAAACGATACAGAGAAGCGCGCTAAATCTTTTCATCACAATAACTATTCAAAGAAAATTGAAAATCGACGACGAACCACATGAAAAGCAGTGTAGCATAACGCTTCCTTTGGGTGGAAAAAATTATGTGGTAAAAAAATTATTTAACGCTGACAAAGATGTGAGATAGATTGTGTCCCGCGAATATCTGGCCCTCCAGCGAATCTCAGACCTAAGGTAGTCCGATATTGACTCGTAACCAGGAAGGATTATAGCTCCCGGCAAACTTGATTATGAATTTTGTGATAACCCCAAAAGAGATTCTCTATGCTTTTGTGACCACCCCTTGAATTCTATAAAAATCGCAACAAAATTAAGGGAATATTAAGTATTAAAAATTACGATCGACCTGAAGGGGCCAGCTTGAGCTAATTTCATTTTTTCGATCAGTCTAAAATATGGAAATTGCCTGAGCCATTGTTTTCTTTGTGGGAGGAATAAGATTGTGAAAAAAAAAATAATAGGTTCGATGATGTTGATGATAATCAACAGTATAGCGGCTGAAGGTGATGCTAGTGACGAAAGTTCAACGGATGCATACGATGAACAAATTATACGACTGTTAACCTACCCAAGTTCTGACGTCGATCCAAACCAAATATCTCAAGTAACCTCAATAACTTGCGATACAGTTGGAGCAGTACTTGGTGCTGGCGCCTTGATAGGAGGAATATATTTAGCACATAAATCCTATAATACAACTCAACATTGGTGGCAATCTCCTCCGATCTACCTCTTGGCGGGTACGGGAGCAGCTCTATCGGTTGCAACCGAATTGACATATCAAGCCCCATTTGAGTCACAAATGCATCCAATTGTATTGTTCGGGGCCAAAGCATTAGTAGGCGCCGTAGAAGGAGCAATCGTTGGAGCCGTAGCAGCCGGATCAGGTAATTCACTCGCAAAAAATGCCCAGAATTCTGATGATAAATCTTGGCTCTCGAGCACCCGGAGTTGGATATCGGCTGGATTGACGACAGCTTTGGGAGCAAGTATTGGAATTGATGTTATTGGCAAGATGGCTAAGAACACATGGAAAAAACACAAAAAGACTTCCGATGATAAGGAGATTTCGGCATGAATCAATTCATCTTAGGAGCTTTGTGTCTTGGTGCAATGGCGATTTCTTCAGTATATGCAGACGATTCAACTCCAATACCGCTAGACGATATATCTCCAATCGGACCGGTAGCCGTTTTCGACACATCTCGGTACTGCAATTGGGCCCTTGTTGGGGCTTCTGCTGCGTTCAGCGCCATCTACATTGCTAAAAAATCTTGTGATAATGATGATATTCATGGAAGTAGTGCCTTCCCTTGGTTCGGAGCTCTGACGGGTGGAGCATTAGCTCTTTATTTTGCTAAAGGAAAGACTGGTTCTGAGGACAATGATCAGAATAAGAACTTTGCGACAAAAATGATAGAAAAGTTACCAACTTTTGTTGCCGGAGTTACCGTAGGATCCGAAATAGCCGTAAAATGCGCCGAGGTGGGAAGATTTATTAGCCGGAGTGACAAGTACTCTACTAAGTCCTCACCCCCGCAATTTGCTACCCCGGCTAAAGTGTGCGCGATCTCGCTGGTAGGATGCTACAGCGCAATTGTCGCCGCTGAAACTTTTGGGAAACTATGCCACACTTGTTACCAAAAGGACTAAATAAGATTGCCCTGAATTAAAAACTTTGGAAAGTTTATAGCTTTCCAAAGTAAATCATAAAGAGTTGTCTAATTCTTTGCTCTACACAGCAGCTCCAGCTTGCTGATGTCGCAAGATTTTTAGGAAGTCTAGATAATTACAAATCTCGTTTAAGAACATATAGTGACCCTGCGTTCCCCAAAAGGAAATTGGGCGCGCCCTACATGAGGCCGCAAGAGATCCATCGGGGAGTATGATTGCCGCTAAATTTTCTGGACTAACAGTGTCCGTTAACTTATGTTGTAAAGCAGGTTGGCCCAAGCCCTTCACTTGCCATAGGTGTATGGGTCTGCAGTGTAGCGCAGAAATAAACCCGAAATCGAGGCCCATCATTTGGCTGGTCTCCAGTAGCGCACTGCCGTATCTTTGTAACACTTTACGTTCATTCCATTCCTCGCCTCCAGGATGTAATTTTTGTCTTTGTGCCTGCTCCGCTGGAGGTAATTCCAGAAATTGTGTTCTATGGAATTGCCATAGGTCCCTTGCTTCCTTAAGCACATTTTCGGTAGTCATACTTCTAAGAATGATTCCTGTTCGTTCGAGATAGCCATCACGTTGGATACACGTTCCAATCCCATTTAATTGTCCATGCATCGACAGATTTCCGCGAGATTTACCGTCGCGCAAGTATTGTGGAAGAAACGGACTCCATTGCGGTTTAGTCTTTAACCACTTTACAAGATCATGTCTCGATTGAAATAAGGTGGAATAAATGCCGCAATTTCCGGCTCCCCAATTATTAAACTGGATCAATCTTCTCGAAATAACCGGAATCAAGTTTGAAGCGAGAATAAGGGTATTACCAACTAAATCAGCTGGTTTTATCTGCGGAGCATCTACGGGCCCCAGATATTTCACATCCGGATAGAAATATCTCTTTGCTGTCTGCTTAGTAAGTAGGGCCGTGACCGTCCTTAATACGGGGAGATGATCGGCCCAGCGACCGACCTGACACAACTGCCTGGCATGCAAAACATGTAAAATCTCTATGGACTCAGCTTTACACGATTCGACCCTATACCCAAGAGGAAAAGGCCGATCATTCTCAGATAACATTCCATTAACTATGGTAATTGCCGCTTCAGCCGCATCTTCAATCGTCGCCACTGGATTTTCGTACATGTACTTAATTGCGGCTTTGCAAATGATCCACTTCTTAGTTGATTTATCTAACTGCTCACTTCTACCAAGAGACTGACTTAAAGGACGATCAAGCAAATTCGGAACCATCGGAAGTTTCTGCGATCCGTCATTAAATCCGAATGGATCTGGAGGGTTGGGTCGAGGAGTCGGAAGGGATGAGTTGGTCTGTAGCAAAGAGTGACCAACACTTATGATACTATCAAAAACCAGATTTCGCAGGTTACTGATTTTGTGATGGTGTGGCTGCTCCTCATCTGCAGCTGGGGTAGGCGGCAAAATTTCCGCTAAAGTCCTGGCCGGAGACAGAAGCTCCAGATTATCTCTGTGAACTTTATCTAAAAAAGAGAATGGTACGAAAACCTTTTCTAAATCAATTAGAGGATTCCATATCTTCGCTAATACATCTGGGAGATTCATAGGTTCGACAAGCCTATAGAGCACATCCCCGTAAATCTCAACTCGCAATAACTTCACTGGATCGGCGATGATTAGCGCTGCAATATTCCGTCCAGCACGATAGAATTCTCGGAAAATCTGAGAATTTAATAAAGCAATCTGTGTTTGGGCTTCTGCCGGCAATATATGCGCCCCGATCCCCGCAGATATTAATTTGGAACACACATCTCCAAAAACTGTCACATGCCAATCGTCAACATTTCCAGGAGCTGCATTTAACGTAGCAAAGAGTTCATTGATAGGTGGTACGTCCACTGTACCAATTATAAATTTGGTGTAAAAGCCATCACATGCATCCAATATATCCAATGATACAGGCCTGAGTTCATCACTAAACTTCTGTACTGGCGACACCGATACAAGCCTGCCATCTCTGTATGACGCCGTGGGACTTATTGTACAATTATTGGGAAGATTAATTGAACGACCAGTCCGGACTCTCGAGGCGGCCTCGGACGATTCACAACAAATCCAGCAAACAAAAAGCAAAAAGAGACTCTTCAAGATGGCAACCTCCCCATTTAGCCATTTTCGACCATTAAGATCGAATAGATGGTAACATCGGTTACTTTAATATTTCGTAAAGTATTCTTGTGAATGATGTGGGAAAAGTTAATTTTCTAGGATAATTAAGGATAAAAAAATAAGGGAGAATGTCGGAGTAACCGCATCGGCAATAATCATGAGGGAAAAGTGATTTTAAAACGATACAGATCTCCAGGTATTACAGAGATTTTTTTAGATCAATCTTTTTTCTCTTGCCGCCCGTTTATCGCAAGATTTTTTAAGCAAATACTTTGGCGATGCCATAAAATAGCATTAATCGCCGGACTTCCAGCCACTCGGGCCTTAGCCTCTACGTCTCTCATGACTCCGGATTGGGCGGCTATGGAGGCCTTGTCTCCTATCGATAGGTGCCCCGCGATTCCTACTTGTCCTCCCAAAACACACCCTATTCCCACCGTTACACTTCCCGCAATACCCGTCTGAGCAGCAATGACACAATAATCCCCTATCTCAACATTGTGGGCAATATGAACCATATCGTCTATTCGAGCGTTATTACCTATCGTGGTGTCCCCCATGCTTCCACGATCTACCGTACAATTCGCTCCGATTTGAACATTATCCCCAATGATGACGCGACCAATCTGCATAATATCGATGATCCCGTTTTTCCCAATATGAAACCCAAATCCTTGTTGCCCAATTCTAGCGCCAGATTTGACATAGGCAAAATTTCCGATCTTAGAGAACGAAATTGTCGTATTCGGTTCAATGTGCGAGTATTTTCCGATTTCTACTCCACGCAAAATGGAAACATTACTGCCAACAAAAGTCCCCTCTTTTATGATAACTTCATCATCAATGAATGCAAAATCAGAAATATAGCATCCACAACCAATTATAGCCGTTTTTGAAATAGAAGCTTTTTCAGAAATAAATGTTTTTGTACAGACATGTTCAGTCCTTATTGAGTAAAATTCTTTAAGTAAAATTCCAAGCGCATGATATGGATCTGGTACAATCAATCCTATTACGTTCCGCGGAAGCAAATTTTCGTTCTTCTTATCGATCAAACATGCAAACGCCTTGGTTGTTGACAATTCGTCGACATATTTCATGTGATGAAAAAAAGTGATATCAGATTCGGTTGCATTATCAAGGCGAGCTAATTCACTTATCTCTACATCTGGAGAACATGCTCCCGGAATCTCTATAGACAAAATGTTGCAAATCTCACGAAATTTGAAGGGCCTGTTCTTTTCGTAAAAACTCTTATCAATCATGGGCGATCAATTCCTTTAAAGCTACCTCCGGCAAAATTTCGTTCATTTTCTGGATAACCAAATCCGTAATATCAAGGCCATTTGCATTATAAAAAACTAATAGAGCATCTTTCGTCCCTTTACTTAAAACAACATACAATTTCAAAGATTTCGCAATCGCTTTTATCACATCAGAAAGCTTGGACTGTATGTATTCAGAAAGCTTGAGATCTGCATTTTTAACAATTTGAATTTCTGAGTTGTATTTCGCGGAAATATCAGCCCACTTCGCCTCTATTTTGGCGATATCCTTGAGCTTCTGCTTTTGAGATAACTTAGGATCATCCTTAATTTTTTCATAAGCGGCTTTAATTTTTGTCTCCGACTCCCTAATTTTTGATAAAATATCCGAAAGCATTTCGGCCAATTTCTCATGACTCTTAAAACAGGTAGCCGAATTCTTTAGTTTTTGCCCGTCTAAAACGGCGATTCCTGGATAAGGGCATTGGCTGTGCTTTTTTGAAGATGAAAACAGGAGAGAAGGTTTTCCAAAATGATTAACCAAAAAAATGGCTGCGAGTAGAATAACGAAAACCGTCAATGCTAAAACGATATGCTTTCTAAAGTTTCCGGTATACAAAATGCGCCTTGCAAATTCACAAAAACGATGACTACTGCGGATGATACTATTAGTATTTCTTCAAGTACAGTTTTTTAGGACATCTCCGCCATGATAAAATTTGAATGTATTTTTATGGTAATGCCAACATTCGTTATGTTAACATGTTCCCGTGCTTTTTCGCACATTAAGAGAATTGTTGTAAACTAGCTTAATTTTGAAAGGAATAATTGAATGTTTTTAACTAAAACTGAGACGATATCATGGTCAGGGAGATTATTATCTATCGAGACTGGTAAGCTAGCTCGTCAGGCCGATGGCGCCGTCATCGTTAGATTTGGTGAGACCGTAGTACTTTGTACGGCCGTATTTTCAAAAAAAACAGCAAGCGATGCGAGTTTTTTCCCATTAACGATAAATTATCAAGAGAAGTTCTATTCGGCAGGGAAAATCCCTGGAGGATTCCTGAAAAGAGAGGGAAAACCGGCCGATCGTGAGGTTCTAATTTCGAGACTTATCGATCGACCAATTAGACCTCTTTTTCCCGATGGTTTTTTGAATGAAGTTCAGGTTGTTTGCACGGTCCTCAGCTATTCGGCCGACTGTGATCCGGACATTGCGGCCATGATCGGAGCTTCCGCTGCTCTTAGCCTATCTGGCGTTCCTTTTCTCGGTCCAATCGCCGGTTGTAAAGTCGGGTACTCCAAGGACGGAGGATACGTCTTGAATCCCTCTCACAAAACTGAGCTGGATTTGATAGTTGCAGGAACGCATGATGGAATCCTGATGGTCGAATCCGAAGCAAAAGAATTATCCGAAACCATAATGTTAGATGCCGTGATGTTCGGATTTCGGTCACTACAACCGGTCATCGATATGATCAATAACCTTAGAAAACAAGCCGGGAAACAGCAATTGCTGGTTGTTCCTTTTAAAGAAAAATATAAAGAGACGCTAAAAAAGGTTGAAGAATTTTCGATCGAAAAAATCAGAGCGGCTCTTCAGACTCAAGTAAAGATGGATCGCAGTGAACGTATTGAAACAGCCAAAGAAGAATTATTTGCGGAATTTGAAGGGGAGCAATCGAAGGTTGTTCTCGATAGTTTATTCGAGCACATCTTAGCTACTGAAATGAGGAAAACGCTCCTGAAAACCAGTAAGAGGATTGATGGCAGAAAGTTGGATCAAGTCAGAGATATTGCTTGCGAAATTGACTTTCTTCCGAAAGCGCACGGCAGCGCTCTCTTCACGCGCGGCGAAACGCAGGCGATCGTCGTTTCGACACTTGGGTCTAGTTCCGATGAACAAATTCTGGATGATCTTTCGGGAGACAGGAAAGAGAGGTTTATGCTGCATTACAACTTTCCACCATATGCTACGGGGGAAATTGGTCGAATGGGCGCTCCTGGAAGAAGGGAGATTGGGCATGGTAAACTCGCTTGGAGAGCCTTAGTGCCAGTTTTACCCACGAAAGAAGATTTCCCATATTCGATACGAGTCGTCTCTGACGTCACTGAATCCAACGGATCATCGTCCATGGCTACCGTCTGCGGATCATCTTTATCGATGATGGCCGCCGGAATTCCATTAAGGTCTCCCGTCGCTGGAATCGCGATGGGTCTGATCAATGATGGGGACGATTATGTTATTTTATCAGATATCATGGGAGATGAAGATCATCTCGGTGATATGGACTTTAAGGTAGCCGGAACAAAGGATGGCGTCACTGCTCTGCAAATGGATATCAAAATCGCCGGTATCAATGAAGAGATCATAGAAAAGGCTCTAGATCAGGCTAAAACTGGCCGATTGCATATTCTAGATATTATGAACAAAACGATCTCTCGAGCCAAGGTTGAGCTTAACGAAAATGCTCCCAGGATGCATACACTTGTTATTCATAAAGATAGAATCCGTGACCTGATAGGACCAGGAGGAAAAATTATCAAGGAAATATGCGAAAGAACTAGCGCCAAAATCGACATCGATGACAATGGAGTAGTTTCAATTTTTTCTCCCGATAAGGTCAGAATTGAGGAAGCATTAGAGTCTATAAAATCCATTTGTTGCCCGCCAGATATAGGAGCGGTATTTGCTGGGAAAGTTACTAAAATCACAGATTTTGGGGCATTTGTTTCGATTGGTAATAAGGAGGGGTTGGTGCATATTAGTAACATTGCTAATCATAAAGTCTCGGCCGTGTCCGATGTATTACATCACGGTCAAGAAGTTCGGGTTAAGGTCATAGGAATTGATGAAAAAGATCGAATTAAGTTATCGATGAAAGACGTTTAGATCGAAAAACGTTCTATATTTTGTGGCATAATATGCTCACGTGATTTGGATTTTGGGCATTGGCGTATGTGTGGAATTGTTTCGATTTTGAGCATGCAAGATGACGTTTTGGGTGATCTCATCGGTTCGCTCCGCAGGCTTGAGTACCGAGGATACGATTCTGCTGGTGTCTCTCTTATAGATGATGATTTGAATCTACAGACTTTAAAAACTGTAAAGAAGATAGATGTTCTTAAGGATTTAGCCGAAACAGAACAATTATCTGGTAAAATAGGTATAGGCCATACGAGATGGGCTACACATGGCGAGGTCAATGAACATAATGCTCATCCTCATACTTCCGATGGAGTCGCCATCGTTCATAATGGGATCATCGAGAATTATAGAGATTTAAAAAATCTCCTTTTAAAAGATCACTTTGTTTTTAATGGTGAATCCGATTCAGAAGTTATCGCCAAATTAATTTCTTACCACTTAAAAAATGGAATCGATTTCGTCGATGCTTTTAAAAAAACCATATCACAGCTGGTTGGAACTTTTGCGATCGTTGCAATTCATGAGCAAACTTCAAATCTTATTATGGGAGCGAAAAAGGGCTCCCCAATGGCGATTGGAATAAGTGGCGATCGGGGTAGATTTTACATAGCATCGGATGCTATCGCTTTATCAGGATTATGCGATGAAATTTCTTATTTGGAAGAAGGAGATTTCGTAATCTGCAAAAAATCTGATCATTTAGAATACAATATTTTAACTGAAAACTGGGAAATCGTTGAAAGGAAAAAAAATTTAAATAATATCTCATTGACAGATGCTGGGAAAAATGGGTTTGAAGATTTTATGATCAAGGAAATATTTGAGGAACCAGTAGTACTCGATAGGATGTTTTCTCAATTCGACTGCAATATTGATATTTCGAACTATAGTAGTATCTACATTGTAGCTTGCGGGACCTCATTTTATGCGGGGCTCATTTCTAAGTATTGGATAGAAGAATTGATTGGACTTCACGTTGATATCGAAATCGCTTCTGAGTTTAGGTATAGAAATCCTGTATTAGACAAGGATTCGTTGTATATATTCATAAGCCAATCTGGAGAAACTATCGATACACTAGCCGCGATGAGAAAGATCAAACAACTAGGGTTCGATACCTTATCTATCGTCAATGTAGAAGGAAGTTCGATTGCGCGAGAATCTAAGTATAATTTAAAAACCATAGCTGGATTCGAAATTGGAGTGGCTTCGACAAAGTCATTCATCGCTCAGGCGATTGCTATGCTAATATTGGTACTAAAAAAAAATAATTTTAATGCAAAAATTGCAGAAAACATAATGCTCTCAATTTTAAACGATAGAAATAAATTGAAAAGCATTGCAGAAAAGATAAAAGATAGCAAAAATATACTTTATATGGGGCGTGGATGTAGTTATCCGATAGCTCTTGAAGGAGCGCTTAAAATGAAGGAGTTATCGTACATAAGTGCCGAAGGATATCCAGCCGGAGAAACGAAGCACGGGCCGATCGCAATGATAGATTCGAATGTATATTCAGTCGTCATTTGCCCTTTTGATCGTTATTTTGATAAAACACTATCCAATACACAAGAAATTCTAGCTCGACATGGACGAGTTATATTCATGACAACGAACATGGCGCTACAATCTATTCACGATCTCAAAAATAACAGTTTGGTAGATTGCCTCGTTTTTCACGAAGAAATTACATCGCATATTTCACCAATCGATGAGCTTTTGAGGCCCTTATCGTTTGCAACGGCGGTTCATCTTTTGGCTTATTATACGGCAAAAGCTAAAGGCTTGGATGCAGATAAACCGAGAAATTTGGCAAAATCAGTAACGGTGGAGTAATAAAAAAAAGGAATTATAGTTTTAGTGATGATATCGAATCGAGTATTTGATCTTTATATACTAAAAAAGTTTTTCTCTGTATTATTAATCATATCTCCTATCGTCGTCATCATGGTATGGATTACTGTTTCAATTCGCCACATAACCCTGATAGTTTCAGAAGATGTTAGCATATCAATTTTCCTTAGATTCATACTCTGCACATTTCCAGATATAGCTAGCGTCATCCTTCCAACTTGTTCAATAATTGCGTCGATATCGGTTCTACATAAAATGCAAGCAGACAAAGAATTATTAGTTTTTATGACGTCTGGAAGCGGAATATTTTCATTTCTTAAACCAATATTCTTTTTCTTTTTTTGTATAGCTAGTATTGTGTTCTTTATTCAATCATCTCTTACTCCTTATACTCACAAAAATCTCATCAGATTACAAGATAAGATTCACAGTCAAATTTCGATGTCGGTCATCAAACAGGGGGTCTTTAACGTGGTCGGAGATTCGGTAATTTATATCGGTAAGAAAACTGAAAATACCATTGAAGATGTTTTCATCTCATATATTCCTAAAGGTGGAAAAATGAACACCAATATAATCACTGCTAAATCGGGACATTATGTAGTAGATCGGGACAATTTATTTATTACTCTCGACAATGGGTACCGCCAGGAACTTGATGAGAATAATTCGATGATATCTATGCTGTCATTTGAAAATTTTACTTACAACGTTTCTCAATTCGTTAAGAAATACACTAAAAGAAAAAGTAAAATATACGAGAATACACAAAGTGAATTACTGGCTATGGCGAAAAAAATCGAAAATCTCGAGCTAAGGAATAAATATTTAGCTGAGTATCACGGCAGAATCGCTGTTTCACTGATTCCATTCATTAATGCGGCTATATCATTGATGTTCGTCCTAACATCAGGAATTCGTAGCAGAAGATCGATGCATTCTGTTGGTATATTTTTATTCGGGGTAATATTTCAAATTATTGTAATGATTTTGGTAAATGCATCATCTAAATATTCACCACTAATACATATCAATTATCTTATAATTTTCTTGATTATATCGATGATAATCCTGATAACTTTAAGAAAAAAGGCGAAATGAAAATTAATGATGTTCTATTCAAATACATAACGATTTCGTTTTTCAAAAATATTATTATCGTACTTTGTTGTTTCTTCTTCATGATCGCAATGTTGGAATATATGGAAATCGTCAGAAGATTTGCATCGAGTCATGCCGGTATTCCAAACAAGACAATTCTCGAGCTCACGGTTTTGAATTCAATCGTAACAACTTCGTCGTTTTTCCCATTTGCGGTGTTCTTGGGAACAATCCTGTTTTTTATAACGATTCACGGGAGAATGGAATTGATGATAGTAAAATGCGTCGGCATATCGGCACGTCAACTTACTCGTTACATCCTATGCTCGGCCCTTCTGATGGGTTGCTTGCATATTACTATTTTAGATGAGTTATCAGTGTTTTCAATGAACAAAATCAGGGCAATCGAGTCAAGAGTCACGAAAAAAACTCAAATCGAGGAAAAGATGACGATTACGAATAAGGGCGTCTGGTTTCGAGATGTCTGTCAATCTAAATCCTATATTATTTATGCCAAATCTTTTCTAAATTCACATAAGAAACTCTTAAATGTGAGATTTTTTGAATTTGATGAACAAAACAATTTTGTTGCTTCAATTTACTCAGAGGAGGCCGAAATAATCGGCCATTCGTGGCAACTACTAAACGCAAAAATTGTCGATATTAATGGTTCTGAAAAGAACTCCAAACTTTTCGAGGCTCCAACAAATTTATCATTTCAAAATATCGATAAAATGACAACAAATCCGAAAAGCATATCTTTTTGGAGTATGGCAAAATATGTCAAGATGCTAGAAAAAGTCGGCCTCTCCAGCATCAAGCACAAAATTAACTGGTTCGCAAGACTATCGGCTATTCTTCAAATCTTTGCCTTAGTATTGTTATCAATAATTTTCTGTATAAACTACGATGCCAGAAATACCAGCAGATATGCTCTTAAAGTGGCTACATTAATCATAATAGCCTTTCCAGTCCATTTTACAAATAATATCCTGATCGCCATCGGTGAAAATGGGAGAATCCCAATTTGGGTCTCGGCCTTTAGCATGCCTACCCTAACCATATTAATAATGTATTTAAAGTTATTAAAAAAGTAGATGTATTTATCTCTAATTCCATTATTTTAGATTAATAACTTAGATTTTTTAAATAAACAACATATGATATTTCAGATTAATTTAATATTAACTTATTGTAATATAATAAAAATTGATTGATTTTGAAAATCTGGGCTCTTACAATGAATGAGATATTTGCGCTTGGTTTCAGTGCCTGGGGTCATAAAAAAAACACGCCGTAACGCTTTAGACATCAACAAGTGTTTCGCGGATTTTTTTATCTAGACACTTTTGGGCACTTTAAAATAGCGCACGTTTTACTTCATTATTCCCAGGGGAGGGGATCTAATCATGACACTCACAAAATGCTTAAAAATTACTGCACTGATTGCCATCAGCGGAGTTTTCGCAGAATCCGAAGCATCACACGCTATTCGACCAACTAGCAAGAGCTCTCGGATTAGTCAAAGGACAACGTTGAAAGCAGGAGACGATTCTGCGCCCCGCGAAGATACCACCACGGGAGCAAATTGGAAGCCATGGGTCATAGGCGGGGGTGTTGTGGCCGGTGCCTGTTGCTTGGGGGGGCTGATATATTGGATCTGGAAATCTAAGTCAAGTGCAGCCTCCACTCTCCCTCCATCCCCAGAACCTTTAGAGCAAGGACGGCTCGAGCCTCCCGTCCTCCAGGGTGGTTTTACTGCCGGAAATAGGACAATAATCGATCAAATGGAAGGTGCTCAGCTTATGCGAGTCCGTTGTGATCCTGATTGTGGAAGAGCTGGCTACCCCGATATTCCTGATGGGCTCCAATATGATGAAGATGACGAGGAAGAAGAACGTGCGGCTGCTACAGTAGCGGGAGAATCCGTAGAACCTTCAGTATCTGCAGAAGCTGGAGTGCCTGCGGTACCTGCAGTGCCAGATTAATAGTTTACTCAATTTCTGAAATGGTGATTCCTTCGAATTTACTTTCTACCTTATTTAAGATTTGTTTCTCGGGCGACTCTTCCTCTTTGATGAAGAGATCGCCTATATTTTGAAATGATGCTGTCAATGATAGAATTACTACGGCGGCACTCAACACTTGAATAGGATTGTGAGCATTTTTCATATTTTCTGTTTGTTTAAGTAAAATTTGCCAGAGATATAGTAGATTTTGTATGGATTGGCAATTCTTTTGATTCTCACTAGAGTTAGTGCTTTCTACAATCATTTTATACAAACAATTTTGGATGTTTTTATACAGAATGAAAGGATCCGCTCCCTTGGATGTGAGATCTTCTACGATTTTTAGAGCACTCCTTGAATCCGATGATAAGATTAAATGCAACAAATTTTCTATCTCTCGATTCGTAGACCTTCCCAACATCTCAAATACTATGTCAGAAGTTATAGTCTTAGAATTAGAAACGATCATCATAGATTGCTCAACGATAGATAAGGCGTCCCTTACAGATCCTTCAGATTCCTCGGCAATGACTTCACTAGCATCCTGATCCAAAGAATACCCCTCCTTTTGGGCAATTATTTGCAGATGCTTTGCAATAGAATTCGGAGATACAGGTTTTAATTGAAATGTCATACAGCGTGACAATACCGTTTCTGGAACTTTATAAAGTTCTGTCGTTGCAAAAATAAATTTGACGTGCTGAGGAGGCTCCTCCAAAGTTTTTAGCAGAGCGTTAAAAGCGCTCTTCGACAACATGTGCACTTCATCAATTATATAAATTTTAAAGCGCCCTAAGATCGGTGCGTATTGAGAAGAATCAATAATTTCGCGAATATCATCGACACCTGTTCGACTAGCGGCATCAAATTCCATAACATCCATATGGTGGTCTCGGTCGATCGCTAGGCAAGAATGACAATTTCCGCACGGATGGGATGTCATGTTGGTGAGGCCATGCTCACCAACACAACTCAAACATCTCGACAAAATCCTCGCCGTCGTCGTTTTGCCAACTCCACGCATTCCATGGAATAAAAACGCATGCGGAACCTTTCGGTTATCGATGCACGATTTTAACGATTTAGCTAAAATCTCTTGTCCAATTAAATCTTCTAAAACCTTTGGTCTGTATTTCCTGCTAAGAACAACGTACGATTCGAGCATTATCAAGTCAGTAAATCTAAAACTTCCAACCAGTATATACCCAGTTCATCAGAAAAATCATCCCTTTGATTAAAGCAGAAAAAAATACTAAATTCAGCGAGGAATTAATGAAATTTTAAACATACATTGAAATAATGACCAGTGCAGAGCGACCAATATGCAGGTCAAAATGATGAAAATAATTAAATTAACTCCAATGGTTACAGCGCTTAGCGGTATATATTTTTGCCAACAATTAGCGCACTGCTCCAGTCTCGTTGCCTTACCGGAATCGACGTTGGACTTATCTTCTGGATTTTCGGGTATGCAAGTTATGTCGCTGGGCGACCGCTCAATTAGCCGTGACCCTGAGATGATCGCTATGAGCCCTTATTTTAGGATCGGTGGTAATGTTGGTATTGGGCCTGTGAGTACGGATCAGCAAAATGCCGTTGCACAACGAAGTATTCTCCCCTCCCAATTGTCGACTAGTGAGCCAGTTGCATTTACAAGTGATGAGAATTCAGCATCTACTCACTCTGTCAGGGCACGGCCCATGAATCAAACTCAATTACCACAAAGTTCTCACAAGAAACATTCTTCTAGCGCCGGAGGCATTTATTCTTTCGTAAGCAATGTTGGGACAATTGGATTTGGCGTGTTATCCACTTACACGGCAGCGAGGAATGTGATCGATTACGCCGTAGACAAAGTTTCGATCGATGTGCTCAGGTTTGTGAAAAAAAACAGAAGCGTTATATTAGCTACGGCCGCTGGTGTCGCCCTGTTGGACGGATCTCTATAATATCCATATCAAAATAAGTGGATGAAAATTAATCGGTTTGTTTTGGAGTTTTAACATCTTCTATAAAAAATATTAAGAATATAGAAGCAATCATACAACTCAAAATGACTAAAAATGCATCCTGATACATCTCGAAGGTATAAAGCGGAAGGCCGTTTGCATCTAACATTCCGTTTCTGAAATAATCCAATAATTCTCCAAGCAAGGGCTGAAAAATAAAGCCCCCGGCCATGATAATCATGTTCATGAATCCAGCCGAGGTTCCGCCATATCTCTCCGAAACCATATTAAAGGCAAGCGTGAAGAAAAGCGGAATTGTCCCGCCAAATACTCCAAAAAAGAATAGTAGACCAAAATAAAAACCTATGTGTATCCCCTCACCGTAAATTATAGGTATAAAAGATACGATCATGAGAATCGTAAAAATAAAAATAACTTTCTTGCAACTCTTAAAAAAATTAGCAAGTTCAGCGGTAATAATGCTTCCTATACCATACCCCACGAATATAAATGTGGTCGATAAAGCCGCAATCGATGTCGATACTCCATATTTTTTTTCGACAAATGGAGTACACCAGAGTTCGGCAATGGCGCTCAGCGGTAAATAGCTAATCGCTCCATAAATCCCTAAAATCCAGAATTTTGGATTCTTGGCTAATATTTTTATACCGTCTAATGGTTTAGATTCTTGGGTTCCACCATCGTTGTTGCTATATTTGGGCTTAGCAATCCGCATTGCTAAAAGCGATAGCAATACTGCTATTGAAGCGATTAGCCAGGTTGTCATCCTCCATCCGAAATGAGAAACGAGGCAAGCCGTCGGAACGCTTCCGCAAATGCCACCCAAACATCCGACGAACATAGATATACCAACAAACAATGAATACCTGCTCGGATGAATCAGCTCGCTAATGACTTTTGTACATCCTATAAATCCAGAAGCGGAACCTACTCCAAGAATAATTCTTCCGAGCTCCAAATGCATCGGAACTTTGGCAAATCCAAATATAAATATTCCGATACTGCAAATCAAAGCACTAATGGATAAAATAATCCTACCCCCAAATTTATCCAATAAAATCCCATTAGGTATTTGCATCAAACAGTATGTAATATACAAAGAAGAAACCACCATACCGAAAGTAGACGCGGTCATCCCGAATTCTCTCATAAGCTCGGTAGATAAAACGCTAGGCTCCACTCTCGCGACATAACAAAGTAGATAAAACATCCACCCAGTAGAAATCGACAGGATTATTGTTGATTTATTATTTGTATTTTTTGCCATCACAAAAACCTAAGTAAATTATTTAGGAACTGAGCTCAAACACTCGAATAGTCAATGCTTAAAAAGCCCCGCCCGTTTAATGTATAATAGCTACATCTAAAATTCAAGTTTACGACATTATGCAGAAAAATTGCCTAAGAATCACAATACTGAAGGGGGGCTGGTCTTCAGAAAGGGAAATTTCCCTTAAATCCGCCGAATTTGTTGCAAATGAGCTAACAAAATTAGGTCACAGTGTGTATGAATTGGATATTATCAAAAAAGATCTCCGCTATTTGACGGATAATTTATATAACTCTAATCCAGATTATGTTGTCAATATCCTCCATGGGTGCGGAGGAGAGGATGGAGTGATTCAGGGGGTACTGGAGGTGTTCGGTGTCCCTTATAATAGCAGCGGTGTATTAAGTTCCGCTATTGCTTTCCATAAATCTATCTGCAAAAATATTGTTCATGTTGCCGGAGTTAATGTTATCGGCGGCTTCGGTATTCGTTCCGACGAAATAAAAAATATTAATATTCATCGTAGATTGGAAATAAGTTATCCATTCGTCGTAAAACCGGCGGAGAACGGATCAAGTATCGGAGTTTTTTTGATCTCAAATGATTTTGATTTGGCGAATCTCAAGGGATTGGATTGGGTTTTCGGGAAAGACGTAATCGTAGAACACTACATATATGGGCGTGAATTTTCGGTCCTGGTCGTCGACGAAAGAGTAGTCGGAGCCGTCGAAATCCTTCCTAAGAATCAATTCTACGATTATGGAAGTAAGTACGAAGAAAATGGCTCTATTCACTTATGCGATTTTGAGATAGAATTGGATACACGAAATAAAATGTACGAAATGGCAGAAACGGCGTTTGTTGCTTGCCATTGCAAAGGAATGGCCAGAGTAGATTTTAAGTTTGATGGAAGAGATATATACTTCTTGGAAATCAATACTCAACCTGGTATGACTGCTTCATCGCTTGTTCCAGATATTGCAAGATTTAATCATATTAGAATCGATTCAATACTTGCTAATAATTTGTCAAAATCACCGATTCATGAATAACTTTAATTTAATACTTCTATATTTTGCGAATCCGTTAACTGATGTTTAACTGAATTGATTTATTATTGACATTAATGAATGATATTATGTATTGCGTGATATTATGAGAAATTGCTGTTTAGAACTTTCGGCTTGTGGCGAAAAAGCGTTCAGAGTATTTCTGGATATCCTTAAACAAGAATTGGATTGTTTGGGAATCGTAGACATTAGCAGTATTCAGGCGTTCATATTGATGAACGTTAATGATAATGTGATTACTATGGGGGAAGTATTATCTAGAGGATATTACGTTGGTTCCAACGCATCGTATAACGTAAAAAAGATGATATCGAATGGATATATGAAGCAAAATCCCTCTGAGTATGACAAAAGAGCTTCTTATCTCAGTCTTACCGATAAAGGATTAGAGTTGTGTCAAAAACTGGAAAATGCGGTTAATCAGCATATGAGTCGCTTTGAAGCAACAATATCTGGGAAGCAGGAATTAGAGCGCGGATTAAAGTTTATGAAGAAAATCGAGAGCTATTGGCAAGATATATTGACGAGGAGAATATAGGATAGTTTTGATAAAGTATCTTAAATCAGTGCGCCTTATACATAACTTCCGATCATCATAATTTGAATGTATCTGGCAAAAATAAATACTGATTACCGAGTCTTCAGAATTCACATTTTCCTCGATATATCTGTATGACAAATATGGATCAAAGAATTAAATCTTGGTTGCGTCAAATCCGCCGGTTGAGCCAAATCCGCATGCTCCTCTTTCGGATTCAGAAAGAACAGACGTTTCAGTCCAATTAACTTGCTGAAATGGGATAATAATCATCTGAGCAATCCTCATTCCATTTTCGATATCAAATGGATTTGAGGAATGATTAGTCATAATACATCTAATCTCGCCACGATAATCAGAATCGATGATGCCGGGCGAATTTAGAACGACAATACCGTATTTTAGCGACAGCCCGGATCTGGAACACACCATACCGAAAAACCCTCGAGGAATCTCGACTCCAATTCCTGTATCCACGGCCACTATCTCGGTTGGGGCCACCGTCATTGTATTCGCCAGGCATGCCGTCAAGTCACATCCAGCACTGTATTCTGTTGCGTACGATGGCAAGCTTGCCCAAGTTTTAATTTTAATAAATTTAATTTCTATCATAAATTTCTCCGATAATTTCGACTATTTCGCCATCTTTCGACAATATCTCATGATTCTGAATATAAAATTTTGAAAGATCATCTACGCAATTTTGATCGAAAAGATGATGTTTGATGATTTCCTTTACCTTGGCAACTAAATTTAATTTGGTCGATACGATCAGCATAAACCATACCTTATCGATGTTGGTATCAATAACTGTCGAAACGATCGTCTGCGCCACTTCGAATAAATCTTTTCGATTCACTTTAAGAAGATAATAAGCCAATATTCTATTCGGATTTAACGCAAATGCTTGTTTGATAATACTAATTATCTTCTTATCAGTCGCATCACTATGTCCTTGCTCAGTAATAAAATCCAGCAACGTAATAGCAACTTTGGAATTTGCTGGGTAATTACTAAATATTTTTTCCAAAATCTTCAGCTTTGCATCATTATTATGCTCCAACCGAAATTCTAACAGAGCGATAGAAACGCAATATTCTTCCATAAAAGATCGCGAGAAATTATACTTAAATTTGCTAGGATCAAAATTAAATTTAATACCATTTTCTCTGGATAATAAGGCAATTTCCAGTATTTCATCCTTAATAATGGTCGCATATCGAGTATATTTATCTGTCGCCTTGCGCACCAATGCGATACTTTTTACAATATCTCCTGATTTTAGTAGTTTTTGAATATTTCGCTTCATTATATTGATGTTTACGATTTGCGGAGCCGTTTCTTCTGTCGTCGCTTCGATTTTGTCACATCCTCTAAACAAAAGTACGGCCGTCTTCACAACTTGCAAATGCGCTGGAATCGTTGTTTTCATAGCTAGTGGCAAAAATTCATAATCATCTGATAAAATCAGAGTGGCGATCGCATCCGCGGCTTTTTTATCATCTATTTTTTTCTTGGAACCCAATCTCAAACTTCGCCATATCCACAAACAGATAGATTTCAAAGTGCACCATGCAAAAACGGCGATTAGCAAGGTAGTGATCAAGGCGTAATTTTCAATCTGAGCACCATACCTCAACAGGCTGATTTCGACTCTCCCGATGGATGGAGCAACGACCTGCAACAGAATGCTAGCGGCAATGATCATTCCGAATAAAAAAGTCCTTGACCAAAATCCCATGAATTGAATGACATGTAGCAAAAACTAAAATTACGAGAAAGATTCTACAACAAATCTAAGCAACTTGTAAAAAGCACACATTTGTGCGCTCTTTTTGAAATGCATATGCTAACATGGACGTGTTTCGAATCTCGCTTTCTTTGCGGTCGTAGAGTGAATCTGTTGTGGCCACCATTAATTGGGTACTTGATAGGTTCGGTCCCATCTGGGTTTCTTTTGACAAAACTAAGTAACGGCTTGGATCTTAGGAATTTCGGATCGGGTAGCACGGGTGCGACAAACGTTCTCCGGTCCGGCAACAAGAAAATAGCACTACTTACCCTTCTATCGGATGCCCTTAAAGGGGTATTAATAGCGCTCTGCATGAATTGGTTCAGCGACTCTGCCGCTACCAAATTCATCACATGTTTTTCTTGTACAATAGGTCATATATATCCGATTTGGCTACGTTTTAAAGGTGGGAAAGGGGTCGCCACCTCTGCCGGGATTTTCCTGGTATTTTCGCCTCTTATGACTCTCATTTCGATCTGTGTTTGGGGAATTATAGCGAAAATAACTAAAATATCTTCCTTATCATCTATGGGATTCATCATTTCTTTCACTGCCCTTACGATCTATGAATTCCTTTGTGACAAGGGAGATAAGGGATTATTACTATACACCTGTTCTACCCTCTCACTCATCATATTCACCCATTTCCCGAATATATTTAGAATCATAAAGGGCTCCGAGCATATCATTTGCAAATAGCATGAAGAACAAATTGTGCGCTGAATATTATTTCTCAGCGGTTGAAGGGAATGACTTTCCTTGATCTCGCATGAATCTGAGAATAAGTTATCTTGCTGGCGTGGTTCATTTTCTGATACCCCTCTTTTGTTTTTTTTGTTATACTTTCATTCTGTCCCGGTGTTGATTTCTTTGTGATTAGTGGTATGAAACGTACTTATCAACCGAGTAATTTAGTGCGAAAGAGAAGGCATGGTTTTTTGAGCAGAATGGCTACCGTCGGTGGACGGAGGGTTATTTCCTCTCGGAGATCGAAGGGACGAAAGCGCCTCAGCGCGTAACGTTTGCCAAACTGTGAGATATTATGCCAACCGTTTTGAAGCGGAGATCTCAGTTTCTAGAGGTTGGGAAGTTCGGATCTAGAGCTAAGACCAGTGCCTTGGTTTCGATCTGCCTAAAGGGACCGGAGTCTTCCGTTTCGATGGTGGGGTATACCGCGAGCGCTAAGGTCGGTGGAGCGGTCGTGAGAAATAAGGCCAAAAGGAGATTGAGAGCTCTCGTTCGAGAGTTAGATTGCGAGCTGCTTCCGGGGTATTTTTTTGTTTTTATAGCCACTTCCGAGACAGCGGTATGTAATTTTGCTTGCCTAAGATCTGATTTCTTGTATTGTTTAAGGAAATCGAAAAGTAGGGCTGATAATGCAAATAGGATTTGCCGCTAAGTTTTTAGTTATCTGCATTAAAATTTATCGAGTGTTGTTCTCTATCAAACGTCCATGTTGCAGATTTATTCCATCATGTTCAACTTATGCCATCGAAGCAATATCGAAATATGGGGCAATTAAAGGTTTTTGGCTAACGGTCAAACGTGTGTTAAGATGCAGACCCGGATTCAGTAAGCTCAAGAATTGTGGGTTCGATCCAGTACCGTAATTTTTTTTAAAAAATGGAGTTTATAGAGGATGCCGTTTGGTAATAACAATGATCAATCAAGTGGGAAAAATATCTTAATTGCTTTATCGATTTTCGTCCTCTTTATGATCGCATATACTTATTTTTTTGATAATGTCCATCAACGGCAATCCAGCTCAGAACAAGCCGAAACGACCAATCAGGCGGCGGAAATATCGATCGATGGCGAGTCTCTGGAATCTCCCGTTGACGAAGAATTAACGCTTGCCGAGTCCTTATCGAGGAATTCAAGGATTCATTTTGAAAATGAGAAGGTATCTGGATCGATTGACTTAATCGGCGGAATTATCGACGAATTCGCGTTAAAGAAATACAAAGAAACGACAGATGCAAATAGTTCAAACGTTATGTTGCTAGTGCCACGAAAGACAAAATCAGAGAGCTATTACACGATATCGTATAAGGACAAAACACATAATGAAATGATATCGAGTGAAACCGTGTGGACGGAAGTCCATTCTGCAACGCAGGGAAGTATCACAATCAAAACGCAGACGCAAAACGGAATGATTATAGAAAGAACAATCGTCGTCGATGATGGATTTTTAGTCTACGTCAAGGACAAAATAATCAATGTCTCTGATAAAGATTTGAAAGTGTCCGCGACATCAGATTTGATCCGTGTCAATCCAAAGCATAATAATTACGCCGTCGTACACGATGGACTTGTTGGATGTTTTGAAAACAAAGTAGAAGAGGTAAAATATTCAAACATTCAAAATAAGATCGCTGCCAATGATTGTAATTGGTTAGGATATACTGATATATACTGGCTTTGCGCAATCATTAACAAAGATAAGAACACTTCGGTAAGTTATTCGAAATTCGCTGAAGACTCGTATAAATGTTCAACCCATTCTAAAAAAGATATAAAAATCAAGCCAAATTCAATAACTGAGATATCATATGCAATTTTTGCTGGGCCAAAAGATATCAAGATTTTGAATGAATATGCGGATCGCTTGGAATTAAATAAATTCGAAATGTCGATCGACTTCGGTTGGTTTTTTATGCTTACAAAGCCGTTACTGTATCTGTTAGAATGCCTGGGGCAGGTACTACCTAGTATGTGGCTCGTAATACTGGTTTTGACCTTGCTCTTCAAAATCCTAACATTCCCACTTATGCAAAAGTCTTTCGCATCGGCCGCGAGGATTCGAGAATTACAGCCTAAAATCGCGGCGCTCCAAAAATTATACGCAAATGATAAAGTTAGGATGAATCAGGAGATGATGCTACTTTACAAAAAAGAAAAAGTTTCGCCGATGTCGGGATGTTTTCCGATGCTTTTGCAGGCTCCGATATTTTTCTGTCTGTATAAGGTATTTTTTATCAGTATCGATATGAGACATGCTCCGCTTTTTGGATGGATTCATGATCTATCGGCTCCAGATCCCGTGTATATTTTTAACTTATTTGGACTCATCGACTGGACATTGCCTGGCTTCCTAAGGATCGGAATATGGCCCTTGATAATGGGGACTACGATGTTTCTTCAGCAAAAATTCTCGACTGGAATGAACGGAAAGAAGGGGGGCAATACAGAAAAAACGAGCGAAATGAAAATTCAGGAAAATATGATGTTACTGATGCCTGTCTTATTTACATACATTTGCGCCTCATTCCCAGTCGGTGTCGTCATTTATTGGACGATTAGTAATCTTTTTAGCATGGCCCAGCAATATTACGTCAACTCCAATGGCAGTAAAAAGAAATAAGGATGGTAATTTCAAGTGATTTGTTTGCCGAGAACATTCCAGAAGTTGCCGCCGAAGAAAAAAAGTGGGTTGTCGCTGTATCTGGTGGGGCCGATAGTTTATGTCTTACACTACTAGCTAATGAATTCGCGAAATCTCTTGGTATTCACCTCTTCGCATGTTTTGTCGATCATAAATTGCGCCCCGAGTCCGCCGCAGAGATTGAAGTATCAATTTCGACCCTGCGTGAATGCGGGAATATCGATTGCCATATCTTGATTTGGCAGCATTGTTGCGCAAACAACGCCGGCAATTTGGAAATGAAAGCAAGAAAGGCTAGATATGATCTATTATTCAATTTTTGCCAAGAGACTAGCACAAACGTCCTGATGACGGCTCATCATTCCCTCGACCAATGGGAAACTTTTTTCATGAGGCTATCTAGAGGATCGGCTATAAGAGGCCTCTCTTGCATCAAACCAATCTCCATGAGAGGAAAAATTAACGTCATAAGGCCTCTATTAAATTTTTCACCACTGGAAATAAGAGAAACGTTGAGATTACGATACGGAATTACTGAATATATTCAAGATCCAATGAATGATCAGCAACGATTTGAAAGAGTGAGATGGCGAAAAGCCTATCCGAGAATGGAAAGTGAATACGGCTTAGATGTAATAACTATCAATAGATCTATCGATAGATTACGTCAAGTAGAAGAGTGTTTGGATCAGTTAGCCAATAATTTGATTGAAGAAATTTTTGATGGAAAATACATAGATCTACAAAAGCTCAGTAAGCAACATTTGGAAATACGAATGAGAATTCTAGAAATTATCATAAATAGACCGATGGTATCATACAGTCTCCTCAGAAGAACTGCGCTTCAAATCTGCCAAAACGATTTTAAAGCAACAAATTTGGGGGGAATGGTAATAAAACGTGACAAAACTAAAAATTTGAAAATCCAACCGGAAAAAAGGAAGAGGGGATAGTTACTTGCCTCTTTTTTTATACTTTTTTCTACTTATCTTAAGATTATTTGGAAATATAAGGTACCGGCATAACGTTCTTCGATGGCTTTCTTAAGATCCTGATCATCAACGATCCTATCTCCCCTCCATACCATAACAATCTGTTAACTGTATAAGTACTAGACATAAGAGTCCTGTATTGATAATCCCTTTCATTTATCTCCTCCCCAAGGTAGATAATAGGTTCTTTAATTATTCTGTTATGATATTAGGTAAAGGTGTATTTTTCGTTATGGAATCTCATTTCTGGGGTGATTTTAACAGCAGGAAACTGCTTCTATAGTTATACAGCCCTTTAATATTTTGCATTCTAGATTCGTAGTACAAGAATTGGGTAATGAGGGATCTATTGTTATAGATATGCGCACCCTTCTACCCAATTCCCATACGGTTGGAGATACTATCGCCGGTCTTCCTGTCCTCAGGTTTGCAATTACTCCTTGGATTTTATTAAATTGCTCGCTGTGTAGTCCTTGGCGTATTGGGATCGTTTCTATCAAGCGAATTACCGAAGATAAATTGGCTCCATGTAGGGCGTGAGTTAAACTGGTTCCGGTTATCGGAACAAAACTGTTTTCTGTAGTATGTGGGTTACGCACCTGGAATGAAACCGCAGGATTATGGGGATTGATGACTCGAATAGAGTAATCGTTTTCCATATCTATGTCTATTACGGCACCACCTTGAGGTGGGGCGTTTATGACTGGATTCGATCCTGCCTGAGATTCTGTTTTCGCTTTGTATATTTTCATTTTATTTACCTCCTTTGCTGTATTACGGATAATCATTTGTATCCTTCCCAAGTTCATCTAGGTATTCTTTGTATTCTTTTGCATATCCAATCAGTCCGGCGCATACTCCTTCGATCGGTGCATACTCAACGGGTAAGAAAGCTTTTCTTGCGAGTTTCTCCGCTATTGCGGTCAGCCGGTATTCTAGATATGCTACTCCATCAAGCCGAGCTTCAAGTTCTAGGTATAATGAGAACGCTTGTTTCAACGCTTTTGCAGTTTCTTGAGATGGGGAGATCCGAAAGGCTCTATCTAAATCTTCCCCGGTATCGTCCAGGCCGCACTCATATGCTAATTTTTGAAAATATGGAGCGTCTTTACAGAGGCTCCTCACTTCCCTCTGAAGCTCTAGATCGGCGAGCACCAGGTTTATCTGGGCAACATCTCGCTCTTGCTCACGTTCTGCTTCTTCTAGACTTATTATCTCATTCGGCCCCGTCGGAACTATTGACTCCCCCGGATCCGTAGGTACTGTTGCAACATCTATCTGATGTGCTCCTAGATTATCTCCCCCTCTATTCCCTATGTCAATCCCATTATGATTATAATCTATCCCCTCCATACCATAACAATCTGTTAACTGTATAAGTACTAAACACAACAATCCTGTATTGATAATCCCTTTCATTTATCTCCTCCCCAAGGTAGATAATAGGTTCTTTAATTATTCTGTTATGATATTAGGTAAAGGTGTATTTTCCGTT